>CADBRT010000080.1 GCA_902797055.1 uncultured Spirochaetaceae bacterium
CCCCCATGAGGGGCAGATGGCAACCCCCGTGGCGGGAGATGGCGACCCCCATGAGGGGTAGATGGCACCTCACGTGGCGGCGGTACATGAAACAAAGTGGCGGTAGGTATCCAGCAAAAGCAGAGGGGGATGACACAAAAAAAACGGCGTCCGCTTCGGGCACCGTCTTTCAGTTTGTGATTTTTAAATTGAATTCTTACCTAATTTATGTAAATCTCTCTTTCCATGCCCTTGAACGATTTCGTTCTCAAGCATCTTTACCATAACAAAGATGATGGGTACACGCAACCTTCAAAACTACCATAAATATGGTAGTACCATACCCAAAACAAGGTAAATTGTGCTTTCAAAACCGCGGGTTATGATTTATACTGGGCGTATGACCATAAAAAAAAGTGTTTTTTCGCTTTTATTGCTGTGCATGCTATCTATTTTGACGCTGCTGCCGGCAACAGCAGAAAGCACGCTGATACAAACTTCGCTTTCCTACTATATCGACACGACAAACACGGTGGAAGCAGAGACCGTTCCGTCAGACAAACTCATTTCTGTCGGTGAACGCTTCAACCCGGGGCTGTATACGGGAACCCTATGGGTTCAGCTGGAATTTTCCAGCGAAACGACGAAAAACGACAGCATCTACCATCTGGATATAGGTTCAGAACCCGTAGAATCCGCAGATATCTACATACAAAGCGGAGGAATCTGGCAGTTCTACGGCAGGACGGGCTTCGGCGTTCCCCGGTCTGCAGTGCAGAGCTCCACCATGAGACAGTCTATAACGCTGCCCGAAAAAACTTTTGTTGACGACAGCACACATCGCGTCAGATTAAAAATAGACTCAAGCCGTTACGGCAGTTCACTGTTCATACACTTGCGCAAGCAGGGCTTTTACCTGCCAAGAATTCTCGCCCACACGATTTTCCATTCCACGATAAACGTTCTGATTTTCGCACTTATGATATTTGCCTGTATCTACGGGGGACTGTTCCGCGACTATTTTTACTTTGCACTCGCGGGATTTGCTTTTCTCGCCATATTGATTCAGCTGCAAGCTACCGGCATAGGGCCCATTTTTCTGTGGAATGGATTTACACAGCACAAGGGAGTCTGCGCCGCACTGCCGAGGGTGTTCACCCACCTTGTCTGCGCGCTCATTATCCTCATGTTCAGACTCGAAAAAGGGGAGATCACAAACGGAAGGCCGCCGTTTGTCTATGATACACTGTGCATCAGCATATCTGTGCTTACGGTTGCGGGACTGGCTGCCGACGTTCTGCCCTTACCGATACCCGTACAGCAGATTGTCTACACTGCGACCGTTTCTGCAATTTTTTTCATAACCGGCACAATATTGTTGAGCAACATGAAAAAAAACACAGAGAAACGCATGTACAAGGGAAAACTATTCTGGATTACAACTGCATACATTGCAGGAGTATGGAAAATACTGCTCTTTGCTAGAACGCTGTTCAAAGCACCGGTGCTTATGTTGCCGTACGATGACGACTTTATCATAAACTACTATCTGTTTCTTACCATACTGTTGCCGCCGGTGATATCTTCCTCCGCACGCATAAAAAACCGTTTCGACACATTGGGCAAAAATGCGGACAGACTCGAAGCCTTGGACCAAATGCACGAACACAACAAAACCTTCTATGGACAGACATTGCAGAATGTACTCGACATGGTGACCGTTATAAAAAATGCCATTAATCTTCCCGAACTGCGCTTCGACACGCTTTCAAGCAAAGAGATAAAGAACCTCATCGACTTCAACGCCACCCGTTCCATCGACTTTCTGTTGACTTCCAGCTACCTGATTTCATCCACACATCCACAGAACTCTCCGCTTGACATCTGTGAATTCGTAGAAAGCTGTGTTTCATTCATAAAAATCAACGCCTGCAGAAAAAATGTGAAGGTACACTGCACCATCGACATTCCCCACGGCACCGTACTGCTTATAAACCCCCACATACTTGAAATGCTGCTTGCAAACACAAGCATGTCAGCCGTAAAGCTTGCGCCACACAATGCAGACATGGACATCCGTTTCAGTCTTGATGATTCCACGCTTCTGCACACCATCAAATGTCCGCTCCAAAGCAAAGACATGGAACGGCTGTTCGACAACATGGAAGAGCTTCCATTTGACCTGAACATTGTTCAAAAGGGAACACGACTGTACAACGGAAACCTAAAAGTACTTCCTGACGGAGAAAACGGTTGTACCTATATCGTATCCATGCAGGTTGAAAAATTTCTGGCAGAAGCCCGTCCGTCAGAAACCTACACAGCGTCACTGTACACGCCGGAATCCTCAGGCGGCACGGCGGTTCCGCTGAACGAGAGTTTTTCAACGTCAACAACGGACGCTCCGGTTGTACTGCTCGTGGAAAACAACATCAACATCGCTAATTATTTTAAGAAACTGCTTGAAAAAGAGAGCAACGTCATACTGGTCCCGAACGGGCTTGAAGCGTGGTCGTTCCTGACAGAGATGACACACCCGGCGCCCGACGTCATTGTCGTGGAACAGACGGTTCCGTTTCTCTCGGGTGAAGAACTGTTCATAAAATGTTCTGGTACAGAAACGCTCCAAAACATCCCGTTCGTTGTGCTGTTCCCAACGCAGGACGACGAAAAAGTGCAGGAACTGATTCAAAAAGGTGTTTCCTCGTGCCTGTGCAAGCCATTCTCCTCCAGCGTTTTCAAGAACACCATCCTGTCCATCCTGTCCACCGCACGCAAGGCAAAACGCTCGGTTATGTCCCAGATACAGAACACCGTCTTAGGCACGCATGCACAGACCGCCCCGCAGGAAGACGACACAAAACACAGACCGCCGGTGCAAAGCGCCGCACAGACTGTAAATCCAAGAGAAACTTCAGCCGGACAGCACTACGGTCTCTCACCGAGGGAGCACCAGATTGCGCTGATGATTTCCGCGGGGAAAAGCGACAAGGAAATCGCACAGGAACTGAACATTTCGTCCGCTACCGTTGCCACCCACAACAAAAAGATATTCAAAAAACTCGATGTGCACAGCCGTGTTGAGTTAATGAACAAATTACGTTAAAATCGCAAGGGCGGAGGCCGGCTATGGCAGGAAACAGTTTTGGTGAAATTTTTAAAGTGACGACATTCGGGGAAAGCCACGGAGTTGCACTCGGCTGCATCGTCGACGGATGTCCGTCGGGACTGGTAATAGATGAACGATTCATTCAATCGGAACTGGACAGGCGGAAACCTGGCGCAAAAAACAATGCGGCAGTGACAGCACGGAAGGAAGCCGACAAAGTTGAAATTGCAAGCGGAGTCTTCCCCAACGGAGAAACGCTCATCTCAACAGGCACGCCAATTGCTATGATAATCCGCAATACAAACCAGCACTCCGGCGATTACAGCAACATCAAAGACAAATTCCGCCCCGGGCACGCAGACTTTACCTATCAGGAAAAATACGGACTCAGAGACTACCGCGGTGGCGGCAGGTCCAGCGGACGGGAAACAGCGGCACGCGTCGCAGCGGGGGCTGTTGCTAAACTGCTGCTGAAAAAAGAAGGCATTCAGATACATGCCTATACCATCAAAGCGGCAGGAGTTTCCTGCAGCAAAAGAGACCTTGCAGTCATTGAACAGAATGCCATGCGCGCGCCGGATGCGGAAGCCGCACTGTCCATGCAGGAAAAAATAGAGGAATTCAGAAGGCAGGGAAACTCCGCCGGCGGCATTATCGAATGTGAAGTGACTGGTGTACAAGCAGGCTTGGGGGAACCGGTTTTTGACAAACTTGACGCCGTTCTGTCCCACGCAGTCATGTCAATCGGCGCGGTTAAAGGGATTGAATTCGGCAGTGGATTTGCAGCAGCCGATTCTTCCGGGCTGGCAAATAACGACGCCATGCGTGCCCCGTTCTCATTTGAGACGAACAATGCGGGCGGAATCCTCGGTGGCATCTCCAAAGGCGACAGCATCGTGTTCCGGAGCGCCATAAAACCAGTCCCAAGCATCTACCTCAAGCAGGAAACGGTCGACATACACGGAAACGATTGTGATATACTCATCGAAGGAAGGCATGATGTGTGCCTCTGTCCACGGATTGTACCCGTCATTGAAGCTATGACAGCACTAACGCTTGCCGATATGCTTCTGCGGAACCGCAGTGCGAGGGTGTGATGTCCAAAAAGAGAAGCCCTGCAGGAGCCTTTTTCGCGATTATCCTGCTTTTTCTTATCCTGTTCTTCGGGGTGTACTGTGCAACAGAAGCCAAATGGCTTGCGGAACCTCCAGCAGTTCCCGCACTGACCGCAACCGGACAGATCCAGCTGCAAAAGACCCTGGACGAAGCCTTCCCCGAACGGAAATCAACAGCGCTTTCTCCCCTTCCTTACGCCATTGAAACGAAAGCGCTTGATATTGCAGCCGGAAGTGCAATCATTATCGACACTGCAACAGGAAGCATCATCTACGAAAAAAATGCAGACGCTCCTATTCCTCCAGCGTCCCTCACAAAGATAGTAGAGATGTATGTCATCTTTGAAGCCATAGAACGCGGAGAGGCAGCTTTGGACGATGTCGTTCCGCTGCCACCGCAGAGCTGGTCCGAAAATCTTCCCTCAGACGCTTCACGCATGTATCTCGGACGCGGACAACGTGTTACACTGCGGGAGTTGCTGCTGGGGCTTGCCATTGCAAGCGGAAACGACGCCTCGATTGCCTGCGCCTACTACATAACGGATTCCATGGAAGCATTCGTGGAACGGATGAACGCAGCGTGTGCAGAACTAGGGCTCACCCATACTCATTTTGTAGAGTCAAGCGGCTACAGCGAAAAGAATGTGACGACAGCACGGGAGTTCGCGACGTTTGCCAGACACTATCTGGCAAAATACCCGCAGTCGCTGAACCTGTTTCATGCACAAAAGGAACTGGTCTATCCACGGGCAAAAAACCTGCCCGCCGCAGAAAGCTATCTCGGGGATTCAAAGGCGATACGACAAAAAAACACGAACAAACTGCTGGGAAGGCTCAAAGGCTGTGACGGTCTCAAAACCGGGTTCATTGATGAAAGCGGCTACAACATCGCTGTTACAGCACAACAAAACGGAACCAGATTCCTTGCTGTCACCATGAACGGCCCCGGCTCCAATACTGCGGAAGGAAATGAGTACCGCATAAAAGACAATATGGAGCTTTTCAACTACGCATTCGGAAATTTCGCCGACTACAAAAAAAAGCTGGACGAAAGCCACAGCTATGTCATTGGCATTGCCGGCGCGAAGGAAAAATCTGTCACGCTGGTACCGGCATATGACGAGACCTTCACGGTACCGTTCATAGCGGCTGACAGCCCCACCGGAGCCGCTGCTTCCGTTTATACAGAAGCAGAACTGCCTGAAAACTTGTACGGAGATGTGCAATGCGGAAAACAGTATGGTACGCTCAGCTACCTGCTGAACGGAACCCGCTTGTATACCGTACCGCTCGTGGCCGACAGAGATGTGCAGAAGTCAAACCTACTCGGGCAGGCAGCGGGATTCGTTGCCCAGAAAATCCTGAAATATGCAAAAGAATGGATGCCGAAGACAGAAACCTCAGAACCTGTCACTACTGCTCTTTTGACGCAGCGATAATTTCGGGACGGTACTCAAAGTGCATGTTATCCCACACTTCCCATTTGCCGCCCCACACAAAACCTTCCTGCTCAAAAGCATCAATCACAGCGTCCGGCGGCATCCAGCGTCTGTCCAACGGAGTGAACAGCCAGCTGTCGCCGACCACGTCGCGTCTCCATGCCCAGTAGACATTCTTCTGTTTCCAGCCGGAAGGCAACACATCGATTGCCACGCCCATGCTGTGAAATGATTTTGCATTTCTGTCCCTGATTTCCCGCCAATTGAATCCTTGAGCCGCCGAAAGACGGTTTACAAAGTTTTTTGTCTCTGCATCGGTTTTCGCCAACAGCAGGATGTTGTTTTCAACCTTTTTCAGCGGCGGAATGATTTTTTCATGAACATTGAGTTTTTTCCCCAGAAAGGTCGTCGTCTTTATGTGGTTTGTAACAGCAGCGCGGGAGGAACTGTCATACACTATATCAAAAAAAAACGTCGGGGTTATGGCTCCTTTGCGGCGGGCTTCCTTTGATGTCATCTCACGGATTTCTGCAATTCTGTCAGCGGTGAACCCCAACGGATCCTCGACCCGAACAGGATACTCATAGACAATCGGACAGAAATCATCCATGTTGACCAGTTCTTCCGCCGGCAGCATTCTGCCGCCAGACCAAAACAGAACAAACCGCTTTTCTTCATTCTTGGAGGTGAGTACAATCTCAATGTCGGAAAGAGTCGGTTCATACCGGCAGACAAATTTGACATCAGGGTAGGAACGCTGCAATTGATCAATGCGAGCCAACTGGTCTGCGACATCTTGAGGAAAAACAAATGTACACAGGACGGACAACAGACAGACAGAGATAAGGAGTCTTACACGGAACGGAACCATAAATCCCTATTTTAGAACAGAAAGAGGATTCACCAGCTTACCGTTTTTATAAACAGTAAAATGCAGATGCGGACCAGTGGAATAACCGGTACTTCCGACAAGACCTATCCGTGCCCCTTGGCTGACAAACTGCCCCTTCTTGACGAGGGTTTTGCTCATATGACCGTAGAGGGTCTGATAGCCGTCAATATGTTTCAAAATGACATAATTTCCGAACACGCTCGACCAGCCAGCGACCGCGACCGTTCCACTCATTGCGGCCGTAATCGCGGTACCTGTCGGACAAGCCATATCGATTCCCGTATGATACGAAGAAGCTCCGGTAAAGGGATCCTTGCGGGCGCCGAACGCAGAAGAAAGCCTCCACTTTGCCGTAATCGGCCACGTAAAAAGTTCTCCCATCGCCCGCTGCAAAGAGTCCCCGTCCAATCGGGCACCGGGAATAAACAGCTCCTGACCGGTGATAAGTTCATAGGAGTCTAAATCGTTTACATCAAGGATATCTTCCACAGCGGAATGATATTTGACGGAAATGCCTTCTATCGTTTCACCGTCGCCGACGGTATGCACCAGACCGTCAACAGACGGAATGCGCAGTTTCTGACCGGAGCGGAGATAGCGGACGTTATTGATTCCATTCACAGCTATCAGTGTGGAAATGTTGGAAAGCCCGAATTTCATGCTGATTGAACTGATGCTTTCCCCGCTTTTGACGGTATACTCTTGAAATGAAACAGGATCTCTGAAGACGCTCACAGCAGATTGGGCAGGCCCCTCCGAAGTCACTATATTCCCTTCATTGTCATAAAAGGGATCCTGAGACAGAGCGAAATCAAACAGAACTTTGTCCAGATACGAAGCAGTCGCTTCAAAGGGAACACCGAAATCAACTTTTACCGCATTGCGTTCAACCACGAAATTATTGATGCGGACAAGCAAAAACGTAAAAAGAATGGTGAGGGGGATTACAGCCAAGAGGAAGCTGAATTTTTTTACCGCATGCGGTTGCGGAACGACTTTCAGGGAAGAGACACCCGCGATTCCTGATAACGCTTTTACAGAACTCATTCTCACCGGTTTTCTGAGACGAGGCGTAAATGCAGGAGCGGCAGGGGTGGCGTTGAATCTGATAACTTCCATAGTATCACTATCGACATAAATCAATTTCGATATTAGAATGAGAATCCTACATGCGTGTTATGAAAACAACAGCAGCTCTTTGCATCGTCACCGGACTCTGCATCGGATTCATATTGAAATTCTTTGTACTTGACATTCTTCACATAACAGGCTCTTCCATGGAACCATCGCTAAACGATGGAGACGCCGTCGCGGTGCTCAAATGCCGCTACGGGCTAGACATTCCTTTCAGCGACAAAACCCTGTTCCAGTGGTCGGAGCCAAAGGCTGGGGATGTCGTGATTTTTATGCACGACAATAAAACCGTCATAAAAAGATGCGTGGCCGCAAAAGGCGCTCCACTGGATTATTCTACTGATAACGGCTATACTCTTTTTGTTATGGGGCATGAATACCTGCTTTCTAAAGAGCAATACGACAATCTGAAAGATACCAAACGCGTACCCGACGGAACCATACTGGCAATCGGAGATAACAGCCGGATATCCATAGATTCTCGTACATACGGTTTCATTCCCGTCTACAATATTCTGGGGAAAGCGTTATGCAGATGAACGGGCTTTTCAGCAAGTGGAGGGTTGTATTTGTCTTATCCTTCACGCTGGCAGCACTTCTTTATATATATACATCATATGTAAAACTGGCGTTGCGGGAACCGCAGCCCCTGACAACCCGTCCGCCGACGGTTGAACGAGGGTCCATCGTCGACAGAAACGGCAAACCGCTGGCGGTGCAGACAAACTTCTACCACTTCGGAGTCACCCCGCGGAACATGAGGCCAAGTGTCATACAGGCATTCGCACAGGACGTCGGTCCCGTAATAGACATGAGACCTGCCGAGATTTCTTCAAAAATCATACAGAACAAAAATTCCAGTTTCATCTATATACGTAAGAAGCTGACACAGGGAGAATACGCAGAACTCTCGGAACTGCTCCAAAAAGAGCACTACGATTCCTTTTCCCGCTTCGATAGGATTCCGGGGCGTATTTATCCCGAGGATTCCCTCGCCAGCCAACTGATAGGATACATGGGCGATGACGGAAAAGGACTGAGCGGCATAGAGTACTCACAGCAGGAAGTGCTCTCCCCGCTTCCGACAGATAATTTTGAATCTGAAATCCACGGTGACAACATCTATCTCACCATCGATGCGAACCTCCAGTACCGGCTGGAAAAGATTGCACAGGAGACGATGGAACGAACGCAAGCCGAAAACATGATGCTGGTGGCATCGAACGCAAAGACCGGAGAAATTCTTTCCTATATAAGCCTGCCGGCATCCAACCTGAACAAATACACAAATGCCACTATAGAAGAAACGATTGACCGCCCTGCGATGTCCGCGTACGAACCGGGAAGTGTCTTTAAGATTTTCACCGCATCAGCATGTATCGACACAGGAGTGCTTGATGCTGACACCGTATTCCTGTGCGACGGAGTATATGAACGCACCACAAACCTCGGCGAAACCATCCGGATTACCTGTCTTGACCACCATGGATGGGTAGGTGTCAGAGGAGCCTTGGAATACTCCTGCAACGACGGTTTTGCCCAAATGAGCGATCTTTTGGACACCGAAACATTCCTCAGCTATGTGCACAAATTCGGTTTCGGGGAACGCACCGGCGTGGAACTTCCTGCAGAAGCCACAGGGTCTGTCAAAAACCCGACAGATAAATACTGGTCTGCACGAACAAAGCCGACAATGGCGATCGGTCAGGAACTCAGCGTAACTGCATTGCAGATGATTCAGGCGGCTTCAGCACTGGCAAACGGCGGTGTCATCGTCAAACCGACATTCATACACAAGATAACGAACAAAGACAACAACGATACCTATGTCCATCAGGTCACCTACGGTGAACGGGTGCTCAAAAAAACGACGGCGGACTACATTCTGAGCTGCATGCAGACGACAGCAGAAAAAGGCACAGGTACACGGGCGAGAATCGGTGACATAACGATAGGTGTCAAAACGGGTACCGCCCAAATGGCAGATATGGTAAACGGCGGCTACAGCGACACCGACTTTCTTTCCAACTGTATTGCCATTTTCCCGGTGGAGTCCCCGGAAATCATCCTGTACATCGTCATCGAAAAAGCAAAGGGTGAAACCTATGCAGGGCGCATTGTTGCACCGGTCATTGCAGAAGCAGCCGATGAAATCATCGACCATATGGGTATGACCCGTCCGACAGCGTCAAGCGTGGAACATTCAGGAACCATCTCCATAACGCAGAACGCTCCAATCCGCATAAAAGACACGGTACCTGACTTCACCGGAAGACCAAAACGCGATTTGATTCCGCTGCTTGACCTTGCCGGCATCAATTTCGTCATACAGGGAGAAGGATGGGTTGTATCACAGAATCCGCCGGCAGGAACACCTGTTACGGAGGGGATGACAATTGAACTCACTTTGGAATAAAAATATCTTCCTGTTCAAAAAGCGTTTTCCAGCCCTTGCACAGTCATTGGAGCAGGATATTGCAGCATATGAATCCGGCGCCACCGCAAAACCGTTTGTTCTGAAACCGGCGAAAAACGGACAGATGACAGCGGCAGTGCAAAACAAACCCCTGCATTCAGCGTATAATCCCGGCAGGGAAGCCGAACAATCCGTCTCACGGTTCAATCCGGCAGACTTTGATGTTGCGTTGTTTTTTTCCTGCGGGCTCGGATATACACCGGAAGCCTTTCACAAACTGTTTCCTGACACACCGATGGTTATTATAGAACAAGATCCGGCATTTCTCTTTGCGGCGTTTGAAGCGACGGACTGGGAAGGAATCCTGTCACACGTACAGGTGGCCTTTGTCATAAAAGCACCGTTGGACATTGTTCATCCGATTATCAGCTCCCACAGCGCAAAAAAAACATATATCTTTGCAGTACCGAACCAGTACGAACACTCTCTGCCGTATTTTTCAGATATAAAAAAAATGTTGCAGCAGAATGAGCGGAAAGATGATACCAACACGCGCACTTTGGAAAAATTCGCAAAGCTGTGGCTGTCAAACAGCTGTAGAAACCTCAGTCACTTGAACCGTCTGAGCGGCATTCTCAAATACAGCAATGCAAATGCTTCTCTTGCAACGCCGATCCCCTTCATCGTGATTGCGGCGGGGCCAAGCCTTGAGCACTTGCTGCCAGTGCTTGCAGAATTAAAGAAACGGGCATTCATCATCTGTGTGGAAACAGCCCTGCATTCCTGCCTTGAGGCGGGGATAGAACCGGACTTTATCGTACTGGTGGATCCTCAGTACGCCTGTGCCCGGCACTTGGACTATCTGGAATCGAAATCGTCAATTCTGGTGACAGAAGTTGCTGTGTGGCCTTCTGTCTTCAGATTCCCCTGCAAAGAGATAGTGCTTTGTTCTTCACAGTTTCCGATTGGACAGTATTTCGAAAAGAAACTGGGTGCGTTCGGAACGCTTGGAGCCGGCGGCAGCGTCGCGACGACAGCATGGGATTTCGCGCGATTCTGCGGAGCAAAAGACATCTATCTTGCCGGCATGGATTTAGGATTTCCCGGCAGGCAGACTCACATACGTGGCTCCCAGTTCGAAGAGCGGGAACACCGCACCGCAACAAGGCTCCGTCCTTCTGAGACCCAAAGCACAGCGGCTCTGATGAGCGCATTCCCCTGTTACGCTGCTGATTACGAAGGAAACAAGCTGCTGACAGATAAAAAGATGTCTCTTTTTTCCTGGTGGTTTGAAAAAACATGTTCCGTATATGGTCCGGAAGGGATACAAACCTACAGCCTCACGAAAGAGAGTCTTGCAATAAAAGGTATTTCCTACAAAAGCGTTGAATCGCTGCTCTGTCTGCCGGAACGGGAAGCAGACAAAGCGCTCTTTTTTGCACGTGCGAAAGAGAACGAAAGAAAAATACAGGCAGAACGAAGCACAGTGAATGTCGACAGCGTGCGGGAAAATTTTTCACGGACGCTGAATACACTTCAGACGCTCGCGACAAAGGGAATCAATCTGGCAGAAAAAGCAGTCAGAGACAGAACACGCGCACCTGAAATTTTCGCAGAGTTGAATAATATTGATGCTCAGATAGTACATTCAGAAGCGAAGGACGCTGCAGCGCTTGTATTCCCAACAGAAGCAAAGCTCACGGAACTCTGCAAGGATTTACCACAAGACAGCACATTGCGCTCTCTCTACCAGAGCAAAATCATCTACAGCGAATTGAAACGCGCTGTTTCCGAATACCGCAGATTCATAAAATGAATTCAAGTTCTGAGACCTCACTCCGATAATAAATATAGTTGTGATTAAGGTCCAAACTTCATGATGGGTAAGAGCGTCATGCAGTGTAACCTAGCATTTTCTGACAGACGTATATTTTGACATCCAGACGCCTGTCAGAGAATGTATTTTTTCAATACCCCCCCTAGCCATATTTTCCTAAAACAGAATCTTTGCCCTACAGCATTACTAATAGTTCTTTCCAAGAAGAAGTTCTCTTTATTGTTTCTAAAATTTATGCTATACCATGTACAGACCGATAATAAAGTGAGGACTCTATGATTTCTTACAAAGTAGACGAAATTTCACCAGACTCAACTTTTCTTTCAGATGTATTGCTTGATAAAGAATTCTTACTTATTCCTGCAAACTGTTCATTCAATGAAGTTCAGTTGAAGGATATCAAGGCATGGAATTTCGTAACCGTCTATAGCGAAACACAGGCAAAAACCAAAGCAGAAATGGAAGCTATTGCCGAGGAAGCCAAAAAAGAGGCGGCTGCAAAGATTACCATAGTAGCAAAACCTGCCGATGTAGACGCGAAGATGGAAACGGTTGACGTCAACAATTTTTTTAATGGCGACAATGCAAAAGATCCTGTTACCGCCACAAAAGCACCGGAACAAAAAACTGCAGCGGTCAGTAAACCTGCTGCTACAGCAGTGAAGAATGCCGTCTCGACAGAAGAAAAACAGAAAGCAAAAACAGCAGAGATGCTGCACATCGATTCGGCCGTCTACAATAGGGTCAAAAATGATTACCATGCGTACATGTCGTACATACACTCTGTTTATACGCAGTACGCAACAAATAAAGTTTTCAATAACGACGAAATACAGCAAAAGGTCACAGAGTTGTGTGCCCTTATAAAAGAAAATAAGAGCTACATCCTGAGGATTATGTCCACCCCTGAAAGCATGGACAAGAATTTTCTTGTCAGCCATGGAATGCGGTCTACTATTGTTGCGCTCACCATAGGTTTGCAACTCAGACTTCCTGAAGACAAGCTGGTAGAACTCGGTGTAGCATGTATTCTGCATGAAATCGGCATGATTCTTCTGCCGCCGCAAATTTACATGGCGGACAAACCGCTTTCACCACCGGAAAAACTGATGATGAACACGCATCCTATTGTCAGCTTCAATATCTTAAAGCGGGGAAATTTCTCTCTGCCTATACAGATAGCAGTTCTACAGCATCATGAGCGGATGAATGGTACCGGCTACCCGAAACATCTTGAAGGGGACAAAATTTCTCTTTATGCAAGAATTCTCGCCATTGCGTGTTCGTATGAAGCCATCACTGCACCACGTGAATATAAAGAAGAGCGAACAACCTTCGAAGCCCTTATTGAGATGTTGCGGAATTCAAACCGGCAGTACGACGATACTGTCACCAAAGCACTGCTGTACAGCATTTCGCTCTATCCGATAGGGGTGTATGTCTATCTCTCCAACGGAAAGATTGCTCAGGTTGTAGATGTTATTCCCGGTCAGCCAAAAATGCCGTATGTACAGTTATTGGGCGAAACAGAGGAAGACGGCTCACCTAAAATCATGCAGGTTGATGCAACGAATATCAGGATTATCAGGGTTTTGAACAAAAAAGAAGTGGAAGACACACTCAAAGCACTGAGAAAATCAACGACGTAAAAAGTTTCTATTCAGTTGAAAAAATCACGGAGTTTTTGAACATCCGCCTTGAACTGCTCATCAATTACCGGCGGATGTTCAATAAAATACAGTATGTGGGAGAGTTCTTCCTTTGTATGCGCTCCCCACACCGGAACGACATTTTCAAACTGACTGAAATATCCGACTGCGAGCGGAATATTCCGCAGCAAACCGCCATTAAGCGGCTGCATGGCAATACAGCCCACATCCCGTTCCCGACAGAGGCGGACCAGAGCAACGGAAACATCGCTCGTTAAAATGTTGAACGAAAACTGGACGGTTTCGTACAGGCCACTTTCTATCGCTTCCTTGGCGATATCCAGATTTTCAGTCGCAATACCAAAATGATGTATAATTCCTCTTTTTTTCAATGAGAGCAGTTCATCGTACAATCCGTCTTTACCGCCGATAACCGGCAGGAAAGACGGATTTTCTATTTGATACAAATCAATGAAATCGGTCTCCAAAGCGGAAAGGCTCTCCGACAAATCAAATTTCAATTCGTCGACATTGCCTGCGTCTGTTTTTGTCGCAAGCAGAACGTTCTGCCTTATGCCATGAAGTGCAGCCCCCAGCCGACGCTCGCATACGAACGAAGAATGTGCAGTATCAAAGAAATTGATTCCTGCGTCGTACGCCTGACGCACTATAGCGCAGGCTGTTTCCTCCGCTTTATCCCCACACGCCTCGATTTCCTTGCAATCAAGACTCATGGCACCAAACGCCGTTCTGCTGACGAGGAGATTCGTACTGCCAAGGGCTACATATTCCATTTTAACGCTCTACCGGCTTCCAGTTTTTAATGGCATTTCTGAGGAAGTTCACCAGTTCAGAAAGCTTTACGCGCTCCTGGTCCATGCTGTCCCTGAAGCGGACGGTCACTGTGTCGAAATTCGGGCTGTCAGCAGTGATAGTATCGTAATCGACTGTTACACAGTACGGAGTGCCGACTTCGTCCTGACGGCGGTAGCGTTTTCCGACGGTACCGCTCTGATCATAATCAGTGACAAAATCTTCCTTGAGGATATGCTGGATTTCCTTCGCCTTCTCTGCCAATCCGTCTTTCTTCATGAGCGGAAGAACTGCAACGGTGACCGGAGCGAGCTTCGGATGCAGGTGGAGGACAGTGCGGTAATCATCCTTTCCGTCCTTTCCGACGTTCTGCTCTTCATATGCTTCACAGAGGAAGGCAAGGAAGTTACGGTTCAGACCGGCGGAGGTCTCGATAACATACGGTGTGTATGTCTTGTTTCCGTCGTCCTGATCGATATAGTTCATATCCTTGCCGCTTACATTCGTATGCTGGGTAAGGTCGAAGTCCGTTCTGTTGTGGATACCCTCGATTTCCTCGAAGCCAATCGGGAAATTGTACTGGATGTCATAGGCATCCTTTGCATAGTGAGCGAGCTTGTCGTGGTGGTGCCACTGAAGGTTCTTTTCCGCAATGCCGTATTTGAGATAGAAGTTCCAGCGGTACTGTCTCCAGCTCTGGAAGGTGTCATCATCGGTTCCCGGCTTGCAGAAATACTCCATCTCCATCTGCTCGAATTCGCAGGTACGGAAGATGAAGTTCTTGAAGATGATTTCATTGCGGAAAGATTTTCCGACCTGTGCCACACCGAACGGAATCTTCATGCGGTTTGACTGAACGATATTCTTGAAATCAGTGAAAATGCCCTGACATGTCTCCGGGCGGAGATAGATAAGATGAGATTCGTCCGCAATCGGTCCCTGATATGTCTTGAACATGAGGTTGAATTCACGGACAGCGGTGTATTTGCGCTCTTTGCTGCCGCAGGTAGGACAGTTGATGTTGGCGTCGATAAATGCCTTCATCTCTTCGTGTGTCATCGTGTCGACAGGCTTGCCGGGGTTCTGTTCGGGGTGGGCGGAAACAAAATCCTCAATCAGCTGGTCGGCGCGGAAACGGGCTTTGCATTCCGTACAGTCAATCATCGGGTCTGAAAAGTGAGCGACATGACCACTGGCTTCCCATGTTTTATGATGCTGGAAAATTGCGCTGTCAAGTCCTACGACATCATCGCGCAGCTGTGTCATATAATGCCACCACTCGTTCTGAATATTGCGCTTAAAATCTACACCGAGCGGACCGTAATCCCAGGCACCAGCCTGTCCTCCGTAGATTTCGCTCGCCTGATATACAAATCCGCGGCGTTTGCAAAGGCTGATAATTTTGTCCAGTGTGCATGCATGTGTGTTCTGCGCTTCTGTTTTTGCCATAACTAAAAACTCCTGTCCGCTGCCACTGGATTGTGACAGCGCTTAATTTTAAAAGGAGTTTATCATAATTGCTTTCTGTTGACAAGGAAGCGCACTACCGCAGCAACATGTTTCTAAGGCGATCAATAGCCGACCTGCCGCGGTCCTTCGCCTGATACAGGATTTTTCCCGTTACCTCATCAAGAGGCGTGAACTGGTCAGTCAGCCAGATAAAAGGGGCTTCAGCACGTTCCTTTACAGAACCGTAAAACCGTTCGAGAGTATCCGAGGCATGAAGCAGACTTATGGTCGTAACACAGATATCCAGTCCGAAAAGCACTGACGAAAGGACGAACACAAACCGCAGATAATCAGCGGGAAGCAAAAACAGCACCCCCGTTACTGTCGGGTGAATCCATTTAACGAGGAAAAGCCCCGCCAGTCCGAAGAAAAAACTTGAAGGAACGCTGATTCTTCCATGAAAGTTCAACGGGTAATTTGAATAGTCCCACCACCGTTTGTGAAACATTCTTTCAAGCAGAACTGAGGTAATCAGTTCAAAACAGGTACAGGCCAACGCGGAGACAATAAACACTTCCAGCGGACTCTCTACATCGCCGAGCAACTCCCAGTCTAAAAGCGAAACAAAACCGTATATAGGACAGATAGGCCCAAGCAAATACCCTCTGTTGGTAAAATGCTTCAGTTCGAATTTTGCCCATACAAAACTCTCATACAGCCAGCCGACAAAGCCATAAAAAAGAAACACAAGGGAAGCTGCCGCATATCTTTCATCTATGCTATAGAAGAATAAAACATCACTCATGCCAAAACCCTCCTTCGCCGCCGCACATGATGCTCATTCAAACGGAACGTCTCATATAAAGAACAAAGTTTGTCTGCAATTGTCACAATCCACCCTTCCCTACTCATCGGAGGAAAAAAGGTTAAAGGAAACATATGATGCACAATTATATCAGCCTCGATGTCGTTCAAATCAAAATCCCGCCGCGCATTCTTTAAGGCTATAGAAGGATGAACAAATCCATGCAGGTGAGGACGAGCGTTTTTGTCATGCCAATCATACAGATAATAGTCGTGCAGAAGCGCACCTCGTATTAAAGACCGGCGGTCAACCGTGATATGAAACCTGTCCGCAATATCGAGACTGAGAAGAGCGACATTCTTACAGTGCTCATGAAGATTTGTACTTCCATGCTGCACAAAGCCGATATTGTCCAGCAATCGCGAACCAGCATACATACCGGCAAGCATCGTGACAACCGAACGGAACTGTCCCATATTCAGAGGCAAAAGCATGTTCATGAGAGTATGGTAGCAAAGAATGGAGATATTTTCAAGTAGAGATTTTAAAACAAAAAAAACACATAGATACCGATTGCGCGGCTCTGGAATCGAACCAGAGACCTCAAGCGTGTCATGCTTGCGCTCTAACCAACTGAGCTAGTCGCGCAATAGGTATCCATGTGATGTTAATTACTTTACAAGAAACATAAGATTTCGTCAAGTAGTGTGGACAGTTTTTTAGAAAAAATTTTCTGCAAAAATGCAAAAGAATATGCAGTCCAGATAAAAATTGACAACCGCTAACTTTTGCTTTAGAATGAATAATATGTGTTCGACTCTCCGTTACTAACAGAGGTTCACCGATACCAAAAAAAAACGAGGCTGTACAAAATGGATGCGATTTTAAAACCCACTATTCTGATTGCTGATGATGCAGAAATAAACCGTGACGTCCTGAACAACATGTTGCATCTCCATTTTAATATTATTGAAGCCAAAGACGGAGCGGAAGCAATAAACATCCTCACGAAATACGGAAACAAAATAAGCTTAGTACTTCTCGACATCATCATGCCGAATCTCGACGGATATGGCGTACTGGCTCAGATGAAGGCTGCAAACTGGCTGGACAACATTCCTGTCGTCATTATTTCATCTGAAAGCGACAGAATGGCTGTCGCCCATGCCTATGAACTTGGAGCGGCGGACTATATTGCACGTCCGTTCGACAGCGTCTTGGTACTCCAGCGCGTTGTAAAAACGATAAACTATTACAGACAGCAGCGTCAGCTTGTACAGGTTGTGGCAAACGAACTGTACGCACATGAACGGAATGATCTTGTACTTCTCAGAGTTCTGATGCACGCTGTCGAAGTGCGCAACGGGGAAGACGCTATCCATCTGGCACGCGTCGGAATGATTACGGAACTCCTGCTCAAACAATTAGTGCGGTATTCTGGTGACTACAAGATTTCCTCTGACGAAATCAACATCATAAAGGCAGCTTCTGCCCTCCACGATATAGGAAAACTCGGCATAAGCGAACACATCCTCAAAAAAAATGAGCGGTTGACACCGGATGAAGAGGAACAGCTCAAACAGCACACGACAATCGGAGCGGACATACTCAGGTCGATTCCCGATTACCGTGACGAACCGCTGATTGTGGCGGCTGAGCAGATCTGCCGCTGGCATCATGAAAAATGGGACGGTTCAGGTTACCCCGACGGACTCAAGAATGAGCTCATACCGATTGCTGCACAGGTTGTCTCAATGGCAGATACTTACGATGTCATGGTATCACGCCGCATGAACAAAAAGATTTTCACCCACGATGAGACAATGCATATGATTATTGACGGGGAATGCGGCGTATTCAATCCGGACCTGCTTTCCTGCTTCAGAATGATTGCCGATAAACTGCCGGAAAAGCTGAAAACCGCCGATGCTGTATCTATAGAAGCAAAAGATGTCATGCGGAGGGTGATGATTCAAGCCCTGCACAAATTTTAGTCTTTTTGCAGGATGTTTCTATGAAAAGGTGTTGACAAAGAAGTTAAAAAACATTAACAATATATGCCTTTTTTCTCCTAAAAACTCATTGACTAAAGCCCTGTTTTTAGTATAATAAAATTCATGGGTACACAGTCGGACACAGCCTTATCAACTGCATACACTTTAATTTCAAGCGGGGAATACTCCAGCGCAAACGCACTGCTGGAGGAGGCTCTGTCTTCCGATTTGGAAAACGATGCAATCATCTTCACAGCGTCCTGCTGCAATATCTGGCAGGAAACGATGTCTACGTTGGAAGGACTTCCCCCGTACGAACAGGGCGAAGAGCTGCTCCTCACGTGGAAGCAGCGGTTCATGACGTTCGTAAAAGACCAGAAATACACCAGCGAACAGACCATACACGTATTCCGGAAAAGTATTTTCTCCTACGCATTGGCTCAGTACAGCAAAATTTACAATGACACGGATACAAAGGTTCATGCCGATGTAAGCCGCAAAATGGGATACTGCCACAAACAACTGGGAGACTACGAAGTCGCGTTGAAATATCTGACAGAAGCGAACAGCACTATCGACGGCCAGGCATGCATTCTTGCCGAGATGGGGGACTGCTACGACTTGTGCGGCGAGACTAAGTTTGCAAAAGCGATCTTTCGGGAAGCGTTTTTCGTCAACGCTGAAGAAGTAGACCTTTCATTCCTTGAATCACCGCTTATCACAACCCTGATAGATAAAGTCCGTTCAAAAGGCTACACAGGAAAGGAACTGTTGGAATGGCTCCCTGTTTATGGAACGCTGTACGGCATATTCAATGTCAGGCGGACTTTAAAATCACAGGAAGTAGTCAGACTCAGACAGGACATTTATGCACTGAAGAATGAGCTGAAAGACCCTGCGAATGACAGCAAGATAATCACCCCCAGACTACTCAATATGTATTTCTGGCTCATAGATTACTATGATTTGTCAGGGGAAAGCAGTTCACGCATCAGGGAAGCATTGAATGAAATCAAGCTGCTGGACGAAAACATCTTCGCCCTGTATGCAGGAAAATAACATACAAAATCCGGTAGAGAACAATCTTAACACAATTTTGAGGAGTTATTAGTTATGACGGAAGAACTTGAGAATTCAGTAAGGGAGATGCTGAAGGCCGAGACATTCACCCGTGCGGGAATCAGCAGTTTCACAAAAGACAGTCTCGTAAAACTTGCGGATATTCTTAAGCAGGCTCGGGCAGAAGACTCTGAGGAAGAAATCAAAACTATCTGTGATGAACAGCTTGCAAATTCAAGGGACAGCCTCATAGCCCTCTACCTGTCAGGTATGATTGCCCTTCACAGTGGCTCTCTGGATGACAGCGCACTGATCAATCTTGTTGAGATTTTCAACAAGAACCACAAGGAACAACTCACCGAATATCTCTGCAACACCATCCTGAAAGAATACCCAACAAATCTCTTTGCCATGCGCCGGCTCGCGAATTACTACAAGGAAACGAACGACGAACGCGTGTGGGAATTGTACGACAGAATTGTCAAGGCAGACCTTGAGGAAGCGGATATAGCAAAAGCATTGGCAGACCATTATCTGCAGCAACAGAACAAAGAGCTGGCGATAAGTTTCTATAAAAAAGCATTGCTGCGCTACATTGCCGCAAAAAACAGCGCATCAGCCAAAACTGTCTGGACAGAACTGCTGAATCAGAATCTGAACCTGCTCCCCGAACAGTTGGACTTCTTTCTCATGGTTCAGCGCAAGATTGAAAAATCAATCAACTCAGACAAAGCCGTACAGCTGTTGCAGGATGTTTACAAGTTCTACAAGAATACTTCCAACTGGGACACAGCCATCAGCCTGCTAAAGCTCATACTTTCCATGGACAGACACAACGAAACAGCGCGCGATGAAATCGTTGAATGTTACCGTGGTAAATATAAAGACACGAAGCGAATTGATGAATACATCAAAATGTCAAGCATCAGCCTGTCTTCCCGCGATGTATTTGAAGCAATCATCGACTTGGAAAAACACATTGCGTTTGCCCCGAAAGAATTTGTATTCCACAAAGCATGGGGTGTCGGAATAATCACGAAAGTTGAAAAAAACGAAATTTTCATCAATTTCGGAGCAAAAGCAGGCAAGCATAAACTTTCCATGAAAATGGCAGTTGAAACGCTTCAGCCACTCAACAAGGACCACATCTGGGTCAAAAAGGCGACGACAAACAGAGCCGACTTGGCAAAGGCAATCGATGAGAACCCGTCCCTCTGGCTGATGTTGATAATAAAGAGTTTCCCGGACGGCTGCGATGAAAAGAAGATAAAGGCAGAGCTTGTCCCGGCAGTATTCCCATACGACAAAGTGTCTGAAGATTCTACAAGCAAGACGTCCCGCACTTGGAACAACTGGCACAACAAGGCAAAGAAGATTCTCGAATCAGACCCGAGATTCGGGGTCAGCCCCGACGATGTTACCAAGTACATTGTCCGCGACAAGGAAATGGATGCTGCAGAACGGCTCAGCAATAAATTCAAAGCGGAGAAAGACTTTTTCGCCCGCATCGATATCTTGGAGCAGTTTCTGCTGTCAAAGGACATTGAAGACAAAAGCAGCGAACTTTTCTTCGATATGTACAACTATTTCTCGAGTTTCGTCCGTTCAGCAGCTTCCACAGAATTGCAGCGGATGGCGTCATTCCTCGTCGTCAAGAAAATTCAGAAAAGCATGCCGAGTCTGAACCGGCAGGATTTGCCGACGTTTGCAGAATTGTACAGCAATATAAGCAACCCTTGCGATATGTATGAAAATCTCAAGGATTCAAAAGTCACGACGCTCAAGCAGGATTTCCTCGAAAACATAAAGCTCCTGTCCCAAGGAGACGATGAGTACGTCAAGATTTTCCCGACCGCTCTCAAAAAAGAAATTCTCGATGCGCTTATCATGGCGGACAAAACCGACAAGGTTAAAAAACTCGTGCGCGACAGTTTCGACGACTACCGCAACTACCGCGACGCTGCCATTTACTTCTTCAAGAACTGCCGCAACGAAGAATGGTTCAAAGACGCCGGCATTTCATATGAAAAACAGCTGTCTACACTGATAAACATCATTTCGTATTGTTTCCGTGAGATATCAAACCATGTCAACACGACGAACAACAAGAAAACAATCAAGAATGCATGCGAGCAGCTGTTTGACGACAAAACAAACGGCGGTAAAAACAATCTTCTCGATTATATGCTGAAACAGGGTGAAGAAACGACAGCCAGAATGTTCACAATGGTAAATGATGTCTCTGAACTCGAAGCGAAATACAAGACGCAACTCCGTAAAGGCATTCTTGACACATACCCAGATTTCAAGTTCGCACAGGCAGAAGTCAAGCAGGAACGGTCGAGAGGCTTGCTCGTAACAGCACGCAAACTCGAAGAAGTCAAGGCAGAAATCAAGTACATAGAAAGCGTCGAACTGCCGGAAATCGCACAGCACATCGCAGAAGCGCGTGAAAAGGGAGACCTTTCAGAAAATGCAGACTATTCTGCATACAAAGAAGCGCAGAAGCAGAAGAACCAGCGGCTCAAGGAGCTCAACAACGACCTTGCGCGTGCAGAGATTTTCGATCCGACCACGGTTTCAACTTCACTCGTTTCTTTCGGAACAAAGATTACTGTGCATAATAACACCGAAAATAGGGATGAAGTGTACACAATCCTCGGACCGTTTGAATCCAATATTGAAGCAGGAATCATATCCTATATGTCACCGATGGGGAACAACTTCCTCAACGCAAAGGTAGGACAGAATTTGAAGTTCGTTATAAACGAACATCAGCACGATTTCACTGTAAACAAGATAGAAATCGCTTCGTTCTGAGGTATTGCACATGGGGCTTGACGCACTCTCATACAGAAAACTTTCCGTACGAACCGGGTATTTTTCCAACAGCACGAATGTGGGAGTATTCGAAAGCAACGGCAAGTTATATGTAGTAGATACGGCAGACTCCGCTGACGACGGAAAGCAAATCGTCGACTCTCTCGGAACGCTGTTTCCGGGGAAGCCGATTGCAGCCGTCATCAACACACACGGTCACTCAGATCATGTCGGAGGCAACAGCGCAATTGTTGCACTCACACAGGCAGAGGTCTGGGCACCGAACACAGAAAGCATATTCATTGAACACCCCGAACTTGTCGGAGATCTTTATTGGGGCGGAAGAAAATTCTCCGCGTTGGAATCCCATATGTTCCGCACGGCGACGCCCTGTCATGTTACAAGGTATATAACAGAAGGCAAAATAGAACTGGAAGACGTATTCCTGGAAATCGTCCCGCTGCCTGGTCATTTTTTCGACCAGTCAGGAATTATCGTGCATGATAAAACAGACGGTGCATCGGTTTTCTTTCTAGGAGACGGATTCTTCGGAACAAAAATCCTCAAACGGTATTGGATTCCGTTCATGCAGGACGAGGAACTCTTCAGACAGTCCGTCAGCAAAATTGAAAGCATAGAATGCACGTGGTACGTGCCTTCGCATGGCAAGGCGTGTAATTACGACAGGATGCTGGCTTTAGCCGAACTGAACACCATCATAACATACGAAACAGAAAACCTCATTCTAAAAATACTGCACGACAAACCTTCAACGGCAGAAGAAATTCTGAAACAGGTAGCTGATTTTGCAGGGTTCAAAATGCGCTTGGGACAGATAATGCTCATCGGAACAACCATCCGCTCCTACCTCTCAAGCATGGAAAGGAGAGGCTTGCTGGAGTTTGATGTGTACAATAACATGCTTTTATGGCATGAAAAAAAATAAAAAGATTGCATTTTTACCCTCCCTGTGTTATCCTTATAACGACTCTATAAAAATACATAAGAGGTATTACTATGGCTTACAAAATCAATGCAGATACATGCATCAACTGTGGAAATTGCGAAGGTGAATGCCCGTCAGGAGCAATCAGTGAAGCAAACGACAAGCGCACAATTGCAGAAGACAGCTGCGTCAGCTGCGGAGCATGTGCTTCTGTCTGCCCGGTTGGAGCAATTTCAGAGGGCTGATTGGTAATTCATACCGCTATGAAGGCTTTTGCAGTACACATTGCAAAGGCCTTTTTTTTCATCCTTCTCACAGCCATCGGGGTGAATTGCCATGCCGATGACTGGTCGTATCCTGTTTTGCCAAGCCTGAGGTCGCATTCGACAAACCCGTTGTACCGGCAATATCAGCAGGAAGTTGAAGAAGCAAGCAAAGCATACAGGGCAGGAAAAGAACCGTACCTAAACTTTTATGCATACACCGCCACAGAGGGGGATTCTATCTTTACGCTGGCAGCAAAGTGCTCCGTCCCCCAGGATTCCATAGCAACGGTCAATCACATAGAGAACGGAAATGAAAGTCTGGAAGGAAGAACGCTGCTGTTGCCGACCACGGCAGGGCTGTATATTCCCCGGACTCCCAAAAATTCGATTGAAATACTGCTCGCAAAAGAACATTCTGTTGAAATTTACGGAGGAAACGGTACCGTTTGCAAAATACAGGGCGAAGAATTCTATTTTCTTCAGGGTACCCGTTTTTCCCCTGAAGAACGCGCCTTTTTTTTGGACTCAGGGATGCAGCTCCCACTCGAAAGCTATGTGCTGACATCGACGTTCGGCATGAGAATAAGCCCTATCAGCGGACTGTGGAAATTCCATCGCGGCATCGATATGGCAGCTCCGATCGGGACTTCAATCAAAGCGTGTAAAAGCGGAGTCGTCAAAACAGTGGGCAAAAACGACTACACCTACGGAAACTACGTGCTGATCGCGCATGACGGCGGAATGACCAGTATGTATGCCCATATGAGCACCGTTTCTGTAACCGAGGGAACACGTGTCAGCAAAGGACAGGAAATAGGAAAAGTCGGAGTTACCGGACTTTCCACCGGACCACATCTCCATTTTGAAATCAAACAGAACGGACAGCACGAAGATCCGCAAAAGTATATAAAAACAACTGGAAAAAGAGCGCATTAGGGGTTATAATAGATGCATGTTCTCCGTCTTTCATTGGAAGTTTTGGAAAATACTCCGATGCACACCGATCTTTCTCTGTCTAGCACTTTTTACTGCTTTATCGGCTTCTGCTGAAAGTTTCCGCGTCCACAAGACGGTTTTGCTTCAAGTTTCAACAGCAGATACCAGCAGATCGGTATTTGCAGGGGTAAACGATGCCATCGCCGTTGAACTGCCGGAGGAAAACGAATTTATTGAAGGCATCGATGTCTACTTCAAAGTTCCCCAGGAAGTTTCATACTGGATGGATTCCGTCGCTTGGTCATTGTACAGCGGGATAAAACCGGAACCGTCGGAAACCAAGATAGACTACAAAGGAAAAAAGGAAACGGTCGGCACCTTTGGAAGCCTTCTCACCTATGACATCAAACTTCCGCTGAAAGTTCCGAACACCATCAAACAGGACTCCTACTCAACCTACATAGAAACACTGCCGCAAACCACCGGCGGCAAACTGTTTGTCCGCCTTCAGCTAGCCATGAAAGGAACTCCCGATTCCCTGACAGACTCTTTATTTGAAGTTTCTGCAAAACCGATTTACATAAACAAAGGCAGGCTGTCGCTCTCTGTTACACTGCCGGAACATGTCACACCTTCCCCGTACACCGTCTTTTTGGACGGCAAAGAAGTGGATTTGAAAGAAGAAGGCATGCTGGTAACGCCCGGAGTGCATACGTTGAGCATTGAAAGCGAGTCATACAGGAACGAAGTCCGGACGGTAACCGTAGAGCAAGCAAAAATACTCTCCGTAAAAATACAACTGAAGGACATCGCTCCTCAAATCAGACTTTCAGCCCCGAAAGACACCGTTGCATACTGTGATGATGTGCCTGTTCAGAATTTGGAAGAACCGTTTACAGTCCCGCAGGGCAAGCATACCTTCAGATTTGTTTTGGGAGGCTATGAAATCGTAAAGAATTTAGAAGCACTGAACGGCAAAAACTATACGGTGGCAGTGACAATTGATGCCGAGGTGACTGAAGAACAGTGAAGCCCTTTCTAAATTTGAATTCAAGAAACGGGACTTCCTACCGATATTAAAAATACCGGGTGTACAATTTATCCCCTCCCACCCATTTACACCCGGTTTGCCTGATGGGCAGCCGGCCGAAAGGCCGGTTTTTTTTGTCTTTTTGCTTACAATACAAGATTTTGTCTTGAATTGACAAATGCACATTTTTTACCTATTATAGACCAATGGGTAGAAAGAAAATCTGGCCGTACATCATGCTTACCCTGCTTTTGCTGAACGCCATACTGTTCGGCGGTCTTTTGGGTGCAGGACTCGCGGCGACACAAAATATAAAGCATTCCGAAAACTTCACAGAATTTGAAACAGCGCTTCCGACAAAACTTCTTGATATAAATGGCGAACTGATAACTGAATTTTCCAGCGAAGAAAAACGGGAACTCATAGCATTTGAAAACCTGCCACAGCTAATGGTTGACGCACTGCTCACGAGGGAAGACCGTGTCTTTTACCAGCATCACGGATTCACTGCAAAGGCAATTCTCCGCGCAGTAATCGGTGTCATCACAAAAACATCTCTGGGAGGAGGCTCCACCCTATCCCAGCAGATTGCAGGATCGCTGTACTGCGACCGTACCGACCGGTCCTGGAAGCGAAAAGCACCTGA
>CADBRT010000081.1 GCA_902797055.1 uncultured Spirochaetaceae bacterium
ACATGAAGCACTTCTGTGTCGTCAGGAGCGAGGAAATAATCGCGGTTCATAATCCAGCCGCTGATTCGGCAGCGTTTGATGTAGGCATACTTCGTCTTGGTATCGCGATAGATGACGGTAAACAGGATGTTCGAGATGATTTCCTTTTCTGCATAGTTGCAGTACCAAATCCCTGTATCGACAAACAATTTGTCAGGTACGTCACATACGGTATAAATTCCTGAGCGACGTATGAAAAAAATGCGGTCAAACGGCGTTACTTTCAAAATCTCCCTGCCACTGCTGACGGATGTTCCGAGGTTTCCTTTTTCGTCATAGCGGAGCGGTGTATCCCGCTTTGCCACAGCCTTGACATCGACTGCATTGAATTTTTTTATCTTTGTGTGGCGGTCGAGCGCGTGCGTGGGGAATTTGCTGAGCATGTCGTTCAGGTATTCAACGGCGCAGTCTGTCAGATGTTTGAGTTTGCGGTTGATTTCCTTGATCCGTTTGTTTATTGCGGTGACTTCTTCCTTATTCTTGTTTATGTCGTACAGCGAAATGCGTCTGATCGGAATCTTGAGCAGGAACTCTACGTCTTCGTCGGTTATGGCGCGGACGAGTTCCTCTTTGAACGGCTTGAAGCCGTTTATGACGGCTTTTGTCACTGTCTCCTGTGTTTTCATCTGTTCGATTTTCTTGTAGATTCTCTCTTCTATGAAGATTCTCTCCAAGGTTCTCAGATGGAGTTTTTCGGTGAGTTCCCCGCGTTCAAATTCGAGTTCGTCTTTTATAATTCCGGTGAGTTTTTTAGCGTAGTATTTTATTATCTCTGTCGCGGACATGACGACAGGCATATTGTCCTTGATGACGAGCATTTGACAGGCGATGGATTTTTCGCAGTCGGTATAAGCATAGAGGGCTTTCTCAACGTCCTTTGCATATACCCCGCGGGGCAGTTTTATTTCTATCTCGGTGTGGTCTGTCGTAAAGTCGTCAACAGAACTTATTTTTATTTTGCCGTTTTTGTAAGCTGCGTCGATTGAGTCGCACAGGTCTTTCGATGTCGTGTCAACCGGAAGCTCTGTGATGATGATTTTCTTTTCATCGGTCATATCGAGCTTTGCGCGTGAGATAATCTTGCCGTTGCCGTCGTTGTAATTGGATACATCGATTAAGCCTCCGGTGGGTACATCGGGATACAGTTCGAACGGCTCGTTTCTGAGCGCATGGATTTCCGCCTCAAGAACTTCCTTGATGTTGTACGGCAGAATTTTTGTGGACATGCCGACTGCAATTCCCTCGGCGCCGACAATGAGTGCAACCGGAATCTTTGCGCGGTATACCTCCGGCTCTGTCGTGCGTCCGTCATAGTTCGGAACGTAGTGGGTGACATGAGGGTTTGTGACGAGGAATTCTTTTGCCAGCGGGTGTACGCGGCACTCAATGTAACGGGCTGCTGACGCTCCGTCGCCGGTGAACATGTTCCCGAAGTTTCCTTGTTTTTCAATGAATATGCTTATCCACGACTGTTCGGTTTCCGGCTTGCCCGTTTCGTCATCGATGACTTCCTGTTGTTCGAGGTATACGCCTTTGTTCGCAAGCACGACAAGCGCGCCTCCAATGGAAGCATCGCCGTGCGGATGGTATTTCATGACGCGTCCCACCACGTTTGCCACTTTCTGAAAGCGTCCGTCGTCCATTTCAAAGAGCGTGTGCATGATTCTGCGCTGGACAGGTTTGAGCCCGTCTTCCAAATCGGGAATCGCTCTATCGCGTATGACGTAGCTTGCGTATTCTATAAAGTTTTTGTCGAATAGGTTCTTAACATATGCCATGGTGTGTTCCTCGTTTCTTAGGCATCAATGTCTGCGTTTGACAGTAAATGGTTTTCTATAAACTGGCGGCGTTCAGGAGTGTTTTTCCCCATGTAGAATCCCAGCAGTTTCGGAATTATCTTCAACTGGCTGATTTCGACCGGCGTAAGGTGCATGGTTGACGGTTTGATGAATTTGCGGAATTCGTCGGGGTTTATCTCTCCCAGACCTTTGAAGCGCGAGGTTTCCGCGCTTTTACCGAGTTTCGTCTGTGCTTTGTCGCGTTCTTCTTCGCTGTAACAGTAGATGTTTTCCTTTTTGTTTCGCACGCGGAAGAGTGGTGTCTCCAGAATGAACACACGTCCGCTTGTGACCAGTTCCTCAAAATATCCGAGAAAGAATGTCATGACAAGGTTGCGGATGTGGTAGCCGTCGTTGTCGGCATCGGTGGCAATCACGATTTTCGAGTATTTGAGGTTTTCTACATCTGTTTCAATGCCCAGCGCCATCATCAGCTGGTACAGCTCATCGTTTTTATATATCTCGCTCTGTTTTTTGCCGTACATGTTTTCCGGCTTTCCGCGCAAAGAGAATATCGCCTGATAGCTTGCGTCTCGTGAATGTGTCATCGTGCCGGACGCAGAGTCTCCCTCAGTGATGAAAATCATGCTGTTCGCGCCTTTTTCCCCGTCCTGCACATGGTATTTGCAGTCCTTGAGTTTTGGGATGCGTATGCTGATTTTTTTTGCAGCTTCCTTTGCCTTTGCTTTTACGTCCTTGAGTTCTTTGCTGAGTTTTCTGTTCAGCTCTATTTTTTCCTGAATGCGTTTCGCTTCCTGTGGGTGCCGGTGTAGCCAGTCGTCGAGCGCGGACTGGGTTTCGGTGACGATCCAACGGATGTCGGTGTTGCCGAGTTTGTTTTTGGTCTGGCTTTCAAACACCGGGTCTTTTACTTTTACAAGGACTGCCGCCACAATGCCTGCTCTCACTTCTTCTCCTGAATAATCAGTTTTGAAGTATCCGTTGATTCCCTTCAGAAAACCTTCTTTAAAAGCTGTCTGATGTGTTCCTCCGTCTGATGTGTACTGTCCGTTTACAAAAGAATAATATTTTTCGCTTATGTCGTTTGTATGTGAAAAAGCGAATTGCAGGTGTTCACTGCTGTATCCGCCTATGTCATACAATGCAGTGTCGCCAAGTTCTTCATTCAACAAATCGAGCAGTCCATTTTCGCTGTAGTAATCCTGCCCGTTCAGTCTGAGCGTGAGTCCTGCATTGAGGTATACGTAGTTTTTGACACGCTTTTCTACATACGACATGTCGTAGTTGTATTTTCCAAAAATCTCTACGTCGGGAACAAATTCAAAAAATGTTCCGTCTTCCTGCTTTTGTTTGAGTTTTCCGGTTTTTTGGGAAACGAGTTTGCCTTTTTCAAAGACTGCGTCCGTACATTTGCCGTCGCGTACCGATACGACTCGGAAATACGATGATAGTGCGTTTACAGCCTTTGTTCCAACTCCGTTCATTCCGATGGAGAACTGGAATACCTCGTCGTTGTATTTGCCGCCAGTGTTTATTTCGCTTACACATTCCACTACTTTTCCGAGCGGTATGCCACGCCCGTAGTCGCGTACTTTTACACGGTTGTCGGTAATGTCAACGTCGATGCGTTTCCCGTACCCCATGATGTATTCGTCGATTGCGTTGTCAATTATTTCTTTGAGGAGAACGTAGATTCCGTCGTTTTGGTTTGAGCCGTCCCCGAGGCGGCCGATGTACATACCGCTTCTGTGTCGTATGTGTTCAAGGGCATCAAGATGTTTGATTTGTGATTCATCGTATACAGCTGTGGTTTTCTCTGCTGCGGATTTTTTTGTTTTTGCAGGAGTTTTCGCTCCCGGTGTCGTTTTCTTCTTTATAGTCCCAGCCATGCGGACAATTATAATAGAAGAGAATAATTTGGTCTACATTGTCTAAAATTGAGAGAAGTGGTTAAAATTATGACAATCGGTTTACTGTGATTTGTAATGTGTTTTATTCAATTTATATCTAAAATCTCCTTTTATACCGGTGCTAGCTTAAATGTACATTTATAGTAGTAGTTTTATATGGCATATATACTAAAAAAGATGAAAATTTTTATGATAAACGGTTGACATATTGCGGAACTCATTGTATCCTAAAATTACCAAGGGAAAACTTGGTGACAGTGACCAACACTAGGAGGAAATCTATGAAAAAATCAGTTTTTGTAAAGGCTCTTTGCGCAATGGCGATGAGCTCTTTGTTCTTGGCAGGATGTTCCAAGAAAGAGGCTGCCCCCGCAGCTTCATCTAATGGCAGCGCAAAAAAATCAAGCGTATCAATCACTTTCCTGAACAGTAAGGGCGAAATTCAGGAAGCCTTGGAAAAAGTTGCTGCTGAATACACAAAGCAGTCTGGCGTAAAGCTTGACATTGTAGCCTGCGGTGCTGGTGAAGTCCCGTACACAAAAATCACAACAATGTACAACTCAGGAAATCCTCCTACACTTGCCATGCTCGATACACTCGACATCGTGTCCCTCGCAAACAGCAATCCTGACTATATGAATACATTGGATGGCGAGAGCTGGACAAAGGAAACCACACAGCTGACAAAAGTGAACGGAAAACTCTACAGCTTCCCGTTCTGTGTTGAAGGCCGCGGCATCATCTATAACAAGGCTGCTATCGAAAAGACATTGGGCCGTTCCTTTGACCCGAACAGCGTGAACAGCTACAAAGCATTCAAGAGCCTTCTTGAAGAGCTTGCTTCAAAAGGTATGAAGTACCCGGTGTTCCTTGCAAAGGAAGACTGGTCGCTGGGAGCACATCAGCTCGGATTCATTTACGATGCATATGACGGCAGCACAGCCGGTTCTGAAAAAATCATCAACGACTTGAAGGGCGGACTCGACCCAATGAGCTACAACCGCTTCAACCAGTTTGTTGACACACTCAATCTCTTGATGAAGTACAACTACGCTCACGCTGATCCGCTCGGTGCTGACTATGACGAAGGCGCTCTTTACCTTGCAACTGGCGAAGTGGCTTTCTGGGCAAACGGAAACTGGGCATGGCCGAACGTACAGGAAGGCGGAGCAAAGACCTCTGACGCATTCGGATTCCTTCCATTCATCCTCGGTGATGATACATCTGATTTTGCAAACAACCAGATGCAGGCTTCTGCAACAAAGCAGGTTATGATTGACAAGAAATATGCAACAGCAGAACAGCAGCAGGCAGCTAAGGACTTCCTCAACTGGCTGGTCTTCGATGCTGCCGGACAGAGGGCTCTTGTAAACACATGCGCACTGATTCCTGCTTGCACAAACAATCCTAACAAACCGTCTGATCCGCTTGGTCAGGATATCGTTGCAAAGATGGCTGCTGGAAAGACCTTCTCTTCAAGTTTCGTTGCACCGTCTGACCACTGGAGCGTCATGGGCGCACACCTTCAGAAGTACATTTCTGGTAATTCTGACAAGGCAGAGCTTGCTAAGGATCTTTCTTCATACTGGAAATCACAGAAGTAAGTTCAGTCAGAAACCTCCATATAATCTGACTTGAAAAGGCTGTCCCTTCTTCGTCCTCCTGGCGGGGAAGGGATTTTTTTACAATATGACATGAGGTAATGCCATGAAAAAGCAAACAAAAGAAGACATTGTAACAGCATTCATGTTCGCGGTTCCAGCTTTGGTCGTCTTCACACTTGTTGTCTTTGTCCCCTTTATCTACGGATTTTATCTTACGCTGACAGACTGGAACGGGGTAAGTGATGTAAAGCATCTCGTCGGATTCCGCAACTACATCGAAACCTTTAAAGATGTAAAGTTCTGGCAGTCAATGTGGCTCACGCTGCGCTACGTTGCATGTTCTGTAATCCTTGTCAACGTTATTGCATTCTTCCTTGCCTATCTGCTGACATCCGGCATGAAAGGTCAGAACTTCTTCAGAACAGGATTTTTTACACCGAACCTTATCGGCGGTGTCGTCCTCGGATTTATCTGGCAGTTCATTTTCAGCCGTGTCTTTGTCGCAATCGGAAAAAAACTCGGTGTCACTGCGTTCATCACTTCATGGCTTTCTCAGCCGAATACTGCGTTCTGGGCACTCGTCCTGGTTTCTGTGTGGCAATTGGCAGGCTACATGATGCTCATCTATATTGCCGGATTTACCGGACTCAGCAATGATGTCCTTGAAGCTGCAAGCATTGACGGCGCGACCGGTTTCAAACGAATGCAACACATCATCATGCCGCTGATGGTTCCTTCAATTGTCATCTGTATCTTTATGACGTTGAGTCGTTCCTTCATGGTGTACGACATCAACCTTACGCTCACCGGCGGTGAACCGTACGGTACGACGCGCCTTGTTGCAATGCATGTGTACGAAAAGGCATTTACGTCAAGAAACTATGGCGTCGGACAGGCTGAAGCTTTGTTCCTGTTTGTGGTCGTCGCAATCATAAGTGGCATTCAGGTTTCACTCGGAAGAAAGAAGGAGGTGGCAGCATGACAAACGGCACGCCAAAGCAGATGAAAGTCGGCGGAAACAAAAAAATTGCGCTCGACACTATATGTTTCGTCCTGGTACTTGTGACCTTCGTTTTGTTTATGTTCCCGTTCCTCATGGTTCTGTTGAACTCTCTGAAGACAAAGGTGAACATTATAAAAGATCCGTTCAGTTTTAATTTCGCTGGCGGACTCGCTGTCCAGAACTACGAGCGGGCGTTCTCCAAGATGAATTACATTCGCAGTTTCTGCAATTCATTCATGGTGACAAGCCTTTCAACCTGTTTCGTTGTTGTCCTTTCCAGCATGCTGGCTTATTACCTCGTCAGACACAACAACAAATTCAGTTTGGTTGTGTCCCTTGCAATTGTCGCTTCAATGATCATCCCGTTTCAGGCGTTGATGATTCCGCTGGTGTCCATCTACGGTTCCAAGCTGAATGTGCTGAACCACCGGCCGACGCTCATCTTTATGCATACAGGATTTTCAATCGCTCTCAGTACATTCATCTATCAGGGGTTCATCAAGTCTGAAGTCCCGGTTGCTTTGGAAGAGGCTGCGACAATAGACGGCTGCGGTAGGTACCGGACATTCTTCAACATCGTATTCCCCATTCTGAAACCGATAACATTTACAATCGTCATCTTGAATGTTCTTCAGTTCTGGAATGACTACCTGTTGCCGAGCCTTGTTTTGGCAAAGAAGGAAATCCTTACGCTTCCGTTGACGACATACGTTTTCTACGGTACGTACTCTGCAGAATACGGGGTAATCATGGCTGCTCTCATTCTGACAGTCTTCCCGATTCTCGTGTTGTATCTCGCTCTTCAGAAGCAGATCATTGCAGGCGTTATTGCGGGAGCGGTAAAATAATGACAGTGTCCGGCTTTGGAAATTATTTGCTTTTGCCTGTTTGGGCAGGGCTCAAAGAATCTCCTGTCAGTGTTGGTATTGATGGGGCGAAATTCATGTTTCTCATGGTGACGTTCCCTGAACAAACACCGTTTCCAGAGCCGGATTTTTTTGCGGGAATACCGGTCGTCTCTTCTGATGCAGCGGCGCATACCGCCGTCATTACTGCAAAGAATGGAACGCTGCCCGATGAGTACGGACGCTTCGTTTCTTTCAGCGAAACAATTCCCGAACCTGTTGCGGGGCGTCGGCCTGGCATACACTTTGCCCCCAATACAGGCTGGATAAACGACCCCAACGGAATGGTATACCATAACGGAGTGTATCACCTGTACTTTCAGTACAATCCGTTCAACACGAAGTGGGAGAATATGAGCTGGGGGCATGCCCAAAGCAAAGATCTCCTGCACTGGGAACAGAGCGACACCGTTTTGTTTCCTGACGAAACCGCCACCAGCTATTCCGGCTGCGGTCTGGTGAATACCCGCGCTCTCTTGAATCAGCCGGCTGATGCCTTGCTGTTTTTCTACACGTATGCGGGAAAAGACCGTTTTACAAATTCTGACATACGCTTTTCACAGCGGATTGCATGCAGTACAGACGGCGGTAAAACTGTTTTTCCCGTTGGAATGGCTCTGGATGCAATTACCTTTGACAACCGGGATCCGAAAGTCTTTTTCTACGGGGACAGCGAAACAGGGCACTATGTCATGGTGCTGTGGATTGAAGGAAACACGTTTGCAATCTTTACAAGCTGTGACTTGAGTCATTGGGAGGAAAGCCAGCGCCTGACGTTCCCCCCTGCATGGGAGTGTCCTGATTTGTATGAATTGGACTGCCTTGAAAACGGTACTCCACGTGGCATGAAGAAATGGGTGTTTACATCTGCGGGAGGTCATTACCTTGTCGGCAGTTTCGATGGTGAGCATTTTACTGCGGAACAGGATGTCCAAAGCGCCTATTGTACCCAGCTTCCATATGCAGCCCAGACCTTTTCGAATACACCGGGAAAGACCATTTCTGTTGCCTGGCTCCGGACAAAGGGCGAATGCAAACTGTATCATGGCGTAATGGCTTTGCCTCGTGAATTGTATCTGGCTCAGAGAAACGGGGTGTGGACGCTCGTCCATAAACCTGTTGAACAGTATGTGAATGCGCGCCGGCAGTTGACTGAATGTTCTGTAATCAAAAACCCGTGGGAACTCGATATATATAAGGAAGAGGATTCGAGTGTGGTTGTACGGGCCGGTGACAGAACGTTGTTCTCTCTCCAATGCAACTGTGGCAGTGTAACGCTTTTATGTGGCGAAACTTCATGCTCCTTTATTCCGACAGCAGTCCTGCACTGTTTGGTTGACAACGAAGTGCTGGAGATTACCTCTGAGGACTGGATTTGCATTGCCCAATTTGAAATTGCTCCGGTGGAATGTGGAGAAAAGATTTCTATATCAGGCGATGGTTGTATTCGTTCAACTGTATTTTCTGTAGCTTCTTAAACTGCACATTGTAAAGGTGGCACATGGCAACAATCAAAGATGTTTCCCGTGAGGCTGGCATTTCAATTGGTACAGTCTCAAGAGTTCTGAACAACCGCGGATATATCAGTGAAAAGACTCGTGAAAAAGTGTACGAGACAATGAAGCGTCTGAATTACCAGCCCAATGAAGTCGCCCGTTCGCTTTCAAAAAAATCATCGACAATCATCGGTTTGGTGGTTCCTCAAATAGAGAATCCGTATTTTGCCTCACTGACAAGTTATATAGAACACTTCGCTTCGGAACGGGACTATCAGATACTCCTTTTCTTGTCTGACGGCAGGGAACAGCGTGAACAGGAACTCATTGAACAGTGCAAGAAGAACCGTGTTGCCGGCATAATACTGTGTTCGGGGCTTTTTGCTGTCTCTAACTTTAAGGATTTGGACTGTCCTCTTGTCACTGTTGAGCGGAGCCTTGAAGGTGGTACTTCAAGCGTGGAGTGTGACAACTACGAAGGCGGCGTCAAGGCCACTCAGCATCTTATAGAAAAAGGATGTCGCTACCTCTTGCATTTAAGCGGTGTCGTCGGAAACATCATGCCGGCAGACAAGCGTGCGCAAGGTTTTGTCGACACCTGCGAAGCAAACCAAATTCCACACATAGAAGCGCCATTTTCTGAAGAGCTGTATGAAAAGATGGAATATATCGGCTTTTTGGAAGAAATATTCGCCATGCATCCTGACATTGACGGTGTGTTTGCTTCAAGCGATATTATCGCTGCACAGGTTCTGCAGGTATGCGCCCGTTTCGGCAAAAAGGTTCCCGATGACATAAAAATAGTGGGGTTTGATGATATTCCGCTTGCAAAATGGACTGTCCCGACGCTCACTTCTGTCCGCCAGCCCTTGCGTGAAATGGCGGAGATGGCAGTCAATACGCTCATCAGTGCAAAAGAATGTAATATCGTTCCGAAACAAATCCGGATGGCTGTTGAACTGGTGCAGCGCGGTTCTACGTGATATTTTGCAGTACTCCGATAGCCATTGATGCAAATCTATGCTATGATGGCGCGCGGAGGTCAGCATGCTGTCTTTTGAAAGCGATTATATAGAAGGTGCCCATCCTGCTATTTTGGAGGCACTGGTAAAAACTAATATGGAACAACTGTCCGGCTACGGACACGATAAATATTGCGAACTGGCAAAACACAATATAGCTGCCGCCTGTGGTAAACCGAATGCAAAGGTTCAGCTGCTGGTTGGTGGCACTCAGACCAATCAGATTATCATCGATACAATGTTGCGTCCCTGGGAAGGTGTCGTGAGCGCACAGACGGGGCATGTTGCAACCCACGAAGCCGGTGCGATTGAATACACTGGACACAAGGTGCTGTGCATTCCAGAGCATGAAGGAAAGATGGATGCTCTTGAGCTCGACCGTTTTATGAAGGATTTCAATGCCGACGGCAACCGGGAGCATGAAGTCTTTCCGGGGCTTGTGTATATTTCATTTCCGACAGAGTACGGAACCATTTACAGCAAAAAAGAACTTGAGAATATCTATTCTGTATGTAGGACGTATTCCATTCCCCTGTTTATCGATGGTGCCCGCCTTGGTTACGGATTGATGAGCAGTCAGTCGGATTTGTCATTGAAAGAACTTGCTGCTCTGTGCGATGTCTTTTATATTGGTGGTACGAAAGTCGGTGCGCTGTGCGGAGAGGCTGTTGTATTCACTGAAAATAATTCCTATGCAGATATGCCGCCACACTTTGAGAACCAAGTGAAAAAACATGGAGCGCTGCTTGCAAAAGGCCGGGTGCTGGGAGTGCAGTTCAGCACCCTGTTTACTGACGGTCTGTATTTTGAAATCAGCAGGCATGCAATCGACATGGCAGAACTGTTAAAAGCTGGGCTTGCAGAGAAGAAATACCGGTTTTTCCTGGAGTCGCCGACGAACCAGCAGTTCATCATCATGGAAAATGAAGCCCTTGCAGAACTGCGAAAAAAAGTCACCGTCAGTTTTTGGCAGAAATACGATGAAACCCACACCGTCATCAGGCTTGCGACAAGCTGGGCGACGACGAAAGAACATCTGGATGAATTGCTGTCCTTGCTGTAATACTTAGAGATATCGGATATGAAATATAGGTTGCTGTTTTTTTTTCAGGTTCTGTTTTTTTTGTTCGTGTCCTGTGGAGCGGCTCAGACTGGAAACGATGCCCTGTTTTCTGTTGTAAAACACGATGCTATCCTCTCGTGGTATAACAATGCCCTCTTAAATCAGTCTTCTTCTACAGTTCTCTCCGGTGATATGGAAGAGTTCCGCACCATCGTAAAGGAGCATATGAAAACGTCTGCGTATGCAATTGATGTCATGCAGGAACCGATGTATGCAACTGTCATGCAGAACTTTCTTTTGGCTCCTGATGTAGAAGCTCTTTCTGTTCCGATGAACCGCTATTTTCTGCTGAACCAGTTGATGCTTGAAAGGTCAAGCACCCTGTTGCTTCTGCTCGTATTTATCATTTCCATTTTGGCCGTTGCAATGCTTGTTGCTTTGTATGTATACATTGCTCGGGAACGAAAATATGAGGAACTGAAAAAAATCAGCGATGCAAAAAGTCTTTCCTATGAGGTGGCGGTAAAAGTCCAGGAAGATGAACGGTGTCGCGTTTACAAGGCCCTGCATGATACAGTTCTGCAGGATATCCAAAGCACGTTGCAGGACGTGCCTGTTTTGAAGGCAAACTGTGCTGCTGCTGACAAAGATATTGCAAAGGTTTTAGATGATATAGAAAGTAGACAGCGGCGTTCTGTTCAAAAAATCGGTGCAATCATACGCAGCATAATGCCTCCTGTGTTTGAGCAGGAGGCGTATTCGACCGCGGTTGAAGAGTGGTGCAAGTCATTTGAAATGGATAATAACATACACTGCCTGTGCAAGGTTGATGTCGATGAGGAAACTGTCTTTCAGAAACTCCCAGGCACGTCAAAATTGAATCTGTTCCGCATTATGCAAGAAGCGCTGGTGAATGCTGCAAAGCATGCTGACGCACAGGAAGTGTCTGTTCTGTTTCGCACCGAGAAGAACGGAGCGAAGCATGTTCTGGAACTCTCCGTTACAGATGACGGAATTGGCTTTGATGTTGACTCTGTTTCCAAGATGGAAATTCTGCTGAATCATACCGGCATTTTAAGCATGAAATCCCGTGCTGCTGCGATGGGCGGGACGTTCTCAATTATTTCTTCAGATTCTGGGACAGAAATATCCGTAAAAGTTCCTTTATAACAAAGGTTGCCCCATAGCCTGCAAATACAGCTATCGTTTTGTCGATGAGATTTATTGGTATTCGGCCCAAAATTGCGGCAGGGACAGACGAAATCTGAAAGTGTTGTAAAAGACGGGCCAATGTTGTCGCAGAATTGTCTTCGATATAATTGAGATACATCGTTATGAATGTTATTATGATGCCGCCTAAGATGCTTATGACAACTGCCAGAAACAGGCTTGCAAAAAGCAACTGGGCGGGTGTTGGAGTTTCCTGCTTTTTGAAAAGAAGTCTGATTGTAACGACCGTTACGAAACTGCAAAGGGAAAAAAGCAAGTCCGGCAGGGAAAT
>CADBRT010000082.1 GCA_902797055.1 uncultured Spirochaetaceae bacterium
GACTATGTCCTCTCCAAGGTTGCGGACATCATTCGGCGCAGTATCCGCGGTAAAGATCTCGCTTCCCGTTACGGCGGTGAGGAGTTCACCGTTCTGCTGAACGGTACCGGTGTGGACAATGCAATCCTCGTTGCGGAGCGTATCCGCATGAACATAGAAGCCTGTGACTTCTGTTTCCAGGACAAGCACATCAAAGTGACGCTGTCAGGTGGCGTTGCGACGTTCATCCCGGGGGAAAGCTCGGCGACGTCGGCAAACGAACTGGTGGATCAGGCGGACAAGGCGCTGTATGTTTCCAAGCGGAGCGGCCGCAACCGCATCACCTTTGCCAGCGAGGATTTGCTTTCACTTGTCGGCGACAATGTTTTAGGAAAATAGAATGGCGTCGTCTGGACACCGTCCTCCATTTTTCCGCAGAAAATTCCCGTACTCGTTTTTCCATGCCACCGCACTGCTTGTGGCGGTGAATGTCGCTGTCTTTGTGCTTACCAGTCTCTTGCCTAGCCTGATGGGCTGTCTGGGGCTGAATGTCGTGGGCTGCATCGGCATGAAATGGTGGTGGCAGCCTTTCACGTATATGTTCGTCCATGCGAACATGCGGCATATCTTCTTCAATATGCTCGGTCTGCTGATGTTCGGCGTGTCGGTTGAGCGAGGACTTGGCTCTTGGGAATTCCTTGTGCTGTACCTGTTCTGCGGTGTGTTCGATGGTCTTGCCTCTCTGGCTGTGTATTTCGCCACCGGCAGTTATTATGTGAGCCTCGTGGGGGCGAGCGGGGCGGTTTTTTCCGTCATTCTTGTGTATGCGGTGATGTATCCGAAAAGCATTCTGTATTTTATGGGACTCATCCCGATTCCGGCTCCGCTTCTTGTGATACTGTACACTGTGATTGAACTGTTCGGCCAGCTCCACGGCGGCAGCAATGTGGCGCACATGACCCATTTGACGGGCTTTGTGCTTGCATGGCTCTACCTGCGTGTGCGCATGGGAGTCAGTCCATTGCGGGTTTGGCGGGATGCATGGCGCTGAAGTACTTGCGCTGACGTGTTGCGTTGATGCACTGCAATCGTGCCGATACTTTTACTATGATGCGAAAGATTCTAGCCGTTTTATCCGTCGTTCTCTGTTCCTGCGCTGTTGCGGTGTCGCAGATTCCGTCGCAGGATACCCAGCTCCGCGTGCAGATATGGGCGGAATTGGACGCGTTCCCCGGTTCGTTTGAGGTGGAGCCTTCCGTCGAGGAAGGGCTGCCCGCTGCAAAACCGGCTGAGTCCGCGCGGCAGGACAGCGGACTTGAGTCCGCAAAGGGCGGGACTCTCGACGAGGTTGCTTCCGCTGTTGCCCATGACCAGGCACTCAAAAGACTTCCCATCTATAGCTATGCAATCGAGCGTTCAAAAACTATTGCACCTTTTTTTATGGCAGGTATGATTTCCGGCTGGTCATTCGACTATGTACCCTCCGATAAAACGAGACGCGTCACTGAGGTTTTTGAATGGAGCGAGGATGTCCCGTTTGATCAGAACGTGAATCCGGTGACGTATAAGGCTCCTGTTGTACAGGATGACCGGCTTCTATGCTGGGCGTATTGCGACAGGACTCCTGTCCAGCAGCTGGAATTCCGCCGCTGGAAATCGGTGAATCTTCCGAAGGTTCAGGGAAAGGGGAGCGCCCCGGTGGAGAACGGTTTTGATGGCATAAAGGAGGCCTGCGCCAACGCTATCAAGGACGCGGTCAGAACATACTGGCGGATTTATGAAAAAAATAAACCGAAAGAAATTCTCGGTACGGTGTTACTAATTGGGGAACCGAGAGTTTATATTTATGAAGGCCAGTATGTAGCAGACCTTGAATTTTTTCTAGAAACTGATAGAATAGTTAGGTACACTTACTATTGAAAGTCAGTATTAAGGAGGACTTACATGAAAAAGATTTTTGCACTTTGCGCAGCAGTTCTTATGTCAGCAGTATTCGCCAGCACAACACTGTTTGCTCAGACGGCAGCAGATGCAACTGTCGAGAACACCGGCAGTTACAGCGACCGCTCAATTCAGGAGATTGAGGTTGAGGACAAGTACTCTGACTTGCATCCTACAGCAACAAACGTGAAAATCACGCTTGCTTACACACCGCTCACTGGTGAGGTTCGCTTGTATTATTCTTGCTTGTCATCAAGCTTTGATACAGGAGAAGCTATGAACACAGCAATGGGTGTCTTCCAGGACTTCGCTCAGGAGCACGGCTATAAGCACTACTACTACAAAGCAAAGGACAAGACCAAGATCAGAAAAGATCCGGACACAAAACTCCGCATGGCTTACTACAACTCATACGTCTACTTTACAAAGTAAAAGAGGATTGTGATGCCGGAACCGGGTGCTGGACAGCACCCGGTTTTTTTTCGGCAATTGATTATTCCCTTATATTCTGATACCATACTCGCAACTGCATTTTAACGGTTGGGAAATAAATTGACAGATATTAAGACACTCATCAAGAACCTGCACCCGCTTGAAACAAAGGTGCTTTTGAAATACGGGCTCAAGGATGCCCTCACATCAGAGCGGCTCCAGACAGAGCTTGGCTACAAAGAAGGGCATGCAAACCAGGCGTTCAGCTGGCTTGCTGGAAAGAAGCTTCTTGCAGAGACCGCACGCACCCCGCATACGTACTTTGAATTGACAGATTTCGGAAAATCCATAGCGAAGAACGGCACTGCCGAGGAACGGATTGTCAGTTTCCTCAAGGAATCAGGCCCCCATCTTTTGCCGGAAATCGCTGCCAAACTCGGACTTGAAAACAAGGATGTCGGCTCTGCGTTCGGAACGTTGAGCCGCGACGGTGTCCTTGCCATGAACGCTGAGAAGAAAGCCGAATATACAGGCAAGGCTCTTCCGGAGCGTCTGACCATAACTAAACAGTTGATTGAACGCGCCATGACCAAGGAAAACGGTCAGCTTGATGCCGCCGACATGAGCAAGCAAGAGATTGAAGTCATGGGCGGCCTGACAAAGAAGCGAGGTGTCAGCGAGACTCCGTTCCGCACGATTGAGCGTGAGACGGTCACCTATAAGCTCACCGAGGCGTTCTCTCAGGTGGTCGATGCACTCAAAAAAGCTGGCATTACCGGAAACGAAATCGGCGAAATCACCCCCGCAATGCTTGCTTCCGGCGACTGGAAGAAAGGCACGTTCCGCGCATACAATATCTCAATTCCGCCGGCACGAATCATTCCCGGCAGAACCAACCCGTACGTGCAGTTCCTTGAGTCTGTCAAGGACAAGCTCTGTTCTCTCGGCTTCCAGGAATTCGATGGTCCGCTCGTAGAGACTGAGTTTTGGAACGGTGATGCGTTGTTCATGCCTCAGTTCCATGCGGCCCGCGACATCCACGATGTCTACCGTATCAAGACTCCGACACACGCAAAGAGCATTGAAGAGCCGTATCTGTCCAACGTTCGCGCAGTACACGAAAACGGCGGTGGAACCGGAAGCCGCGGCTGGAACTACAGTTTCGACACCGAATTCACACGCCGTCTCATTATGCGCAGCCAGGGCACGGTTTTGTCCGCCCACCAGCTGCACAAGGCAGAAATTCCTGGCAAATACTTCGGAATTGCCCGCTGTTTCCGCTATGACAAGGTTGACGCAACCCACCTGAGCGACTTCTATCAGACAGAGGGTATCGTTCTTGGCAACGATGTGAACCTCAGAACGTTGCTTGGCTTCCTGCGTATGTTTGCAGTGGAGATTGCCGGAGCCACAGAGGTGAAATATGTTCCGGGATACTTCCCGTTCACTGAGCCTTCCATTGAAGTGCACATCAAACATCCGAAACTCGGTTGGTTTGAGCTTGGCGGTTCCGGCATCTTCCGTCCGGAAGTCACCAAGGCTATGGGGATTGATGTCCCTGTTCTTGCTTGGGGTATCGGTATTGACCGCATGGCGCTCATGGCTCTGGGACTGAACGATTTGCGCGAGCTTTTCAGCAGCGATATTGAAAAAGTCCGCCTGCGCAAGGCGCGGTTCTAGCGGAGGGGATGGATGGCTCATTGCATTGTTCCCGAAGCAGAAGAGATTCTGGACAAGGAATTTCCGGTACTCGACAAGGGCTTTGTCCGTCTGGTGGACTATCTCGGCAGCGACCAGCGGATAGTCCAGAGTGCGCGCGTTTCGTACGGGGAAGGAACCAAGACTGTGCGGCAGGATGCTGCGCTGATAGACTATTTGCTGCGTCATCAGCACACATCACCGTTTGAACAGGTGGTGTTCACGTTCCACGTGAAGATGCCGATTTTCGTCGCCCGCCAGTGGGTGCGCCACCGCATGGGACGCATGAACGAAGTCTCCGGCAGATATTCAGTGATGAAAGACGAATTTTATGTGCCGGACTCAGGCTGTGTCTGTGGACAGTCCACCAACAACCGTCAGGGCAGGGCGGACGAGCCGCTCCCCCACGATGAGGCGGAAAAGGTCCGCGCTTCACTGGAGCAGGGACAGCAGGACGCATATAAGGCTTACAGCGATATGGTGGAAAGCGGCTTGGCTCGGGAGCTTTCGCGAATAAACCTGCCGCTTGCTCTGTATACGGAATTCTACTGGCAGATGGATCTGCACAATCTGTTCCACTTCCTGAAGCTTCGCTTGGATTCCCACGCACAGTACGAAATCCGCGAGTATGCGAATGTTCTGCTTTCAATAGTACACACCGTGTGTCCGCTCGCGGCACAGGCCTTCGAAAACGACATGAGGCGCTCCGTTACGTTTACAGGGGAAGAGATGGAAGCGCTCCGCGCGGTTCTCGCCGGCAAGGAAAATCCCCTCGTGGACAAGAAACTCAAACGTTTTGAAGAAAAGATAAAGACGGGCGAGCAGCTTTAAAGTTTGTATAGAAAAAGGGCATCCCTTTGAACCTTTGGTTTACGGGATGCCCTCTTTTTATTATAGAGTTTTACGCCTTCTTTTTGGCGGCCATGGCTTTCTTTATGCCGTTTGCAAAGAGCTGATTCTGGTCGTCACGCTCTGTTGCACTGAACTCAGGTGTTCCGTCATTCGGATCTTTGCGATAGATTTCCGAGGTGTCCGTTATGTACGCTGGGCTGGTCGGGTTGTTGAGCCACCAGTCCAAAACGGAAATGATGCACAATGTGTACTTAATCAGGTTTGCATTCGTTGCCTGTGTCACCGAGTCGTCCTTCTTTGCGCCCAGCAGGACATCAAGACGCTTGGAGATGATGTTCGGGATTTCAAAGATGTATCTGTCCCACGGGTTCTGTATGCCCAGTACATTGCCCTTTGAAGGTTGAGCCTCATCGATTCTCTGTGCGAGAATGGAGAGAACTGTCTTGAGGTAGTCGGTGCGCGCGTAGATGGGCTTATACTTGCTGTCGTTCGCAGGCTTTGTAAGAACAGGTGCGCTGAATTTATAGGTCGGGAAGAAGTAGTACTTCGCCCTCCAGAGCATGTTATTTATGGCTTCAAGACCGTACTGTGAGGATGGGTAATCTTTCTGGCTGTAGGTGGTGTTGACCAGCTGCCGCAGGTAGTCTCCGTACTTCTTGTTGAACAAATCCTCGCGGTAGTAACTCCAGTCGGAGAAGATGGAAGAAAGGTTGTCGTCCATATCTGAAAGATCCTGATCGTCCTTGAAGCTGAACGAAATGTTGCGGCAGCCTTGAAACAAGTCCTCTATAATCTTCATCAGAACAACGGCAACCTGCAGTCCGTTGCGGGGACTGAGCACGTTAAAGCCGTCGTCAAAACGGTAGAGCGGCTGGAAGTAACCGTACATGTCCGGATGTCCGTCAAGCATCAGGAACCCTGCTTCCGGGAAGAACTGATCGAGCATTTTGAGACCTGAGTTCACCAAAGCGTCTTTCTGTCCCGCGATGTGATATGCAGGCTTCTTCTCCTCTTCCTCTTTCTTTTCTCCTTCAGCGTTTTCCTCGTCTTCCTTAGGCTTTTTCTTTTCCGGCATCAGCAGGTCGAATTTTGTGAGTCCGACGAATTTCAGAATCTGTGGAGCCTGTGCGGTGAAGAACTCCGGGTATTCGACATATTCGGTTGCGCACATGCGCATCAAAAGCGGGTACAGGCCTTTGATTATCTGGTCGGAGATATAGAGCCATTCGGTTATGGCCTGTTTGGCGAGTATCTGCATGTTGTTTTTGTCCATCTTTGGGTACTGAACCATGTCGCTGTAGAGCTCTTTGATGATAGCGACAATCTGCTGTTCCCCGATGTAGTGGATGGTGAGGATCGCGTGGTAGATGGAACTGACAATCGGTACGAGTGTTGCAACCGTAATGTTGTCACCGATTTCAGAGATGTTGGTCACCATGAGTTTGATGTCGTGCATGGTCCATTTGCCGACGGTGCGGAGGAATTTAAATTTCAATTCTGTGTCCGTCGCAATGCGGGATTTGTATGTGTCCGGTGAAATCTGGATGAGCGTTTTTATGGTGCTGATGAATGCCTGCATGTGCTCCACGTTTTTTTTCAGGCGGAAGTCAACGAAGTCCTTTGAAACCTTGTTGCGGTTCTTTGCGGACATACGGAACAGGAAGTTGAGCATGCCGTGATCCGGCTTTATGCCGTACTCATCGTCCATCATCAGGGCATCTATCTTTTTCAAGTCCTGTGCTGTCATCGGCTGCAGGTCGTCATCGCTTTTGACAAGCTTGCCGTTTGCTCCTCTGTTGACAATCTGGCTCGTGGACGCCGACTGCTTGCTCGTCGGGAGATTTGCCTGTCCGCTTTGAGCTGCCACATCTGAAGAAGATTTTCCTGACGCGCGCACCACGCGTCGGCGGGCTGCTCTGTTATGAGGCAGACTGTCTTCATTTACAGGAGCAGCACGTTCCGGCAGAATTTCCCCGCCGAGTTTCTTTTGCATTTCAAGTGCTTCCTTCGGGTCAATCGGACCGATGTTCTGCCGTGTGTGATCAAGTGTTCCAGGTGCAAAGGAACGTGAATTGTCAGCCATGTACTTTCCTCTCAAGCATTATGTCAAAATTATCTCTAAAATCTCACCAAATGGCGATCTTTTAGAAATGCCAGACGTTCTTCTCTATTATAGCCTAATCATATATTTTTTTGTAATACCTGCAAGTGATTTGAAGGATATTTTTTCACCGCTGCCGGTTACAAGGGTCCCTTCAAAGGTTCCGTACATGGTGTGATACTCTGAGCGGAGCACGAACGCGCTGATGACGTTCGGGTTGTCGGAAACGGGCGTAAACGATAAGTCCACCATGCCTTCTGTATCCTGTATGAACCAGGTGTTCATCATGCCATAGGGATGGGTGATTACGACGGGCGGAAGCGCTGTAACGTCCCCTCCGTAGAACATTGCGTTTGCATTGTATCTGTCCCGTTCTATTGCGTCCTGTGTGGAAACCTGCAGCCGAAACACAAGCTGCTTGCCGTTCACACTGCCCAGTCCGGTCAGGAATTCCCCTTTGGTGTGAAATTTCATGTAGGTGCGGCTCATGTCAAAGAATGCCTGCCCGTCGCTGTCGTTCATGGTCTGTATGTCACCATTGGAATCCAAGGTGATGGCACCGTGGAGGGGGACGGACTGCATATAGTGCGCTGAACAGCGTCTGACGATGGGGGAGGGCATGACGAGCGTCAGTTCGGAGGCTTCCTCAGAAGATGTGTCGGCAATCAGCGCTCCGTTCGACGATGGCCGGACTCTGTTTCCCTTGAGGTTGAAGATGAGGGAAAGCATTCCTCTGTTTCTGTCCCAGCTGATTCTTGCGTAGCGGTGTTTTTTGTAATTTGCGGTAAAGCCTATGTTGAGGTTGTGGGGGACAAAGCGTTTCCTCGGCCCCATTACGGAGCGGTATACAAATCGCTGTTTTGTCTCTTTGTTCCAGAAACAGACGTCTGAAAAGCCGAAAATTTTTGCGTCAAAGAAATCCACACAGCCTATGTAGGGACCGAGGTTGAAGAAGACGGATAACCGGCTTTTGATGCGGAGATTGGTAATCCACAGTGGGAGCGGGAGCGTGCTGTAGGGGGATTGTACCCCCCTGATGTCCAGTCTGGACGGATGACCTGTAAACGTGCCGAACACCGGTTTCGCATTTTTCACGAACTGTGGCGGGCACGGTTCTGTGCTCCTGCTATACAAAATGACCTCTGAGGTACGATTTTATACCAAAGACAGCCTTCTTGCAACAGGGGGCAGTAATGGAGTCAGAGCGTTCCGTTCTGCTGTGCAGCTCCTTTCATCTCGTTGATTGTTCGGTAACCGTGCGTCCGCATGAAAATCTTGAGCCCCATGATGATTTCTTCCATGACTCTCGGATTGCTGAACTTTGCACTGCCCACCTGGATTGCGCTTGCGCCTGCCATGATGAATTCCACTGCATCGCGCCAAGAGGCGATTCCGCCCATGCCGACGACAGGAATCCGCTTTTCGGCAGGCAGTTTGTCCAATGCTTCAACCACATCGTACACCATGCGGAGGGCAATCGGTTTGACCGCCGGTCCGCTCAGTCCTGCGCGAATGTTGTTGAAGAACGGCTTTGCGGTGTCCACGTTGATGGCGACTGCCTGAATGGAGTTGATGAGACTCAAGGCATCCGCCCCCGCTTCCGCGCATGCAACCGCAACGTCCACAATGCTGGGGGCATTCGGTGTAAGTTTAACCATGAGCGGTTTCCTTGTCGCTTTTTTGACCGCCTGTACGCATTCTTTTGCGAGTTCTGGATTTGTGCCCCACGCCATGCCGCCGGCTTTGACGTTCGGACAGCTGATGTTCAGCTCAATCATCTTTATGTCCGTTTTGTCCAGCAGTTTCGCACCTTCGACGTAGGACTCAAGATCGCTGCCTGCAAGGTTGGCGATTGCAACCGGTTTGAGTTTGAGCATTTCCGGCAACTCTTTGTCAATGAAGTGCTGTATGCCGGGGTTTTGCAGACCGATGGAATTTATGTTGCCGCTTGCTACTTCGATGACCCTGACGCCTGTGTTGCCGAGACGGGGCTCAAGCGTGCAACCTTTGGCGACGATGCCGCCGAGAACGTTCACGTCTGAAAGTCCGCGGTAGTTCTGACCGAAGCCGTAGGTTCCCGACGCTGCTATGACCGGATTGGCAAAATGCACGCCGGCAATATCGACAGCTAGATTCGGCAGGTCGTCAACATTGAGCGGCGTTCTTTTGGGCTGAGGGCGTGAAAATAAGAGAATCCTGCTGTCGAACACAGGTCCGTCGGTACAGACGCGACGGTTGCCATCGGTGGTAGGAATGGTGCAGCCGAGACAGGCTCCCACTCCGCAGAGCATTCTGTTTTCCATGCTGAGGTAACATTGGATGCCGCACTCCCTTGCTATTTTCTGGATGTATGCGAGCATGGGCAGCGGTCCGCAGGCGTAGATGACTTTGTATCCTGCCTGTTTTACGGTTTCCGCGGTAAAGGCTGCCGGCAGCATTCCGTGCACACCGACCGAGCCGTCGTCCGTCGTGATAGTCAGATGAGAGGCTTTGACGTGTTCAAGTCCGTAGGAACCGCTTTTGAAACTGGCGAAAAAGTCGTAGGATTTCGGCGCAAGCGATGAGGCAAAGTAGGCTACCGGTGCGACACCGATGCCTCCGCCGACGATACATATTTCCGGGTGGTCGGACGTTGCAACGCTTATCCCTTCGGCAATGTCGAATGTGTTTCCCAGCGGTCCGATGACGGTGATTTCATCGCCCGGTAGGAGCGAGCTCAGCTCTTCTGTACCAGTGCCTTTCTTGAGAATCAAAAACTGGAGCCGTACTTCGGTGAGTCCTGTCTTTGCGTCATTCTGCTCGCGGGACATAAAGACGCTTATGGGGCGACCGTATTCCACCCGGCTTTTTGCACTTCGCAGAAGATAGAACTGTCCCGGTTTTGGTCCGAGCTGTGAAGCACTGTTCAATATGATGGTGGATTCAAGCAGGAAAACATCGTCTTGGCTTTCCACCTGTGAACATTGGTGTACAATTCCTTTGCCGTAAAATTGCCGTCCTCTGCCGGCTTCGTCGATTTCAGCTTTGTCCATACATGGTGCTCCTTTACGGTATTTTAGGCGAGTTCCCGCAGCGCCTGTTCAAGGTCATTCTTTGCAGCGAGCGCCGCAGCCCCTGCTGCATCTCCCAAATCGTCCATGGTGAGTGTTCCTGCCTGTTCTTTTTCAAGACAGGTGGGGCTTTTTTTCCAAGCGCACAGAATGCCTCGTGATGAATTGACGGTACCGCCCGCTTTGAGCAGGAGTGTTGCCGCAATGCGGGCTGCTCCCCCCTGCGCTCCGTAACCGGGAATCAGGAAGAACACATCGGGGTGAGCTTCCCGGAGCATGCGTGCGTTCTGTTCCTCGGTACAGCCAACGACAGCACCGACGGGGCTGCAGGTCTGTCCCTCGTATACAGAAGCAAACTCTGAAGCGAGCCGGTCGAGTTCCCCGCCAACGCGGTCGAGGACGAAGGAACCGTCTTTGAGTTCCTGCTGTTCAATATCCGTCATGCCGGGATTGCTGGTGCGCAGAAGTACGAACAGTCCTTTGCCGTTTTTTTCTGCGTATTCCGTAAACGGTTTGAGCGTGTCAAAGCCCATGTACGGATTGACGGTGATGATGTCTGTTTCAAACTCTCCGGTAAAATGAGCTTTTGCGTATGCAGACGCGGTGTTTGCTATGTCCCCGCGTTTGATGTCGCTGATGCAGATAAGTCCGCTTTCCCGTACTGCTTTAAGCGTTTGTGCATAGGCTGCCATTCCTGCCAGTCCCATGGCTTCGTAATAGGCTATCTGCACTTTGAAGCAGCATGCGCTCTGACCGCTTGCGACGCGGGATATGATTTCTTTGTTGTATGCCAGCACCGCTTCCGCAGGGGAGTCATAGTTTTTTCTGACGCATTCGGGGATATATGAGGGGTCAGTGTCCAGACCGACACAGAGCGGTCCGTTGCGGACAGCCAGCTCCTGTAGTTTCTGCATATTGTGTTTCATGGCGCGTATTATAGCATATTGGAATAGTAAAAGCGATAGCAAAAAGAATTTGTGAAATTGGCGTACATGCCTTATACTTACAATTATAAGGAAAATACGTCAGTTCATAATACACAGGAGGCATATATGGCTGTAACTTGTTATTCTCTTGGTGCTGCTCAGGAAGTCACCGGCAGTAAACACGTGCTTGAAGTCGATGGCCGCAGTTTTATGATTGACTGTGGTGCGTTCCAGGGCAAACGTTCCGAGTCTGACAGCAAAAACCGCGACTTTGACTTTGCCAGCGACAAGATAGAAAGCGTTATCCTTACGCACGCGCACTACGACCACTGCGGACTGCTGCCGATTCTTACCAAGAACGGCTATGCGGGAAACATCTATGCCACACCGGCAACGCGTGACCTTGCCAACATCGTTATGATGGACAGCGCGAGAATTCAGGCCCGCGATGCCGAATACCTGCGCAAGCAGGCAAAGAAGAAAGGCGAAAAGTTCATCTGGCGGCCGCTTTTCTCCGAGGACGACTGCGTGAAAGCCGCAAATCAGATTGTCTCCTTAAGCTACAATCGCAAGATGTACATTGCCCCCGATATTCAGCTGGAATTTTTTGACGCGGGGCACATTCTCGGCAGTTCCATTGCCTACATAACGATTACCGGTCAGCGCAAGAACGTCATCTCCGGACATACAGAAAGCGGACTCGGTGTCGGTTCCAGACGCACCTGGCACAACCTTTACAATGCAGGAGGCCCGCAGCACGGTGTTACGAACGGCGAGGCGGCACTGCGCGGCGCACCGTCCGATGAAATTAGGATTCTGTTCACCGGAGACCTCGGAAGACCGAACAAGCCGATAGTCCGTGATCCGGCGGTGAATTTCCCTGCGCCTGATTACATCTTCCTTGAAAGCACCTACGGTAACCGCCGTCACGAAAACCAGGCGGTCGCGATGGATGAACTGGTGGACATTGTTCATGGAGCGATTGAGCGCAAAGGCAAGATAATTATTCCGTCTTTTGCCATCGAGCGGGCACAGGAGTTGGTGTACTTCCTGCATCTTTTGGTTGACCAGAAAAAAATCCCGCAGATTCCGATTTATGTGGACAGTCCTATGGCTGCGAACGCCACCGGTATTTTCCAGTTGCACCCCGAATGCTACGATGAGGAGACGACGGAACAGTTCCTGCGCCACCATAAGAACCCGTTCGGTTTCAATTCGCTTTCTATCATAACGAGTGTGGAAGAGTCCAAGATGCTGAACAAGAAGGACGGGCCGATGATTATCATCAGCGCGGACGGCATGTGTGAAGCGGGGCGCGTCCTGCACCACCTTGCAAACAACATCAGCGACCCGCGCAACACGGTTCTGATTGTCGGCTACATGGCGGAAAATACGCTCGGACGGAAAATCCGTGACGGCGCAAAGGAAGTCAGCATCCTCGGCGACATGTATTCGGTCCGTGCGAAGGTTGAGACAATCAATGCGTTCAGTGCGCACGCGGATTACACCGAGATGACGGACTGGCTGGACAGAGTGGACACCAGCCGCCTCAGAAAGATTTTCCTTGTACACGGTGAAAAAGACGCGCAGGAGTTCTTCAAGGATTACCTGGCCAAAAACGGCTACAAGGATGTTGAGATTGTAAAGTACGGTGAAACCTACACCTTGGAGTAGGCCCGGCCGTCTCATGCTACCAGCTGATGCTGGAGACCAGCGGGGTTTTCAGCGTCAGAAGTTCTGCGAGCGGAATGCGCACAGCTGCTTTTGAGCCTGCAACTTCCGCTCCGTTCGGCAAAGAGGACTTCTGCACGCTTTTGCCGTCGGGAGTCCTCAATGTCATGACCAGTGCGCCCTGTTCCAGTTCCTGCGCCACGCCTTCTCCGTACACGCTTGCCACTAGCCAGACATATTCCTCTTTTGACATCGGTTCCCCTGTGAAAACAGGAGCCATAAACAGCGCTGCGTAGCCTTCCATTTCTGTGCCCAATGATGCTACGAGCGTCTGGAGCGTTTCTGGTGAAAGCGTTATTGAAAGGGTGTCGTCTGTACAGGAGATAATGTTTGAAATCGTAATGCCGGAAGATGAGAGAGACTTTTGCTGTTCCTGTGGTACGACCCTGCCGCTCACCGAGAGGGTATCAGGAGCTGGGGATGTCACCACTGCATTTTTCAAGTCTGAATTGTCGAGGGCTTTTTTTATGCTCTGAAGATTCTTCGGGGTGAAAAGAGATGCGTTTCTGCTGCTGTCTGCAGAACTTCCTTTCATGGAAAACGAGAGTGCCGAGGCAGCGAGCGCGCTCAACTGCCTGCCTGTGGTGACTTCTACCTGTATGTCGCAGCTTTTGTCTGCGTTCGCCGCAATGTCTGCTCTGGAGTTGCATCCTGTAAATGCAATCAAGACAAGGAGATAAAATACAGCGTAAATGTGTTTGGCTTTGTTCATCATACTTCATAAACAAAGCCTGAGTGCTTTTGATTACATCTTGATTTACATGTGCCTTTCAGAAGGCGGAAGTATCCGGCCCCAGCCGGTGAAATGTCGTGTCCAGTAGGAGTCGTCCACTGGTGTTATAATTACGCCTGTTTCCGGCCCGTCGCTTGCCGAATGGATGAAAAGCCGTTTGCCCTTCCACTTTTCGTTGTCGCCGTTGTATTTGCCAAGGTAGATTCCAACATGGGAGACAGAGCCGCTTGCTGTCGTCTGGAAGAACATAAGGTCTCCCGGTTCTTTTTCGTCAGCACTGATGTGTTCCACCTTTGCATACATATCTCGGGAACTTCCCGGCAATTTTATGCCTGCGCTCTTTTTTGCCACGTAGTAGACGAAGCCTGAGCAGTCGAATCCTTTCGGGCTTTTCCCTGCGTAGGTATAGGGTGTTCCTCTCAGTTCAATTGCAGTGTCTATGAGCTTCTGCCGGCTTTCCGACACGGACGGAGCAGAGAAGCATTTCAACGGTATCAACATGACTAGCGCCGCAAGCACGATGGCGGCATAAATGCGGAAGTTCTTCATTGTATGTATAATTTCGGTAAAATTTCCACTTGACTAATCTAAAAACTATGATAACATAGACATAGTTACTACAACGTTGTAGTAAATTGCTCATTTTCACATTCTGGAGGATTCATTTATGGACAAGCCGAAAAAGAAGCACTCGGTCCAATACGACAACTGGGGCTATTTTTTTATCGCGCCATTCTTCATTGTCTACATCATTTTCTCGTTGATTCCGCTTTTATCTACGTTCTGGAACAGTTTCTTCGAGAACTACCGCGACGGTCTGGATATCATCGGACCGAACTGGGTTGGATTCGGAAACTTTAAAGAGGTTTTCAAAAGCGATATCCTCCGCTACAGTTGGAACACTGTCGTCATGTGGGTGCTGGGCTTTATCCCGCAGATTTTCATCTCGCTGCTGCTTTCCGTATGGTTTACAAACACCGAACTCAAACTCAAGTTCCAGCAGTTCTTTAAGACTGTCATCTACATGCCGAATCTGATTATGGCATCTGCCTTTGCTATGCTCTTTTTCACGCTGTTCTCTGACAACGGTCCTGTCAATGCAATCTTCATTTCGCTCGGCTGGACAAAGGAAAGTATCCGCTTTCTGACGTATACCGGCTGGACGCGAACCCTTGTCGCTACGATGAACTTCCTGATGTGGTACGGCAATACGACAATCCTTTTGATGGCAGGTATAATGGGCATTGATGAAAGTCTTTTCGAGGCTGCGAGAATTGACGGAGCTACCCCGCTCCAGATTTTCTTCAAAGTCACCATGCCGCTTTTGCTCCCTATTTTTGTATACGTTCTGATTACAAGCCTTATCGGTGGTATACAGATGTTCGATGTTCCTCAGATTCTGACGAACGGTGCAGGAAGCCCGAACCGCACGACAATGACGCTTATCATGTACTTGAACAAGCATTTGGCGAGCAAGAACTTCGGTATGGCTGGTGCGGTTTCCGTGCTCACCTTCATTGTCACCGCTATTTTGAGCGGTATGGTCTACTCTTCAACAATGAAAAATTACTCAAATTCAAAGGGGAAAAGATAAATGAAAAGCCAGAGTTCATCACTTACAATCCGCCGTACGATTTCGTATATCGTTCTGATTCTTCTCTCGTTTTTGTCGCTGTTTCCGTTTTTCATCCTGATTATCAATGCGACACGTGCGCACTCAGAGATTCAGAAAGGGTTCTCAATACTCCCAGGAACATTTTTCCTTCAGAACTTTACTAAAATGATGAGCAACGAAAACATTCCGGTTCTCCAGGCTTTGCTGAACAGCGTGTATGTTTCCTTTATGACAGCGCTTCTTACGACGTACTTCTCCTGCATGACGGCATACGGTATCTATATGTACAATTTCAAGGGCAAGAAGTTCGTGTTCCGTTTTATCCTTGCAATCATGATGGTTCCGGCACAGGTTTCCACACTCGGCTTCCTCAAGCTCATTTCCAAGATGGGCATGGGCAACTCTCTTGCCGCTTTGTTCATTCCGAGCATTGCCGCACCGATTGTGTTCTTCTACCTGTATCAGGCGATGGAATCAACGCTGCCGTATTCCATTGTTGAAGCTGCCCGTGTTGACGGCTGCAACGAATTCCGTACATTCAACACGATTGCCGTTCCTATGATGAAGCCTTCAATCGCTGTACAGGCAATCTTTGCATTTGTCAGCTCATGGAACAACTACTTCACTCCTGCACTGGTTATCAGTTCAAAGGAGAAGAAGACTATTCCTATTCTGATTGCCCAGCTCCGCAGCGCGGACTATCAGAAGTTCGACATGGGACAGGTATACATGATGGTATTCCTTGCTATTGTGCCGCTTATCATTGTCTATCTGTTCCTCTCCCGCAGCATCATAAGCGGTGTAACCGTCGGTGGTGTAAAGGAGTAGCGGACCCCTTCTGTCCAGCGAAAAACTTGCTTTTTGGCCGCATCCCTTCTGGGGGGTGTGGTCTTTTTTTTCTCTTGACAGTATCCAACACAATATGTATAAATATACACACTGTTTGCAATAGGTTACTTTTGCGGGCGGTTATTGTTCCTTATATCAGGAACTGAAATGGAGGTTTTTGTATGAAAAAAATTATCAGCGCAGCACTTGTTCTTGCAGCAGCTCTTTCGCTCGCCGGAGCAAAAGCAAAGAAGAACGACACGCTCAAAGTCGGGGCTACTCCTGAGCCTCACGCAGAGATTCTCAAACTCGTAAAGAGTGAGTTGAAGTCACAGGGAATCAAACTCAAGATTGTTGAGTTCACTGACTACGTCACTCCGAACAAGGCGCTCGAAGACGGTCAGATTGATGCCAACTATTTCCAGCACCTTCCATACATGGAGTCTTTCAACAAAGAACAGGGCACTCATATTGCCAGTGCGGGCGGAATCCACATTGAACCGATTGCTTTGTACTCACAGAAGATAAAGAGTATTGGAGAATTGGCTGACGGTGCAAAGATTGCAATCCCGAACGACCCTACAAACGAAGGTCGTTCTCTGCTGTTGCTCCAGTCTGCGGGACTCATCACACTGCGCGACGGTGCGGGGCTGACTGCAACTCCGCTTGATGTTGAATCAAATCCGAGCAACTTTAAATTCGTTGAGATTGAAGCAGCTTCTCTTCCTCGTGTGCTTGCAGATGTCGATGCTGCTATTATCAACGGCAACTATGCAATTCCTGCAGGGTTGAATGCTTCCCGCGACGGACTTTTCGTCGAAGGTTCTGACTCTCCGTATGTCAATGTCGTTGCGGTAAAGCAGGGCAATGAAAACGATCCGAGAATCCGCGCGCTTGTAAAAGCACTCCAGAGCGATAAAGTAAGAAACTGGATTAAGCAGCGCTATCCGAACGGAGATGTCATCGCCGTATTCTAATGCTGTAAAAAAGCAAAAAAGGCTGTCCGTCAGGACAGCCTTTCTTTATCCCTTTGCAGTGTTGCTATTTGAGCGCGTTGCGGAGGGAGTCGATGAATTTACGGTGATCTTCGGACGAGACGTGCCAGCCCATCATCTGGAAACTTCTGAGCGGTGTGCCGTCAAGCATCTTTTCTATCATTTCATCAGTGATTGCTTCACGTGCGGCGGAGTCTTCCGAGTCGTGCCGTATTGCATATTTTTCAAGGAATTTCTTCATAATATCGCTGGTGCGCGGGTCTTCGAACAAATCCCCGATGGTAACATTTGGTGAAAGCTCAAACGGCAGTTCTGTCTTGCTTTCGTAGCGGACGCAAAGTTTGCATCTGATGTCGCGGCTCGATGCCCCGACAAGGATTTCGTAGTCGCCGGTGGCGGCATACCAGTCTTCCAGTTCGGTGGAGTACCAAGCGAAACTCCGTTTGTCCAGAGTAAAGGTGACTTCCTTCGTTTCCCCCGGCTCAAGGCTGACTTTTTCAAATCCTTTGAGTTCTTTCGGCGGGCGAGATGTTGCCCCTGTTTTGTCTGCGACATAGAGCTGTATGACTTCTTTCCCCGCGACGCTTCCTGTGTTTTTGACCTTGACGGTGATGGTGAGCATTTCATTTTCTGCAAGGGTGGTGCGGTCTGCTTTCAAATCTGAGTATTCGAACGTCGTGTAGCTGAGTCCATGCCCGAACGGGTACTGGACATCCATGACGCGTGCATCGTACCAGCGGTAGCCAACAAAGATTCCTTCTGTGTAGTTCACCTGGTGTTTGTCGTTTGCAAAGCTCAGGAAACTCGGTGTGTCTTCAAGGCGGAGGGGGAAGGTTTCCGGGAGTTTTCCGCTCGGGTTCACGTTGCCGAGCAGTACGTTTACCACCGCTTCTCCGACTGCTTCTCCGCCCAGATAGGCTTCAAGAATTGCCTGTACGCTGTTCCGCCATGGCATGATGACGGGTGAACCGTTGTGCAGTACGACAATCACCGTGTGGCCGGCTTCGCAAAGCGCTTCAATCAGCGCGTTCTGGCAGTCCGGCAAGTTCAGATGTTTGCGGTCATAGCCTTCGCTTTCGAAGCTGTCCGGAAGACCTGCAAACACGACGACAGTTTTACACGGCGCGCTGACGGCGAGCGCTTCATTCCGGAGCTTTACTGCGGTTTCGCTGTCGCGCAGGGAATCTTCATCTTCTACGGTGTATCCAGCTGCATAGACGAAGTCCACACCCGTTTTTTCGAAGGTTTTGAGCGCACCAGGTTTGTGTTCCGTGGTGATGTGGCTGGAACCGCCTCCCTGAAAGCGCGGTTTGTCGGCGAATGCACCTATGACAGCGATTTTTCCGTCTTTTGCGAGAGGGAGTGCTGCACCGTCGTTTTTCAAGAGGACTATGGATTCTTCTTCTATCTCACGTGCGACTTCGTGGTGCTTGTCGAAGTCGAAGACTCCCGGTTGTCTGTTTTCAATGAAGTTGTACACCCACCGCAGGATTCTAAAGCACGATTCGTCTATGTGCTTTTCAAGCGATTTATCGGCGGCTGCGGAAAGTTCCACTTTTGCATCGTTTACACCGCCGGAACTCGGCATTTCAAGGTCTTCCCCTGCGGCTACTCCGGCGGCTCTGTCGTTCACTGCTCCCCAGTCGCTCATAACGACACCGAGGAAGCCCCATTCCTTGCGGAGCACTTGCTTCAGCAGCCACTCGTTTTCACCGGTGTAGGTGCCGTTGATGAGGTTGTAGCTGTGCATGATGGTTGCGGGCTGTGCTTTTTTGACGGCGGTTTCAAATGCAGAGAGATAGATTTCCCTCATGGTGCGTTCGTCGCAGTTTGAGGAATTCGTCAGCCTGCGGTATTCCTGATTGTTCAAGGCGAAGTGTTTGAGCGAGGTGCCGACGCCTTTGCTCTGCACTCCGTTGATGTAACTGGCGGCGAGTTCCCCCGTCAGATACGGATCTTCGCTCAGATACTCGAAGTTCCGTCCACACAGAGGGGAACGCTTGATGTTTATGGCTGGTCCCAGAATGGTTGAGACGTCCTGCGCCTGACACTCGTCTCCCAGTGTCTCTCCGAGTTTGCGGTAAACAGCCCGGTCGAAGGAGCTCGCTGTCGCACACGCGGTGGGGAAGCATACCGCTTTAATGCTTTCGTTTTCGGTGGCGTTCGGGCGGGAAGTGTCCTGTTTCCTAAGTCCGTGCGGACCGTCGCTCACCATAATGTTCGGAATGCCGAGGCGTTCCACTGTCTTTGTGTGCCAGAAATCCTTACCACTCAGAAGGCTGCACTTTTCTTTGAGCGTCATCTGGGCAATCAGAGCCTTAATGTCGCTGTCTGTTTTTTTGCCAGAGCAATCCATATCATATCTCCTCGTGTTATAAGTGTTTCCATTATAGCATGGAATTTGCACTGGGCAATAACTTTTCACGGGGCGGGTACTCGGGGGTGCCGGAGTATATATGCTCAAATAATCTCAAAAAAATCCAAGAAATTACCGAAATTCGCTTGCTTTTCTTAAAATCTAGGTATAAACTAATAACATATTATAAAGTCATGCGGATTGAGAGAGATATAATCGGCTGTGCCAAGCAGTTCGAGTACAGATACAAACTTCTCGGATACATATACCCCTTGATTGTATGCAGGGGGGGGGTATGAGTTTATTCATACCTCTTCTTGTCCTCTTATTCGTTTCCTTTCCATCATATAGTCAGGCGGCGGGGCAAACCGCTGCCCCTCTTGCCCATGTCAACGGTTCCGCCGGTACGCTGTGCTGGACTGCGGACGGCTCTGAATTCGCCGTTGCGGAAACCGACTGCGTACGCATTCGGAATGCTTCAAACGGTGCTGTCATTTCCTCAATCCCTGTAAAATCCGCAAAATCGCTGGGCTTTGCCTCGGAAGGTGATGCCGACAAGCTGATGCTGGTGGTGCGTGCGGAAGACGGCAGTCTGTCCGCCTGGAATCTGGACGGGGACGCTCCTGTTCCTGCCGCTTCCTCCATGACACTTGACGTAAAACAACGGTATACCTGCGCGGCGTTCAGCGCGAACAGCAATTTCGTCGCCGCCGGCATGACTGACGGAACGGTGCGCGTGTTCTTCAAACTGCGCTATGCAAAAGAATTCCTTACGAGGGACTCGAAAGAGCAGACGGGGCGCATTGCCGCTCTTGCGTTCAGTCCCGACAGCAAATATCTGGTTTCTGTCTCCGAGGACAATACCGCCGTCATCTACGATGCCGCGTTCGGCTCTGTAAAAGCGCATCTGCCGGTGTCGGGGAGCGGGGTGCGCGTGCCCTGTTCCTTTGCGTTCGGCGGGACGCTTGCGCTGGCAACAGGCTCCCGGATTGTCTCGCTGTACAGTTCATCCGGCAAAGTGCTCGGCAGTGTGGACACTGAACGTGACATCCACGCGCTCCACCTGCTCAGCGATGCTCGCACCCTTGCCGTGCAGACGGAGGACGGGGTGCTGGATTTCTACAACCTTAACACTGGCAAGCTGACAGGGGTTATCCCGCCGTGTTCGGATTCCGCCCTGCAGTCCGTGGTGTTCAGTTCCGACGGCAGTGAACTGCTCCAGGGGTATGCAGACGGTTCCGTCTACAAACTGCCGGTGGCGCTTTCCCTGCAAAAGCCGGTCGTCAAGCCGGTTGCAAAACCGGTGCCGCAGCCCGCACCCCAGCCGGAGGAGAAACCTGAACCGCCGGTGCAAAAGACCGCACCGCAGCCTGCCGCACAAGTCGAACCTACCCGACAGGAGCGTGCCTCCGAGCCTGAACCGCAAGTACAAAAGACCGAGCCTCTGCCCGCCATACCCTCCGAACCCATCGTACAGGAGCGCGCTCCGGAGCCGGAGGTGCAGGAACTGCCGGAAGCTAAACCTGCCAAAGAAGATACGTCACCGTTTGTTTACAAAGATTTGCTTGTCCTGTATGCGGGTGGTTCCTTGTTGCGCGACCCGTTCGATGCCGCCGCAACTGTCGGTGCCGTCTGGAAAGTTCGCAATCTCAAACCTCCGTTTTACTTCGGCGCAGGTCTTGAAGGGCAGGTGGGCAAGGCGTTCAAGACGGAGAAGTTCCCGCACACCTACACATGGAAAGGCGAGAGCCTGGATCCGCCGATGACGGGGGCTTTTTCTGTCTATGCCCCGCTCGGTGTGTCGTTTACGCTGGGCAGTGCCCTGCAGGTGTACACCGAAGTGCATCTGGGGGCGCGGGAAGTGTTTCTGTGGCAGAAAACCAACGATGGTATCATCCGCTCTGACATGCACTTGACGTTCCTTGCCGGATTGCATGCCGGGGTGATGTTCCACGGCTTCATCGTTCAGCTGGGCGTGGACTATGACAAGGTGCAGGAATTCGTGCCGGGAATCTTCATCGGTTACAGCTTGCAGGTGCCGAGCTTGGGAGGGAAAAAATGAGTTTGAAAAGATGCCTGCGCCGCATGTTCTCCGGGGCATCGCGCGTTGCGTGGGTGCTTGCAGCCTTGGCGGTGATGGTACTGCCCGTTTCCTGTTCGCAGTCCTCGGACTCCTACAACCCGCTTATCAAAGAGTACAACAAGAACTTCACGGTTGTCGCGGATGACGCCGCGCAGTTCTCGGTGAACGATGCCGGGTTCAATGAAGTTGATATGCTGAGGGATTTGTATAATGTTTCAAACCGTGCCGCCACCACGCTCACCATAATCGGGCCGAGGGACGGCATTGCCTATACGTGGCAGGTGCTGAAATCCGACGGCACTGCCCTTGTCCTGAACAATGTGAATCTGTCTTCCCAGACATTTTCAGCCTATCTGCCGGAGGTTCCCGCCATTGAAGTAGGAGTCTATTACACCTTGACACTTGCCGTGCGTAACAGCGCGGGCAGGGTCTTCTCGGATTCGGGGAGACTGTATATAGAAAATGAATGAGCTGTACCCTGCTCGCAGTACGGGTAAACAAAAAGTATTTCATGTGTTGAAGAGGTTTTCATCATGAACAGAAAAGTTTTTAAAAAGTGGACTGCGCTGGCGGTTGCAACAGTTGCCGCGCTCGCGTTTTTCATCGGTTGTGCCAACTCGGTCGGTTCCTCAAGCGACGGCACTGTTACGGGTGACGGAGCAGCTACCCGAATGCTTACCATATCCGCAGGGAATTCATCCTCCAGCAGATATGCCCGTACCATGCTGCCGGTGGTCGCCTCTGATTTGACCGGATATACGGTCAGGCTGACGGGAACATCAGCAAGAGGAACCCATGTCACTGACGGTACGAATGAGTACATTGACCTTACGTCTTCGTTGCAGGCAGCAGGGGCTACCGCCATGGTGGAACTCGCCGCCACCTACTGGGAACTCACGCTCACCGCATACAATACCGCGGGTGATGCCGTCCTGGTCGGACACGAAAATGTAGATTTGACGAATGGAGTTCAGACCATCACCTTTATCATGAGTGCCGGAAACCTTACCACTCCCGGTACGGTCAAGATAGCAGGTACGTATGTGTTCCACGAAGGAGTGGAAAAGTACAGTGTAGGCTTGTACAGCAGGTCTACGGGTATTGCTGTCACAGGATATGAAGAACCTGATAATGCCGTTCCTGCTCCTGCCCCGGCGGACGGAGCTACTGCCGATTTCTCTTTTGACAAATCCGCCGGCATGACATGTCCTCCCGGCGAATATGACTTCGTATTCAAGCTGCTTGACAGCAATGACAGAGTGCTTGCAAGATATACTGACTTGATTATTGTAGACCCGGGTGTGTGTACCACCGTTTCGCCGTTAGCAATACCGGATTTGTTTGTTGCTCCTGTAAAACCGAGTAATTTTGTTGCTGAATGGGTTGAGGCTTCTGCTTCCCAGACGGATACGGATAACTTCTACAAAGTCAGATTCTCTTGGGCTGATAACTCCACAAATGAAACACATTTTGTAATCAGACTTGCAGAATATGATACCGCCGGTGCCGAGATTGCGCACCAGACATTCCCTGTCGCTGACAGCGATGAAACAGCAAGCCCGGTGAGCACATCTCTTGCAAGACTCGTCAGTGGTTCTCTGAATGCAAACAGTACGGCAACAGATTCCTGTGTACTCGAGTTGCCTACAGGACGTCTCTTTGACGCAAAAATCCAGGCTGTCGCAGCCCGCAACGGAGTCAACTATCCTTCTGCTTCTGTTGAAAGAGTAAATGTTGTATCTGCCAATGACGGATACAAGGGGTATGCAGCGGACAAGAAAATCAACCTTGTGCACCGCACCTATATCCTGTCCGAAGGAACCCTCTCATTGGCATCTGCTACTGCTGCTGCCACTTCGGTAACCGGCATGTATCACCAGTTCAAAATTTATGAGGGAACGAATATTCCTGTCCTTGCAATCGGAACCAATGCTACAGACAATCAACTTGTAAAGACGGTCGGTTCGAACAACTATCCTTTCAAGCATTGGAAGAATGCTGCTGGCGTAGTCGTCGATGCAACGAATGCCCCTGTAGGCTGTGTGGACGCTACCTTCACGGCGGTGTTCAACACGGAAAGTACAATCGGTTTTGAGATACCGGGTTATACGC
>CADBRT010000083.1 GCA_902797055.1 uncultured Spirochaetaceae bacterium
GAGAAGAAGATGGAAGGTGAAGTCCAGCAGTGGGCGGAAGGTTGGTTCGCAGGCATGAGAGGCGAGCTCAAGAACTCTGCCGGCAATCCGATTGAAGTATTCTGCTACCTGCTCCCGACATGGGGACTCCACTACACATTGAAGCCAAATGCTCCTGACACAGCAGGAGACTGGGCAATGTGCGCAGGACCGGCTAACTACTTCTGGGGCGGCACATGGATTGCAGCATACAAGAACACAAAGAATCCGAAAGCAGCAAAAGAGATGATCAAGTACCTTGTCAGCGATGATGATTTCTGCCGCGCGTATGCAAAGGCAACCGGTGACACACTTGGAAACATCCATACACAGGATGAGCTCAAGGACAACTTCTCCGAAGCGTTCCTTGGCGGACAGAACCACTACAAAGAGTTCTGCGAAATGGCAAAGGGAATCGACGGAAGCTTGATTCAGGGTTCAGACCAGCAGGTTGAAGCTCTGTTCACAGAAGCTGTCACCGCTTATGCCAACGGAGAAAAGACAAAGAGTCAGACTTTGAAGGATTTCAAGGATCAGGTTTCATCAACACTGGGTTTCGCAGTTGACTGATTGACTGGTTATTGAATAAGGGGTTCATGAAAGCGCAGTTTGAAAGTCATTTCGGCTGCGCTTTTTTTTACAATAAATTGATGGAGTTTTTTCGGAGGAACAAAAATGGCATCAAAATCTACCGTACAGGCGCGTACAAACATGCACGGCTATTTCTTCTGCCTGCCGTTCGTGGCCGTGTTTTTAATCTTCAACCTGTGGCCGACCATATACACCTTCATTCTCGGATTCGGAAATATGGAAGGATTGAAACCTTCGTTTGATATTGTCGGGTTAAAAAACTTTGACAAGTTGATTCACGACAAATACTTTTGGGGAGCAGTCGGCAACACATTCATCATTTGGGGACTAAACTTTGCGCCACAGCTGGGACTTGCCCTTCTCCTCGCAATCTGGCTTTCAGACCACAAACTGACACTTCACGGGAAAGGATTGTTCCGCGCACTTTTCTATCTTCCAAACCTTTTGACAGCAACATCCGTTGCTATTCTGTACAAAAGTTTGTTCGCAGACCCTATCGGACCGGTCAACCAGTTTTTGCTTAAAATAGGTGTCATATCAGAAGCGTTCAAATTCTTCAGAAGCCCCACCGCATCCCGCCTTATTGTCGCATTCATCCAGTGGTGGATGTGGTGTGGACAGACACTCATCCTTCTGATGGCAGCCATCACCAGTATTTCACCGTCCCTTTATGAATCTGCAACAATCGACGGTGCTTCCAGCTGGCAGTGCACTTGGAAAATTACCGTTCCGCTTCTCCGCCCGATGATGTTCTACCTGTTGATTACCTCAATGGTCGGCGGTATGCAGATGTTCGATATTCCATTCCTTATCACCGGTATGCACGGTGAACCTGACTATAAAATCAGAACGACGGCTGTGTACATGTACAACGTCGGTTTCCAGGGCCGGAACAACTATTCCTATGCGGCGGCCATATCAATCGGTATGTTCATCATAACAGTCGGCCTTGCAATTTTGATAAACTGGCTTGTTAAAGAGCGTACACCGAAATCACACCGCAAGGAACTGGAGGCTTAAATATGGCAGACACGTTAGGCAAAAGCTACAAAGCGTCATTAAGAATAAAAGAAACCATCATCTACATCTGCATGATAGTGCTGACTCTCATTGCAATTGTACCTGTGTGGATAATGCTCATAAACGCAACCCGCACAACAGAGCAGATAAACGCAGGTCTTTCATTTCTGCCAAGCACCCACGCGTTTGACAACTGGCATGCACTGACAAGGCGAAACTTCCAGATTTGGCAGGGCTTCGGCAACAGTGCACTCATTTCTGTCTGTGCAACAATACTCTGCGTGTATTTTTCAGCGCTCACCGCATACGGACTGCACGTATACCGTTTCAAGGGACGGAATGCACTTCAGGGACTTATCATGATTCTTATCATGCTCCCGGCATCCCTCTCATTCATCGGATTTTACCAGTTCATGGCAAAACTTCACCTGACAGACAACTACATACCGCTCATCATTCCGTCAATTGCAGCGGCAGGTTCTGTCCTGTTTATGAAGCAGTACCTCGACTCAATCCTCAACATGGAACTTGTAGAGGCATCAAGAATTGACGGCGCGACGGAATTCATGACCTTCAACCGCATTATCCTGCCGATTATCCAGCCGGCGCTCGCAACTCAGGCCATATTCAGCTTTGTAGCAAGCTGGAACAACTTCATGACACCGTTCGTCCTGCTTTCATCTACCAAAAAGTACACGCTCCCAATGCTCGTTCAGATGCTCCGCGGAGACATTTACCGCACAGAATACGGCGGAATATACTTGGGCATTGCAGTTTCGCTTATACCTATCATCGTATTCTATGCCTTCATGTCAAAGTACATCATAGGCGGACTTACAATGGGATCTGTAAAGGAATAATATATGAGCAATCAAAAGACAGTTCGAATTTACAATCCTATTCTCCCGGGATTCCATGCAGACCCCTCCATCTGCATGGCCCAAGGGGAATACTTTATCGCGAACTCAACATTTGAATGGTATCCCGGTGTCGAAATCAGCCGTTCAAAAGACTTGGTGCACTGGACACATGTCCCGTCACCGCTTTCTGAAAAACGGCTGCTCGACATGAACGGGGAGAAATTCTCATGCGGCATTTGGGCACCTTGTCTTTCATACAGCAACGGCACGTTCTATCTGGTGTTCACCAATGTCCGCAACTGGAATTTCGGCCCCCAAAAGGATACTCCGAACTTTCTGGTGACAGCAAAATCCATTGAAGGACCTTGGTCTGACCCAATCTTCATGAATGCATCAGGTTTCGACGACTCCATGTTCCACGATGACGACGGCAAGCACTGGTACCTCAATATGGAATGGGACTACCGCCAGACGGGACCACGGCAGTTCTCTGGAATTCTGCTGCAGGAATACGACGAAAACAAAAAATGTCTTGTCGGTGAACGCAAAAAGATTTTTACGGGCACTGATATCGGGCTTGTCGAAGGTCCTCACCTCTACAAAAGAAATGGCTGGTATTATATCGTTGCAGCAGAAGGCGGTACCCAATACGAGCACGCACTCACCGTAGGGCGCTCCCGCAACATAGCGGGTCCGTACGAAGTCCACCCGCAGAACCCGCTGATTTCCTCATACAGGCACCCAGAACTGAAACTTCAGAAGTCAGGACACGGAAGCTGGTGTTCTTCAATAGATGGAACAAAGACGTATCTGGTGTTCCTGTGCGGAAGACCGCTGCCAGGACGCAAGGAATGTGTCCTCGGACGGGAAACCGGCATTGCGGAAATCACGTGGAAAGACGACTGGCCGTATGTAACGCAGCCGGACGGTTCTCTGCAGAATACTCCGCCGGAGTTCATCGATGTACCGACAGGGACAGATGAAACACCGCAGAGTTATCCCGGCAAGGGGAACATACACTACACGTTTGGAAACACCGATTTCTTAAAGGATTTCAAAACACTGCGCACGCCGATTAGCGAAGCGCGGTGCAGCATAAAAGAAAAACCGGGATTCCTACGGATTCACGGCGGGCAGTCCCCATGGTCGTTCTATGAACAGAGCCTTCTGGCACGTCGGCAGGAAGCGTTCAAGTTCCATGCAGAGACAAAACTCTACTTTGAGCCTGACTACTTCCAGCAGTATGCGGGACTTGCCTACCGGTACGATGAAGAGACACAGTTCCTGCTGCAAGTGACGTATGACGAGCAGAAGGGGAAGATTCTCCAGCTCAATACTATCATGCCTGACTTCTTTGAGCGGGGAATGGAAATTGCGCTGCCGAAAGATGCACCGGTCTGGCTCAGACTCGATGTAGACTATGAGGTCGCTGTCTTCTCTTGGTCTCTCGATGGCAAGCTGTTCCACAAGATACGCCCAATCTGCGATGCTTGGAAGATCTCCGATGATTACCACTCGGAGGGATTTACAGGCGCATTCGTCGGCATGTTCTGTGTCGATACGGAGCATTACACAAAACCTGCCGATTTCGAATATTTCGATTATGCAGAAGAGTAACACGATATGGTAACTATTTATGACATCGCAAAAAAAACGGGATACTCAGCACCAACAGTGTCGAAAGCTCTGAACGGAACGGGCAAGCTCAATGCAAAAACGCGGGACAACATAATCCTCGCGGCAAAAACAATGGGCTACGAACCGAACATTGCAGCCAAGACGCTGAGCACAAAAAAGTCCAACCTCATCGGCGTGATTTACGAAGACAGCCAGATGATGGAAGGATTTGAGCACCCCCTGTTCGGCGGTGTCCTGAATAAGTTCAGGGAAGAGGTTGAAAAGGCAGGATATGATATCATATTTCTGTCCCGCTCATTCAGCCTCCCCTACTTAAGCCATGCCAGACTCAGAAACGTGGACGGTGTCATTTTCATAAACCCAAACGAAGATGACACCGCCCTCCTTGCGGAAATTGCAGAAGAAGGCATTCCCTGCATTTCCACAAACGATTTTATTCCCGGCGTATGCACAGTCCTCACTGACAACGAAAAAGCTGGATATGACGGAACAAACTACCTCATTTCACACGGTCACACGAAGATCGCCTTCCTTTCAGGACCAATCTCAAAGATTTCCCCGGCAGCGTATGAACGGTACAAAGGGTATCTCCGCTGCCTGACGGAACACAAACTGCCTGTAAACCCCAATCTTTTTGAGGAAAGCAAGATGTGGGACATACAGAGCGGATATGACAGTTTTGAAACATTATTCAAGCGCACCAATGATTTCACAGCGATATTTGCTGCCGACGACATGCTTGCATTCGGCATCCTCCGATATGCAAAAGAACACCGCATTTCCATCCCGAAACGTTTCTCACTGATCGGTTTCGACGACGACCGGGTGGCAAAATTCTGCAATCCCCGACTGACGACGTTCAGACAGAACAGAGAAGAAATAGCAAGCCTTGCTGCAGAAACACTGTTGTTCTGCATGGCAGGCATTCCTGCTCCGGACATCATACGGGTTCCCGCCACGCTGATCGAACGGGATTCCGTACAGCAGCTGTAAGTCTCCGCATTTGACAAGCGAAAAGAAGTGCTGTACGATAAAAAATACACATGAAACAGCATCTTTCAAAACGCAGACGAAAAGTAAAACCGCTCCACAGAAAGCTGAAACCGGTATTCAATATAGTCTTTGCAGTAGTATTCATACTCTGCGATGCAGCTGTAGCATTTGGCTGCATCATACTTTTTTCACGTACGCTACCCGTTCTGGGAATCATTATTGCAGCCTCGCTTTCGGCACTGCTCGCCGTTCCGGTGACGCTACTCCTTTTGCCGCTACTCAAACCGCTCATAAAAGCGAGCGAGGATGAAAAAGACGCAGCGCTTGCCGAACAACGAGAACACATAGAGCAGTTGGAAAAGGAAAACGCAGAATACTCCGAAAACGAAGAAAATTACGAGCGGAGAATTGCACTGCTGGAAAACCTCACGTTCAACATGGAGACATACCAGGATGTGTTCAAAGTCTGTTTGAGGGATTACCAGAAGACAGGCGCCATAAAACAGCGGGAAGTGTTCAATGAAGAGGATTATGCCAATGTCATCAAGCGGATGCTCAAACAGCCGAGCAAAAATTACGATGAAGTCATCTGCATAATGGACACCATGGTAAAATACCAGCGGGGAGTTGACCTGCAAAAAGTCCGCATTGCAAAGGTAAACAACCACACGGTCATCGTCACTGGAATCAAACCTGAGTACATAACCCCACCGCGTTTTGAATACAAAGACTTCTTTTCAGAGTTCCGCCATGTCAAGCTGGACAAAAACGGTAACAAACAGCACGTAACGCTGGAAAACGATGCCTACTCAAAGATTGTACTGGAACGCAAACAAAATGAGTACAAGACAATCTTTGAAGATTCATTTATGAACGGAGACAAACAGGAAGAAGATTCCGACGAGTTGATTCAACGAGCGGAAGACTTCATCAAGATTCTGCTTGAACCCGTCTACCGTCACGTTGAATTCGAACGGGCAGAACTGCTCAGTTCAACCCTTCCGCTTCTGGATTTTCTTCATGCGGAGATAGACGACTGCGCCCTCCATCTCGAAGAACAATCAAAAAGCAAAATCATTCAGCCTAAAGAAGCATAAACGACATTTTTCACCCGTCTCATGGTAGGAGTAAAACCGGAATCCCGGCACTGCATAAAGTAAACGACAGCCAAATCAGCTGACGGATCCACCAGCATAAAGGTGCCGAGCCATCCGTCCCAGCCGAACTCCCCAGCACGTGCAATCGTTGCAGACTGCGACGGGTCTGTCATAATCCTCATGAGATTACCGTAGCTGTAACCGCTCAAATGCGGCAGTTTGCGTTCAAACGCTGCTTGCAGGGAAGGGCTTATATGCTGGGTGGACATAAAGCGTACAGTCTCCTCCTGCAAAATACGGGGGGAACCAGCGCCGGGAACAACACCTTTTCCCAAAAGCATTTTGCAGAACGTCATGTAGTCATCAATGGTTCCTGTAAGCCCCGCCCCGCCGGACTCGAAGGCAGGGCTTCTGTCCGCACGATACCGAATGCCAAGATTGGGATGCTTGAACACAGTCAGCTTTCCGCCGGAAACATGCTGATATACTTCTGCAAAGCGAGGAAGTTTTTCCTCCGGGACGAAGAAGCCGGTGTCTGTCATTCCCATCGGTTCAAACAGAACCTTTTGCAGATACTCACTGAACTGCATGCCGGAGACAGCTTCGACGACCGCTCCCAATATATCAGCCGAAATACCGTAGGCATAATCAGTTCCCGGAACAAACCCTAAAGGAAGTTGAGCGGCCCGTTCAGCAAATGTCTGCGTAGAAATTTCCTGACTGCCTTCTAGAGAGCGGTTCATGTCAACAACCAGCTGGAGGATTCCCCGCTCACTTTCATTCTCTGTCCCGCCATACGAGTACCCTGAAGTCATGTTCAGCAGATCCCGGATGGTGACAGGACGCGGAGATTTGACGACACCTTCAGGTGTACACACGCGGGGATTTTTAAAGGCCGGCAGATAGGTTGCGACATCATCGAGCAGATCAATCTTCCCTTTTTCCACGAGCGAAAAAACAGCAGCAGAAGTAATCGGCTTGCTCATGGAGTACAGACGGCAAATTGTATCGCGCGAAAAAGCCCTTCCTGCCGCACAATCTGCGAATCCGGCAGAGAAGAACCCCTGCTCAGCCCCGCCCTGCCAGACAAGGCAGGAAGCCCCTGCAACATCCGCATTGCGTACGGCGTCATCAAGCACAGTCTGGACAAGTTCAAGATGCTTTTTGTTCATCATAAAAAAGACCACCTACAGACTCGCCGTATCGATAGCAGAGAGTTCATCTTCCGTAAACGTCGTGTTTGCAAGACATTTTATGTTGTCCAAAAGCTGGGAACTGCGGGAAGCGCCGACCAACACACTGGTAACAACACTGTCACGAAGAATCCATGCGAGAGCCATTTCCGCCAGTGTCTGCCCTCTGGAAAGCGCAATGTCATTGAGGGTGCGAATCTGACACAAGCGTTTTTCATTCAATACATCTTCACGCAAAAAACGTCCGTCGGTGCGGATTCTGGAATCTGCAGGTATGCCGTTGAGGTAACGGTCCGTAAGCAGACCTTGTGCAAGTGGACTGAATATAATCAGCCCCTTCCCCAGCTTGCGGGCAGTCTCTTTGAGACCGTTCTGTTCTATTTCTCTGTCAAAAATGGAATACCGGTTCTGATTTATGACGAACGGGACATGCAGTTCTGAAAGAATCGCCGTTGCTTTTTCAAGCGTCGGACCGTCATAGTTCGACAATCCTGCATACAGCGCCTTTCCGCTGGAAACAGCCTGTGCAAGAGCGCCCATCGTCTCTTCAAGCGGAGTCTCCGGATCCATGCGGTGATGATAGAATATATCGACATACTCCAAGCCGAGTCTCTGCAAGCTCTGGTCAAGGCTTGCAAGCAGATACTTTCTTGACCCCCAGTTTCCGTACGGTCCGGGCCACATATCATAGCCGGCTTTTGTGCTGATGATAAGTTCATCGCGGTAGGAATGGAATTCCTCACGTAACATGCGCCCAAAATTCTTTTCTGCGCTGCCAGGTTTCGGTCCGTAGTTGTTTGCAAGGTCGAAGTGGGTAATACCGTTGTCGAAGGCAGTAAAGCAGATGTCCTTCATATTTTGGTACATACCGGTGTCACCGAAATTATGCCAAAGTCCAAGAGAAACGGCAGGCAGTTTCAATCCGCTTTTTCCTGCACGGTTATAGACCATAGCGTCGTATCTTTTTTCTGATGCTGTATACATACCTCCATAGTACATTCAAATGCCGTATGAAGCAAGTGAACTACCCATTCGCTAAAGACGAATGGGCTTCCTATTTCGACCACCAAGTTTCACTTCTCCAGCAAATGCAAAAGAAGCATGCGCTTCAGTGTCCACAGGCGTAGATTCCTGTCGTTACGACAGTATTTTTAAGCCAAGGGTAACTATTCAGCACCTAAAAAGCAAAGCATAATTCGGGATTTCCAATTTTTAGTGCTGAATAGTTACAAAAATGGCATAACGGACACAATTACTATAGTAGAACCTACCAAACAGGAGACACTATATGCACAGTGATGACA
>CADBRT010000084.1 GCA_902797055.1 uncultured Spirochaetaceae bacterium
ATGGTGTCTGCCAGAATCTATGAGGAAGTCGAAGGATTAGATGAAAAGTTTGAAGTCGCATTCAACGATGTTGATTTCTGCATGAGAATCCGTAAGGCCGGCTATCTGAATGTCTGGACACCTTATGCGGAATTGTACCATCACGAAAGCGAGAGCCGTGGCTACGAAGACACGCCTGAAAAGCAGGCCCGTTTTTTAGGTGAAATCAAGCGTTTTCAGGAAAGGTGGGTAGATGAGCTTCGTGCGGGCGATCCGTATTACAACCCGAATCTGACACTTGACCGTGAAGATTTCTCAGTTGTTGGGGAAGTCTTCCCATCGGAGAAATAGGAGTTGGATTTCAAAAATTGAACAACTGAAACACCCCATTTTGGAGAGTAATTCTATGCAAGAAAAAATCGGTAACGTTACATTAGACCTCACCCACTGGCCCGGAAAAGACCTGTATTCCGACGGGGACATCGAGGACGAAATTCTCTCGCTCGTATGGAATGTAATCGACTACGAGTGGACATTTGATTTCCCATTGCCAATGAAATATATAAAATATCGAAGTTTATTGTATATGTTTCACAATCAATCTCGCACACTTTTTTCCCCGATTATACAGGATATGAAAATTTTGAAATCAACCGAAATGAAGCAGATAACTTTTTTTCTATCGAAGTAAATGGATTTCAAAAATGGTTAGGAAATGCACGATTTCTTAATTTTTCACAAATCATACGGAAAAAAAACATATATACAATCGAGAGTCACGAGTACATCGATGTCTTCTACGACACTGGAAATGGCTTTTCGGAAGCGGAGAAGGACACATTCTCTCAATTCCCTATTACCGTTTTTTCGAAAGAAGGACTTCGCTCCATTCGCATAGATCCGTCCGCGCAGCACTGCATTGTAAAAGACATTGTTGTAAAAACAGAAAATGAAGCTGTTTCATTCACAACCAATGCATAGTATATTTGAAAATGTCTGCCTGCTCATATTGATTGGGGTGTAGATGTCTGAATGCTTTGAAAATCTGGAAACAAAATCATTCACCATTCTTTGAAAGAAAATAGAGTTTTCCGCTCCTTTTTTTTCTTCCCGCTTTTTGCTTTCAATGTCGTAGAGCTGCCGGGTGAGTTTTTCATGTCCGTTTTTCGCTGCTACCAGACATGGTTCAAGATCGGAAATTTCGCTTCTTTCGGTAACGTCTGCACCGAGTTCCAAAAAAAGGTTTATCATTTTTTGTGACCCATATTCGGCAGCGACATGAAGCGGATTGACGGTTTCGTAATATCTGCTGCTGACATCGATATTGCCGCGTTCGATGATTGTTTTGGCTATTTCCACATTGTCACTGAAAGCGGCGTAGTGTAAGGGAGTGAAGCACAGAATGTCGTCTCCGGTAAATAAATCAGCCCCCATGTCAACCAGCCTTTTTGCGCATTCCGCGTTGCCATATTTCAGTGCGTACATGAGCGGGGTTACCCTGTTGACATCCTTTGTGTTGATGTCCGCGCCTAAGTCAATCAAAACTTTCGGTAGTGTTATATCTTTCCATACAAACGCATGCATAAGCGGAGTACACCCATCTTCGTCCTTTTCGTTGATATCCATGCCTGATGCAAGCAGTAATCCCAGTTCTTCTTCATTCGCATCTGCAAGATACGCAAGATACCATTTCATATTGTTGCTGATTTTTCCAAGGACATTGAATTTTGACAGTAGCGATATCAATTCTTTTGCATTGCTTCTGCGTTCTTCCAGGGTGGGGCCGCATTCATCGTCTTCGTCGGGGTCTTCCAGATGAGTGTGATTTCCAAATGTCCCTTGCATGTGTACCGTTTTTTTAGCGGTTTGTCTGTCATGCGGATTCCGTAAAAGAAATTCGGGCGGAGACTGGGCAGTGCCAAAAACTGTTCTTTTGTCACCGGAGGAGAAATCAACTGGTTGGAGGTGTTTTCTGTTGGAAAATGGGTATAATAGAAGATTATGGGTGTCAGAAGCGTCTTTATCCAGAATCTCAAGTACTACCGCAAGCAGGCGGGGCTTACACAGGAAAAGCTTGCGGAAGCCATCGGCATGAGTACCTCCTACATCGGCGACATGGAGGCGAGGGAGCGGTTCCCCTCCGCCGAGACGATTGACCGCATCGCTTCTGCCCTGCACGTGCCTGCCTCCGTGCTGTTCGATGAAAAGGGCTCCCCTGAAAACATCAAGCAGGGGTTCAGCCGCGCCTACGCCGCCACGCTGCGCGAGGAACTGTCCGCCAAAGTGGTGGAAGCGATTGACAGCGTGTGCAGCCGCATCTGACCGAAAGTATAGCAGGTGTCGGCATGGAATTGGTCAAATGCAATTTGACATTTTATGCGACTGGAATAAACTGGAGCTATGTCATATAATATACATTCATAAAGATTTTTCATTGGAGATATGTATATGGTTGCAATGATTGTAGGCATTGTGCTGATTGCGTTTTGTGTATTTGCCTGTCTTCCTGCCGATCTGGGGCTTGCGTGGGGCAGTGCTGTCATTTCGTTTTTGAAGGGGTTTGCTCCGGTATTTGCAGCCTTTGTCGGTCTGCTTGCTGTTTTCATCGGTTTCGCTGATTTGAAAGATAAAAAGGAAGCGAAACGTGAAGAACTCGAAGCCCGCAAGCAGGAAGAAGCGAGGTCAAAACAGTAAAATCCGGGCAAAATACCATTGACCAAAATAAGCGGTACATGATATAGTATAAGTCCCCGTATATATTGCAGACAACTGCTCATTGTTTGCGGACATTCCGGGCACGATGCAAAAGCTTGGGATGTTAAAGTTTTATTGGAAAGGTATATATACATGAAGACACTTTTTGCAAAAGGTAATGAAGTCAAGCACGACTGGTACGTCATTGATGCCAGCGGAAAGACACTCGGCCGTTTGGCTGCCGCTGTTGCTGCTATCGTTCGTGGAAAGAACAAACCGACCTACACACCGAACGTCGACTGTGGTGACTACGTCGTCATCATCAATGCGGACAAGGTCGTTGTTTCTGGTGCGAAAGGCGATGATATGATGTATCGCCACTACACAGGTTATGTCGGCGGACTTAAGTCTCACTCTTTCAACACTCTTCTTGCACGCAATCCGACCGAGCCTCTTAGAAGAACTATTGCAGGAATGCTTCCTCACAATCGTCTCGGACGCAAGCTCATGGGCTATGTCAAGATTTATGCTGGCGATGAGAATCCTCATGTCGCTCAGAATCCGAAGCCTCTTGAAGTGTAAGTAAAAGGAGTTTATTGTGGTTAGAAATATTGCAATCGGTACAGGAAGAAGAAAGACATCTGTCGCTCGCGTTTTCCTTCGCGAAGGCAGTGGAAAGATTGTCGTCAACGGCAAAGATTTGAAAGATTACTTTGTAACAGCAACACAGGTGAAAGTTGTTCACCAGCCTTTGCTGGTTACTTCAAACGATACAAAGTTTGACATCCTTATCAATGTTCAGGGTGGTGGACTCAACGGACAGGCTGAAGCATGTCGCCATGGTCTTGCACGCGCATTGACACAGGTTGATCCTAACTGCCGCACATCACTCAAGGCGAACGGTTATCTCACCAGAGACTCCCGTATGGTTGAGCGTAAGAAGTACGGACAGCGCGGAGCTCGTAGAAGATTCCAGTTCAGCAAGCGCTAAGTTTTGCAGATTGCAGAAATCAAGCAGACTTTTCCCGGCGTATATGAAATTACGCCGGATGAAGGGTCTGCCTTTTTTTTACGTGCACGGTATCTTTCCCTTGTCTCTGAAGATGGTTTGGAAGCAGGTTTCGATTTTGATGAAATCATGTGGGCAGATGTAGTTCATGCTTCCTATGTCTACAGCGTAGAAAAACTTGCAATGGCATATTTGGCAAGGGCCGAACAGTGCCGGGCAGGTCTTACTGCAAAGCTTCAAAAAAAGGGAGTTCCGCGAAAATATATAGAACAGGCTCTCGATTATCTTGAGGAATGTCATTTTCTTGACGATGCCCGCTTCGCGAGTGCCTGGCTGAGGGACCGTATGATTAATCATGCGGAGGGCAGGGGGAGACTTGCCGCAGAACTCGCTTCCCGGGGGATAGAGAGAAAGCAGGCTGCCTGTGCTTTGGATGAATTCTTCAGTGAAAATGATGAGCAGGAGCTTTGTTCCCGTGCATATCAGAAACTCCTCCGTATTCACAGGGATGCAAACAAGATATACACTTCTCTTGTGAGACTCGGATTTAAAAATAGAGAAATTCTTGCAGTAATTGCAAAAAAATAGTAGTCAGCTCTTAATTTTTTTGATATAATAGAGATTGTCAATTATGAGTAAGGAAGCTAAACCCGAAAAACCGATTGTCTACTCAGCCATGGAAGTGGCAAAGATATGCGGAGTAGTCAATCAAACCGCCATAAACTGGATTCGAAATGGTTATCTCAAGGCATTTAAAACTCCTGGTGGGCAGTTTCGTGTCTATCCGGATGACCTTGTTGTACTGATGGAAAAGAACGGCATGAAGGTTCCTCCGGAAATTCGTGCTCTCTGTGGTAAGCATGGGCAGAAAAAAGCAAAATCCCTATTGATTGTCGATGACGATCGTCCTTGGAATGATGTCATGAAAAAGTACTTCCTCTCAAAAGATGCTGAGTTGCAGGTATTTCAGGCATTTGATGGATTTGAGGCTGGTTCTGTCATGGCACAAAAAAAGCCCCGTGTTGTTATTCTCGATCTTGATTTACCGGGAATTGATGGTGTAAGGATTTTGCGTACCGTAAAGGATTCCTCTGAATCTTACGGAAATCCTTCCATTATTGTGGTAACTGCACTGGACGACCGGTCTGTTGAAGATGAGTGTAAAAAACTTGGAGTTGCGATTTTCTGCAAGAAACCCGTCAATCTTCCTGATTTGGCGGATTTCATTGCAAAACTCTATCTGAAATAGTCTCTTATCTTCCGTAGTAGTATGCTGGTCCTGAAAATTTCGGTTTCAGCATTTCCTGTACCGTTTGTGGAATCTCCTGTCTGGAATTCGCTATCGTTCTTGACAGGTGTTCTGCAGTGCCAAGAAGGTATCTGTACAACGACTGGGTCTGCTCGTAGTGGTAGTCCACAACTTCGTATTCCGTATTCTCAAATTCTGCTGCAGTCATTTGGCTGACAATGCCTTCCCATTGTGCAATGCCGTCGATCAGGTGATTGTCCAGTGCCTGTTTTGCGGTGTAGATTCTACCGTCCGCAAGTTCCTGTATCGTGTTGAGGGGAATATTCCTGCTTTCTGAAACAATACCGGTGAACTGTTCATAGCACTCATCTGCGATTGACTGCATTATCTTCCGTTGCTCATCGGTTATGGGTTCATTGATATTTCCCATGTTTTTGTTGCGGCCTGCATGGATTGTTTCCGAATGCACTCCGTATTTTTCCATAAGGCCTGTTATGTCGGTGAATTCTCCGGCAATTACTCCGATACTTCCGGTGAGTGTGTTTCTATTTGCCATTATGTAGTCAGCTGCACAGGCAATGTAGTATCCGCCACTGGCTGCAAGGGACCCCATATACGCATAGACAGGTTTTTCTTCCTTGTATTTGAGGAGTCGCAGATATACCTCATCGGCTTCGTATACGGTTCCTCCGGGGGAATCAATAAAGAGTATGATGCCTTTGTTGTTTTCATCGTTTTGAAGTTCATCAATGGTGTCTAAAAGCCATTCTTGATTGTAGGTTTCGTTTTTACTCTGTATGGTTCCTGTTATCTGCAGTTTGGCTATGTATTCATTGCTTGGTTTCTGTTTTTTCTGAGACTGCGTCTTATTGAACAAAATATCTTTCAATGTCTTTGACGATATG
>CADBRT010000085.1 GCA_902797055.1 uncultured Spirochaetaceae bacterium
CAGATACACGCCAAGAGTGGCAGGCAGGTCGTCAAGCTGGGCATAGAGTTCAGCAAGGAAGCGAAGAACATCACGCGCTATGTGACAGTCTGAGCGGCGGTTGTATGGTCATTGCCTGTCTTGTAAACCCGCGCCCTTACCTGTATAATTGAAAAACTGTATTGGGGCAGTTCACAGTTCATTGTTGGTAATGCACATCTCCTGCCCTCGGCCAGATACCTGTTTCGCATAAAGGAGATATACATGGAAGATGAAAACGAGCAAAAAAGCATTGCCGTTCTGATAGACGCAGACAACACCCCGCACAGCAAGCTCCGCGCCATACTGCAGGAAATCGCCGTGCACGGTCACATCATTACGAAGCGTGCGTATGGGGACTTTTCCATCGATACGCTTAAAAACTGGAAGAACGACCTCAACGACAATGCAATCATCCCTGTCCAGCAGTTTTCATATACGCAGGGAAAGAACTCCAGCGATAGCGCCATGATAATAGACGCGATGGACTTGCTGTACACCGACAAATACGATGCCATAGCCCTTGTCACCAGCGACAGCGATTTTACCAAGCTTGCCACCCGGCTTCGCGAAAGTCAGATATACGTCTTTGGAGTGGGACAGAAGAAGACTCCGCAGTCATTTATTTCTGCGTGTGACGACTTTATTTACATAGAAAACCTGATCAATGAAGAGGACGAGGCTGCCGAAGAAGAGGCTGCAAAACTTGCAGAACAGAAGCGCAAGAACCACAGCCCTAAGAATCAGAAAAAGGGCGTCAGAGGTTTGTTCAGCCGCAAGAACAACGGCGATGTCATGACAGACCGTCAATTCCGCAAGATTTACAAATTATTGAACACCGCCTACGACAAATATGCGGACGAAAACGGCTGGGCGGATGTGAGTGCAGCAGGCTCCTTCTTTAAACGGCAGGACCCTGGCTTCGATACTGTGGACTACGGTTTCCGCAAACTCACCGATTTGATAGAATACTTTGATGACGACTTTGAGATGAAGCGTGAAGGACCGGGCAACGGAAGACGTCGGGTTGCATTCTTTTACCGCCCGCAAGAAAAGTAATGGGGCTGATACTCGCGGCATCATCCATTGCCTTCATAACAACGGAGATGGACGACCTTCTGGTGATGTTCGTTCTCTTTGGCAGTGCGTTTACGCTGCGCGATAAGATTTTTGTCGTGTTGGGGAAATACTTGGGGCTTGCAGTGTTGGTCTTTGTCAGCAAGACTGCCGCCTCTTTGCTTGTGCAGTTTCCTGTGAAAGAATTGCTTGGTTTGCTGGGGCTGGTTCCCATCGCCATCGGGGTAAAGACCGGCATAGACTGTCAGCGCGGCGGGCCTGCGATGAGGTCTGCAGGAGAAGATTCTGTTCAGGGGCGGAATCTGTTCCTTGTTCTTTTGAACACCCTGATAATAACGCTGGCGAACGGCGGGGACAATATCGCTGTGTTCCTGTCGTTTTTTCCCTCGCTGAGCCGGTGCGAATTCGTCGCCTCCTGCGTTGTATTTGCAGTGCTTCAAGCTGTTTGGTGTGCCATTGCGATAGCCGTCATGTCGGCGAAGTCTCTGAGGGATTACATAAGCGAATCCAGACGGGTTGTCATACCTTTTTTGTACATCCTGCTTGGCATTTATATTGTCATACAGAATGGGACAGTCCTCTGGCTGTTTGAAGGCAGATGATCAGTCTGTGTGTTGCGCAGATTTTTTTATAGGAGTTTTTTATGCAGAATTTTACAGCGGAACGGTACCACCGCATATTGTGTCCACAGATGCCCGCTTTTCTTAAGGAATTTATATCACTCGACTGCATGCAGCGTCTGGAAGGCGTTGGACTGCTGTGCGGAACAGACTGGACTCCGCTTTTTCACAACGGGTTTTACTATTCCCGTCTGGATCACTCTGTTGGGGCAGCCTTGATTGTCTGGAATTTCACCCACGACAAAAAGCAGACGCTTGCGGCTTTGTTCCACGACATCGCGACCCCGGCGTTCAGCCATGTCATGGACTTTAAAAACGGCGACGCCCTCAAACAGGAAAGCACCGAGAAAGACACCAAGTGTATTATCAATGAGGATCTGGAACTGTCCCAGCGCTTGTTCAAACTCGGCATATACAAGCATGAAATCGACGATTACCATAAATATCCGATTGCCGACAACGAGATTCCTGGGCTGAGTGCGGACAGACTTGAGTACATGTATCCGAGCGGTGCGGCCTTGAACAAAATCTGGACGCTGGAGGAGATAGCAGAAAACTATTCCCACATCAAAGTGCTCAAAAATGAGAAGGGGCTTGATGAACTCGGCTTTGACACGCTTGAGGAAGCCGAACGGTATACAAAGCGTTTCTGTGCCACAGGAATCTGCGTTCAGCGGAACGAGGACAAAGTCACCATGCAGCTTATGGCGGATATCTTGAAGGAAGCCATTGCTTTGGGGTACATCGATGATGCCGATTTGTATAGACTGGACGAGCAGATGCTGATTGCCATGTTTGAAGACTACGCAGACACCGATATGGACACCCGCTTTGCCAAGCTGTTCCGCACCTTCAGGTCCATGGAGCGCATTGAGCGGAGCGAAACACCACTTGACGGCTGCTATTGCGTTGATATCGAAGTCAAGCGGCGATACGTGAACCCACTGGTGCTCTGCTCAGACGGTACAGCAAAGCGTGCGGCTGATTTGAGCCACAGCGCGTACAAAGCTATCTGTGATGTGCTCGCCTACCGTGATTCCAAGTACGGCTGCGTGCGCTACGAGTAATCAACAGGAGTGTGTGATGAGAAATGACTTCAGGAATGAACTCGCTGTCTGCGGTTTTGCCGCGGTAAAGACGCTTGAGAAAAATGACTGGCAAAAGATAAAGCGCCTCTATTTCACAAAGGACCGTGCACCGCTTTTTGGCGGCCTCTGCAAAAAACTCGCCTCTGCCAAACGCCCGTACAATCAGGTGAAAGATGTGAGCGAGCTGGAGAAGCTCTGCGGCAGCGTGCACCATCAGGGAGTCGTCGCTATGATAGAGCCTCCTGAAATCCGCCCGCTGACGACGGACATCACCTCCGGATGGGTGGAACGCAAGGAAAGTGCAATCGTCCTTGACCGCGTCGGCAACGCGAACAATCTCGGCGCAATCATCAGAAGCGCGGCGTTCTTCGGCATCAAGAATATCGTGATTCCGCTGGACGAAGCCCAATCTTCTATCACAACCAGCAGTTATCGCGTCGCTGAAGGAGGAATGGAGTACGTTACCGTGTATTCCATCCGCTCGATTGAAAAACTGCTGATGGGCATGCGCGACCGCATGATCCGCGTAGGGACTGCCCTCAATGCTAAGGAATCTGTTTCTTCGCTCCGCACGTGGGGCAAAGATAAAGGCTGTCTGATAGTGCTGGGCAACGAAGAAAACGGCATCTCGAACGAAGTTCGGCACAACTGCGACCACTTGGTCATCATTCCGTACCACGGGGTGCGGGACGAAGCGGGAAATCCGAAGATTGACAGCCTGAACGTGGCGCAGGCTTCCGCCATCATCATGTATGAGCTCGCAGGCGGCATTCCCCAAGGGGCTGTGTGATGAAGTCTCTGCACGTGCGCGCTCTTTCGCTTGCTGTTGCTTTTGTTCTCCTTGCGCTATTGCCTGCTTCCCCTGCGTTGCAGCAGGCACATGCAATGGACGCGTTCCGTGAACTCAGCTGTGCGACAAGTTCGTACTCCCCGTTTGTGCTGGACCCGGTGGCTGACACTGTAATCGGCGGTGCTGCCTTGACCTTTGCAGGCATCGGCTTGTACCGCAACAAAAAGGCTGATTTGCCTGAATGGTATGAGCGGACGTATGACAAAAAGGACATAAACTCCTTTGACCGCATGTGGTACAACAAGTACAGTAATTCCCTCGACGATGCGGGAACGATTACCTGCGGTGTGGACTTGATTTTCCTTCCCGTCCTGCTGTTCGGCTTGGAAACAGGAATTGGCAATCTGCCGGCGAAAGAACTGGTGACAATCGGCACGATGTATGCGGAAAGCTTTTTGCTTAGCTATGGGCTCCGCAACATCATAAAGACAACCGTCAAACGTCCCCGTCCGTATATGTATACGTCCAAGTGGGAGACAGACGAACTGGATAGCCATGACTTTGAAATGTCCTTCCTGAGCGGACACAGCGCGGACGCCTTCATGGGCGCCGGATTCGTCACCTATGTGTTTTCGCAGTACTTCCCGGATTCCCAGTTCAAGTGGCCGATTATAGGGGGTGCCTATGCCTTCGCCGTCGCTACCGGCATTCTCCGCATAGCAAGCGGAAACCACTTTATGACCGACGTATTTGCGGGCGCAGCGTTCGGTACCGCTATTGGTTACGGCATTCCTCTCATCCACCAAAAACTGTCCGAGATAAAATACAACGGCCGTCAGGTGCTGAATGTCACACCCAACGGCCTGTATGCAGAGTTTGCTTTTTAAGAAACTCCCGTCAGTTCTGGAACAGCGGTGTTGACAGGTATCTGTCACCCGTGTCCGGGAAGATGACGACAATCGTCTTTCCTTCGTTTTCGCTCTTCTTTGCTTCTTCAAACGCCGCCCACAGGGCTGCACCTGAGGAAATGCCGACCAGAACACCTTCCGTCACCGCTACTTCACGTCCGCATGCAAATGCGTCCTCGTTCTTTACCGGTGTGATGGCGTTGTAAATCTTGGTGTCCAGCACCTTCGGAACAAAGTTTGCGCCGATGCCCTGAATCTTGTGGGAGCCGGCGTGTCCTTCTGAAAGAAGTGGGCTGGTTGCCGGTTCAACGGCCACAATGCGGATGTCCTTGTTCTTTTCGCGCAGGAAGGTTCCCGCCCCAGTGATTGTTCCGCCTGTTCCGATTCCTGCTATGAAGATATCAACCTTGCCGTCGGTCTGTTTCCAGATTTCCGGTCCTGTCGTCTTGTAATGGGTCTCCCTGTTCACCGGGTTGTCGAACTGAGCCGGGATAAAGCTGTTCGGTGTCTCCTTTGCGAGTTCTGCAGCCTTGTCAACAGCACCCTGCATGCCCTTTGTTCCTTCGGTCAAAACGATTTCCGCACCGTAGGCTTTGAGCAGCGTCCTGCGCTCCACAGACATGGTCTCCGGCATGGTCAAAATGCAGCGCAGCCCGTAACTCGCTGCGACGGAAGCAAGACCGATTCCGGTGTTTCCGCTGGTAGGCTCGATGATGACGGAATCCTTTGTCACCTTTCCTTCAGCAATGGCGGCGTCAATCATGGCCTTTGCAATCCTGTCCTTGATGCTTCCTGCCGGGTTGAATCCCTCCAGCTTTGCGAGAATGCGGGCTTTGAGACCGTATTTTTTTTCTATGTTGGTCAGTTCAAGCAGCGGTGTCTCGCCGACCAAATCCGTGATTTTTTTGGCAATCTGTTCTGCCATAGGTTCCTCCTCCTGTCATTCAGATGCAGTAATCTACATCCTCAGTCTTTGTAATCGAATTTACGAGGTCTTCCAGCGTCTTGCTGTCAAGATACTCGTTGATCACCTTGTTAAATCCTTCCCAAAAATCCAGCGTCGGGCAGATATCCTGTCGGGGACACTGGTTGTCCTGCGCTGCAAGGCACGCGACCGGAGCCAAATCCCCCTCTGTTATCCGCAGGATTTCGCCTACGGTGTAATCCTCAGGCTTCTTTGCCAGTTTGTAGCCGCCCGTCGGACCCCGTACGCTCAGAAGTATTCCGAATTTGCTAAGAAGTGACGTAATCTGCTCAAGGTACTTGATGCTGATGTTCTGCCGTTTCGATACATCTTTGAGCGCAATGTACGACGAACTGTCGTGCTGCGCCAGATCTATCATAAACCGCAGGGCGTACCTTCCTCGTGTAGAAATCTTCATTCTTCCTATTTCCTAGTGGTAAAGTATACTATGGTTTTCCCCATTTGTCCAGTTATTTTGTAGGGAATAGTTAGCGGTCAGCAATGGTGAATTTTTCAATTCTGCACGTATGAACTTTTGTCTTTTCATTGTAATTTATACCGACAAAAAGCATGTTTCCCCTGTAGTGTTGCAGAAGGTCATCGTATTTCTTTTCCTTTGAAAAACAGTCTTTCAAAGAACATTGAAGTGGCACGGCTAAAGGAGCAGTGCGATGCCGCCTGCAAACGGCTGCTGTCGCAGAAGTATATCCTCGC
>CADBRT010000086.1 GCA_902797055.1 uncultured Spirochaetaceae bacterium
CGCAGAACTGAATGACGGGACAGCAATAAAAATCTTCAACAGCAGGGCGTATGAAAAGGAAGGAAACGCGGAGACCAAGGCGTTCCTGAAGTTCCTTGAGACGAACAAAGCAGAGTCAGACTTTACACGGAGGATACGGGATATGGTGGAAACAGAGAAAAAAGCGGAAGAACTGAAGACGACCTATTTTTCGTGGGGGCTTGCCGAGTACGACGCGGAGTACCGCGGTCGGCAGGAAGGAATAGCCATCGGTGAAGCGCGTGGTGCAGCACGGGGCAGGGAAGAAAAAGCCTATGAAGCGGCAAGAAACATGTTGCTGGACGGTAGCGTACCGGAAGAGTCCATTGCAAAATGGCAGGGGTTGCCGCTTGAAACGGTGCACCGCCTTGCAGAGGAGCTGAGGCTTTCAAAGTAGGCGCGCACAGCTCGCCCCGCCGGACACAGCGCAAGGATACGGCAAATAAAAACGCCCCTGTGTTGCGGTATACGTTGCAATACAGGGGCTTGGTTTAGCTAGGACTTATCCGAAAAAAAGCGCAGATACTGGCGGCGCAGGTCATCGTCCGTACGGTTCAATCACTGAACTTTACAGCTGAATAGCCGTCCATCGTATTTCCCGCTGACATTTTCCCCGGCACTGGTAATGAACAGCGTATCTTGGTCTGCGCCATAAAAACAGCAGGAAGAAACCTGCTCCGCGGGAACGTTTATGACGGCACGCAATACCCCGTCTGTTGCACGGTGACACTCAATGCGTCTGCCGCCCCACACCGCAACCCAAATATTGTCGTCGCGGTCTATGCACATGCCGTCGGGAACGCCGTCATCAACGCGGAACAAAACGCGCCTGTCAGAAATAGTTCCGCTGGCAATGTCATAATCATACGAGAATACGCAGTGCTCAAGGGAATCAGAAAAGAGAAACGTTTTATTATCCTTCGTCCACGCCATGCCGTTTGATATCTTCGTGTTTTTCTGCAGGATTTTCACGCTGCCGTTATCGTAACAGTACAGATTGCCGCCGGCTTCATAGGCGGAATCCCACGTCGACGAGCCGAAAAACAGTCTGCCGGCAGGGTCCCGCTTTGCGTCATTTGAACGCCGGTACGGTTCATACACGTCCGTCAAATCGAAGAGTTTTTTCGTATCAGTCTTTTTTCCGTCGAACAAATACAGTCCGTCCGTCATGGCAAGCAGATAGGTTCCGGCTTCGTCGGCAGGAACTGCAGCGCCAACCATCTGTCCCACATTTTGAACGGAACAGGAGCCGTCTTTCCGTATCATGCAGAACTCGTGAGCCATAATGTCCACAAACGAAAGCACGCCGGTACGCTCATCAAAGAACGGAGATTCACCCAGAATACACCGCTTTGTTGCAAGTCCGCAGCGCGCATAGTTGCTTTCCGCCTCTGAAAAAAGTTCCGCCATAAAAGTACGAATCTGTTCCACTGTCGTTTCCTCCCGCATTTTTCCCGGCGTGCCGGGATTTGCACAGTACCCGCCGGGGGTGCGCGTCCCGCTGTCGAACACCGCGCCGATTTTATACAACGCTTTCGTCCTGCTTTTCCGCATTGTACGGAATGGAAGACAGGAACGCACGCATCAGGTTCATAGCGTCGTCAAGACGGCTCTCTTTCAACGCACGGGTGAATTTCAGCAGGAAAATATCATTTTGACTCACCATTTCCGCCGCATAGCATGGCATAAGGACTTTCAGAAAGCCTAATTTGACCTCTTCATTCGGAAATCCCAACTTGTATTCACCTTCATCGTAATCCTTTATGGTCAGGTATCCGCTCTGGTACAGCATGGGAATCGGGTCGGTGGCTGTCTCCGCCGGCGTGTCGAACATTCCCAGCGTTGCCGGGAACCCCGCCTCAAAGTCCTGCGGGTTCATGTCGTATTTCTTTATCAGCTTCGTCAGTACCGTCGGTGTGCCTGTCGAAAACCAGTAGTTCTGAATCTCACCGTCGGCAAGGGCATTTATCAAACTGTACGGATTGTAGATGTCCGGCGACTTCTTTGAAAAATGGTATCCGTCATACTGCCGTTTCAACGCGGCACACGCCTCTTCATAGCTCATGCCGTTGCTGTCCGCAAGCGCCTGTATCTCAGGCGCCATCTGTTCCAGAAGCTCCTCTTTCGTTATGCCGCAGAGGGGGGCGTATTTGTCACTCATTGTTATGACCTTGAGGTTGTTCAGCTCGCTGAATATGGACAGCTGGCTGAACTTCGTGATTCCGGTCAGGAAGACAAAACGCAGTTTGCCCCCGAGTGCTTTCAGCGGGCTGTACAGGCTGCGTATCTTGTTGCGGATTTCATCAAAGTTTGTGCACCCGAATGTGTCGAGCATCGGGGTGTCGTACTCGTCAACCAGGACGACGACCTCCTTCCCCGTCTGCTTGTACGCCGCATCGATTATGGAGGCAAGCCTGACCCCCCACACGTGGTTCTGCGGGTCTGCTTCGACACCGTACAACTCTTCGTACTCGGAAAGGATTTTGTTCAGCGTGATGTCCAGCGTGCTGTCATCGATGTATTTGACGAGACTCATGTCGAGCCTGATAACCGGATACCGCTTCCACTCCGTCTCCAGCCGCTCCATCGCAAGCCCGGTAAACAGCTCCTTTTTGCCCTCAAAGTAGCACTGGAGCGTTGAAATCAGCAGGCTCTTGCCGAACCGGCGCGGGCGGCTCAGGAAATAGTAACAATCTGTATGGGTCATCTCGTAGATGAGTGTCGTCTTGTCCACATAATACTTGCCGTCCTTGCGGAGCCGTTCAAAATCCTGCATCCCGATGGGGAAACGTTTCAACAGTGCCATGAATACATCATAGCACAGCCGGCAAGTTTTTTCCACCGGAACGGCACAGCCTCACACCAGACAGTGCATCCCTGTCGGCGAGAAATTTCCGTTTTTGGGCATGTGAAAAGAGGCTAAAAATTCCTAAAATGTTGTTACCACACAGACATATTACTTCGGAAATTAAAACCCGCAAACATCAAGCAGCTTGCTTAGTTATGTAGGACAGGTTCCTGTGCTTGAATATGTTCTGCACCTTGGATTTGTCTTTTTGAAGCCTCTTCATGAATGAAAGTGTCTTCCTGCGTAAATCTTTTCCGGTATGAGGAAGTACCCCCGATAATGAAAGTAATAGTTTTAAATCAAAAATCAGTGTTTTTGTTAAGTCAGAGATTTTCCTTTATCTGTTGTTCAGCCTTATTACTACAGTTGTAAATGGGGATTACATAAAATGACAGATTTATCTCTTGTGATTCCATGTTTTAACGAAGAAGAAGTCATTTCTCTTTTTTATGAAGAAACTCAAAAAGTCATAAATGAATTGAAAGTTCAAAAAATCATTCAAAGTGCGGAATATATTTTTATAGATGACGGTTCAAAAGACAAGACTCTTGAAATTGCAAAGTCGCTTTCCGAAAAAGATACTTTCGTGCATTACATTTCGTTCAGCAGGAACTTTGGAAAAGAAGCCGCAATGTATGCAGGACTAAAAGCGGCAAAAGGTTCTTTCGTTACAATTATGGATGCGGACTTGCAAGATCCGCCTTTTCTTTTACCGCAAATGGTGAATGCGATTACAAACGAAGGATTTGATTCCGTCTCAACTAGAAGAAGCACTCGGAAAGGCGAACCTGTTTTACGTTCATTCTTTGCAAGGCGATTTTATAAGCTGATGAACAGAATCTGCTAGACAGAACTTGTTTCCGGTGCGCGTGACTACCGCCTGATGAACAGAAAATTTGTGAATGCAATTCTTTCGCTTAGCGAATACAATCGCTTTTCAAAAGGACTTTTCGGTTGGGGTGCATATAGAACGTCTCCGTGGCATTTTCCTTTAGGGCTATGTGAAGGGCTTTGCTATCCAAATCTTTCCAGTGTTGTATATACAGATTCGATTTCTGTTTTTGCAGTCTTTTTTAAGTTTTTTCTCCAATTCTGCCTTCGACCTTTCAGTATTTTGGTTTATACGGAATCTTTTCATATGCAATGATGGGAGGTATTTCTTGCGTTCTTTTAAATAAAATAACAAAAAATTTCCCTGTGTCAATAATATTGTCTACACTTTTTATTTACTCTCCGTATATATTGCAACGAATGTATAGTCACACCTCACTTGCAGGGCGGTTCGTTTGGGGTTATTGTTATCTTTTGAATATCGCCTCAATTTTTGTGTTTTTCAACATGGTTGATTTAAAGAAATTCAAAAAAGGAGTTGTAGCGTTTTTCCTAGTTGCAATTCAACTTGTTGATTTGTATCCGCATCTTATAGAGATAAAATGTACTGAAAAATACAGGCATTACATAAAATATCAGCCTAAAACAACACAGAAAAAATGGAAATCGCTTCTTGGAGACAATAAACATTTTGTGTTTGTACCGTTTGGAATTTTTTCTTTTGATGGAGGTGGTGCAGATTTAGCCTTGCTTACCGTAAAAAATGGAGGAGATGTAAACACGTTTTATTTCGCACGAGAAACAAAGCAAATTGAAAAATTTGATAAAATTTTAGATGAAGAACTTTTGAATGGAATTTATCGAGATTCTACCATATATATTTTTTCAAAAGATTCTATAAAAAAAATATCCAGACTTAAAACTTTTTCTTACTGGGTTTCCAGTTTTCCGTCTCCGCTATTTACCCCCTCGTGCTATGCTTTCCTCATGGAACGAAAAATCGGGATTGTCCTCTCCGGCG
>CADBRT010000087.1 GCA_902797055.1 uncultured Spirochaetaceae bacterium
CGGTTCTTTATAAACGGCATTGTCTATACGGATGGCTTTGTCTGTTCCGACGGCTTGCACGGACGTTTCCGTTCCCCGCTCGCTTCGTCCATCAGTATGCTCACCATTGTTGAGGTGCTCGGGCTGAGCACCCTTGTGTTTGTGTTCGGAAACATGCAGATAGACGCGTTTGCCGAGATTCCCGAAGCGGAACGCCCCGCCGAATGGGAAATCAGCATTCAGCTCGCCATGCTGCTGTTTTCCGTCGGTACGGTCATCGGTTTTGTCATCAACAACCTCATCCTTGTGTATGTCGTGTTCCCTGTCAACCGGCTGTCGCGGGTGGCGGGCAGTTATTTCTCCCAAAATCAAAGCGGGAGGGCTCACTCTCGAAGAATGCTCTCCTGTCAAAAAAATAATGCGCTCCGTATCCACGGTGAAATCAGGATGCTGTACGACAGTTTTGCCAAGATGATGGAAGACATGGAAAAGGAACGGCAGCTGGAACTTGACTTGGTCAAATCACAGTCGGAAAGCAGTGCCAAGTCGAACTTCCTTTCCAGCATGAGCCATGAAATCCGCACGCCAATCAATGCGGTTTTGGGCTTAGACGAGATGATACTGCGCGAAAGCCGTGAGCCTGTCATCAAAGGCTACGCACGGGACATTCAGTCCAGCGGCAAAACGCTTCTCTCCCTCGTCAACGATATACTGGACTTCTCCAAGATAGAAGCTGGCAAACTGGACATCATCTGTGCGGATTACGATCTGCGCGCCACAATCTCCGACCTCGCCACCATGGTGGAGGGACGCGCCGCAGGAAAGGGGCTGCCGTTTATGATTGCTGTGGACATTTCCATGCCCCACCTGCTCTACGGTGATGAAGTCAGAATCAAACAGTGCGTCCTGAATATTCTGACGAATGCCGTTAAATATACTCCGTACGGTTCTGTCGAGTTGTCCGTCGGCGGGCGGAAAACTGATGATGGCAAAATTTCACTCCGCTTCCGCATAAAAGACACCGGCATCGGAATCCGGTCGGAGGATATTGAGCGTCTGTACAAACCGTTTGAGCGGTTTGAAGAGGATGGCAGAAACCGTCACATCGAGGGCACCGGTTTAGGGTTGAGCATTGTCAACGGGCTGCTTGCGCAGATGGGGAGCCGTTTGGAAGTGCAGAGCGAGTACGGCAAAGGTTCTGAGTTCTCGTTTGCCGTTGTGCAGGAAGTGAAGGATTGGGAGCCAATCGGTACCAGAGAACAGGCGCGGGAGGCGCTGCTTGCGCAGGCGACGGCGTATGAAGAGTCGTTCCAGGCTCCCAATGCGAAGATTCTGGTGGTTGACGACACGCCAATGAACCTTACCGTCATAAAGGGGTTGCTCAAGGATACGCGAATTCAGATTGATACCGCCGACAGCGCAGCGGAGGGGCTGGAAAAAGCCCGGCACAAAGCCTACAACCTGATGTTCATAGACCATCTGATGCCAAAGATGGACGGCATTGAAATGCTCAAGGCGTTAAAGGCTGACGCTTCGTCGTTGAACAGGGATACGGTCTGTGTCGTACTGACGGCAAACGCGGTGTCGGGTGCCAAGGAGCGATACTTGGCGGAAGGTTTTACTGAATATCTAACCAAACCGGTGGATTCCGCAAAACTTGAAAAACTGCTTCGGACTATGCTGCCCAAGGAACTGGTGCTCCACAAGGGGGATGCCGGCTACGAAGAAAAACCTGCGTGGGACGGGGTTGAGCGGCGTTCGGACAGAAGGGCGGGGGACGACCTTTTGTCGGATATCTTCGCTCTGGACATTGGGCAGGGAATGCGGAGCTGCGGGGGCAAGGACACGTACAAGGAAGCGGTTCGGAATTTCTGGGAATCGATACCGGAGAATGCCCAGCGGATTGAAAATGCATTTGGCGGTTCTGACTGGAAGAACTATACCATACTGGTACACGCGCTCAAAAGTTCCGCCAGACTCGTCGGGGCGATGGAGCTGTCCCAGAGCGCGCTGGAACTGGAAGCTGCCGGAAACAGCGCTCAGTCGGGGGATTCGGCAGCCATTGCAGCGATACAGGAGCGGACAGCCCCGTTGCTAGCCGCCTACCGCGCATACAGGGAGCGGCTTGTTCCGATGTGCGTGCAGGACTGGACGGCTGCCTCTGTATGTGCAATGGGCACAGCTGTCGCGGCAAAGCCTGCCATGACGGAGACGCAGTTTTCCGAAGCACTTTCTTCACTGCGGGAAGCAGCCGCTGCGTTCGACTTTGACAGTGCAGATGTCATTGTCAAAGAGATTGACGGCTATGAAGTGCCCGCGGATGCTGCCGCGCTTTGGCAGCAGGTGCGCAACGCCGTCCGCGACGTTGACACCGCCAAGATTCTTTCGCTGCTAGAGGAACAGAAACAGCACTGACGCTGCAATGCCGGCAATGCACATGGCAATGCCGCTCATGGCTCCTTCGGTCTCTCCGAGCTGGAGAGCAGTGGTTGTACCCAAGGCATGGCTTGCTGTTCCGATGGCCAGCCCTGCAATGACAGGATTTTTTATGCCGAGCACACGGATAAACAGCGGCGCAAACACCGCTCCTACAATACCCGTCGTCAAAACTCCGAACATCGTTATGGCGCTTACCCCGCCTGCTCCTTCTGCGAGCGGTAGGGCGATTGCCGTTGTTACCGACTTTGGCAGAAGCGAAATCAGCAGGCTTTTGTCCAGTCCGAATGCTTTGCACATGCCCCACACCGTTACGACGCTGGCTGCAAAACCTGCAATGACTGCGCACAGGACAGGGAAGATGTTTTTGAGCAGTACGGTGCGCTTCCGGTAGATGGAAATGGCGAGTACCGCAGTGGACGGCGGCAGAAACAGCTGGATGAAATTTCCGCCTTTGGCATAATCAGCGTAATTCAAACCCATTAGTTTTAGGAATGCTATGCACAGCACCGTGGCTATCATAAGCGGATTGCACAGCGGAGAACGGAGCTTTTTCTGCAGTTTCCAACCGGCAAAATACGTAAGCACCGACAAAGCTATGTAGAACATGCTCTCTGATAAAAGGGTGTCCCTCATACTGATGAGAAAATTGGTATTCACAGCGGTCCTCCTACTTGCTTTTGGAAAGGCGTTTCTGAAGTGCAAGGGCGCCTTCGCCTGCCCATGTTGCTACCGCAAAGGTAACGACGGTGGAAACTACTACAATGCACACCAGTTGAAGGGCATAGTGGGACAGGACATCGAAGTATTCCATTATTCCCACGCTGGGAGGCAGGAAGAAAAAAGCCATGTTGTTCAGAACCCAGTCGCCGGCGGGTTCCAAATTTGCGGGTTTGATGATTTTCGTGCACAGCAGCACAAGCAGAACGAGCATGGCGATGACACTGCCGGGCAGAGTGACGGGCAAAACGCTGGACACCGCGTTTCCTGCGGCGCACAGCGTAAAGAGAAGAGAGAGTTGAGTCAGGATTTTCATGCGTGCATAATACTGCAAGCCATTTTCCTGTGCAAGAAGGGGGTTATCCCAGCAGGGCTTCCCACTCCTTGACGATTGCGGCGCACCCGTCCATGTCGATTTCATCACAGGCGGACTGGAGCCGCGAGGCGAAGTTTTCCTGGCCGGCAGGGTACTGGAAGGCGGAAAGCTCTTTGCACGCCTCTTCCATCTTGTCCATGTCGAGGTTGGCGGCGGCTTCTTTTACGACTGCGAAGATACTGCGGACAGTCTGCTCGTCGAACGGCTTCTTTGAACTTTGCTCCTGTGCCGCTTCCTCGCAGTACGGGGCGAGTATCTGCTTGTACGAAAGATATTTTTCCATCGCCTGTGCAGTGTTCGCCTTTATGTAGTCGATGTCGTTTGCTTTGCCCGCCTTTTCCAGCGCCGCAGCCATGTCCGAGAGCTGCATGGCGCCAATCTGACGGGACATGCTTTTGAGGGCATGAACTTCGATTGTATAATTGGTCCAGTCTCCCGCGTCATAGAGCGCTTTGATGGTTTCCGCATTTTTGGGAATTTGCCGGTAGTATTCTTTCAAAATCGTCAGGAACAGTTTTTCAGTGCCCAGCATTTTGATTGCCGCGGCAGTGTCCAAATCCACAATCCCTTTGTCGATGAGTGGTGGGTTTGCTTTTTCGGGCGCGCTTTCCGTGTCGGCGAGCGACATCTTCTGTATTTTTTCCTTCGGGAGCCACTGTTTTATCTTTGAAATCAGGACGCGCACCTCAATGGGCTTTGCGATGAAGTCGTTCAAGCCGCTTTTGAGGAACAGCTCCCTTGCGTCGCCGACGGCGTTTGCGGTGAGCGCCAGAATCGGCACGTCTGCGTACTCGGGGTGCTCCGCGCGGATTTTCTGCGTCGTCTCAATGCCGTCCATCTCCGGCATCATATGATCCATCAGAACAATGTCGAACCGCCGTTCCTTCACCTTGCGCAGCGCTTCTGCTCCGCTGGTCGCGGTTTCTGTCTTGACTTTGAGTGGGTCGAGCAGACCTTCTGCGACGGTGAGGTTGACGGTGTTGTCATCGACAATCAGGATGTCCGCGTCGGGTGCGACATAATCCGCGTCTCCGTCGTGGTCAACCGTGCCGGCAAACGAAATCTTCTCCTTGTTGTAAATCATGGAGAGGTTCATGCAGGAAAGCGGTTTTTTGACGATGCGAAGGTTCGGCACGTCGAGTTTGACCTCTGACACGAAGTCCGCTATGTAGATTGACAGGATTTCCGGGTGTACGGTTACGAACGCCTTGACGGAATCGTTCATCAGCTTTTCACCGATGAACATGAAGATTTCAACCTCTTCGCCGTATTTAATCCGTACTGCGTCCATGGTGTTCTGGAGGTTGAGCATATGGTCCGCGTTGATGGCGTGTACGCCCAGCCGTCTGCTGTCGCGCAGGAAGGAATCGATGTGGTTTTTGTTTGTGAAGAGCCCGAGCGCAAATTTGTTCGTCTTGGTCTTGAGCTTCATTGCCGGCTCTTTGTTGGCGACGGTCTGCGGGATGGTAAAAGAGAAGGTGCTGCCCACCCCGTATTCGCTTTCTACAGAGATTGTTCCGTTCATCAGTCTGACAAGCCGCTGGGTGATGGCGAGTCCCAGTCCGGTGCCTTCAACGTTTCTGTTGCGCTTGCTGTCCAGCTGCTGGAAGGATTCGAAAATCTTTGAAAGGTCTTCTTCCTTTATGCCGATTCCTGTGTCTTTGACGGAAACTTTCAGGGTAATCTTTTCTTCGTCAATCCATGAGAAATCCACGCTGATTCTGACAAATCCCTGATTGGTGAATTTGACGGCGTTGTTGGCGAGGTTTATGAGAATCTGCCGTATTCTGATGTTGTCGCCGTAGAGCAGGACGGGCAGTGAAGGGTTGATGTCCAGGTCTAAGGAGACGTTTTTGTCCACAAGGCGCGTCATGATGATGTTTGAGACATCGTTGAAAAGCGACATGGAATCGTATTCGATGGGGATGATGTCCATCTTGCCGGATTCAATCTTCGAGAAGTCGAGGATGTCGTTGATAATCGAAAGCAGTGCGCGGCCGCTGGATTTTATCTGCTTGATGTAGGAGCGGGCGGAGTCGGGAATGTCTTCCCTGAGTGCCATCTCCGCCATGCCGATGACGGCGTTCATCGGGGTGCGGATTTCGTGGCTCATGTTGGCGAGGAAGTCCGTCTTCATCTGTGCAGCGCGCTCTATCTCCTTGGAAGCGCGTTCCACTTCTTCCTTTGCGTGGAGCGCGTTGTACTTGCCCAGCGCCATGTCGGAGATGACGTTGGAGATGGTGTAGAGGAACTGTGTTGCAGTGTTGATCCGCTTCTGGGAGACGAGTTTGACTCTCTGCGCCGCTTCCCAGTATTCGTCGAAGTCCACCTGTATGGCGGTGGCAACTTTCCGGACGGTTTCCTTGTCCGGCGGCAAGGTGAGTACCTGTCCGCCGATGAAAGAGCCAATCATCTGTCCGTCTGCCATAATCGGGGCGGCAAAGTCGATCAGTCCCGAGTGGCAGGTGTAGAACGTGGGCTTGCCGCTGTCGTGCGCCATGATTGCGCCGTATTTGTCGCACTGTTCGCACCGCGCTTTGCCGCGCCGGGTCTGTCTGGTGTACTTCCAGCAGAAATCGCTGAAATTCGAGCCCTTGGTGACTGTCTGACCGTTGGCATCAGTGATATGCGCCGCCATCCCAACCAGATTGGAGAAAGCGTCCTGAATTTTTTGAAGAACTTCTACGCTGATCAGGTCAGTGATGTACGGCATTTCCATGATTACTGCCCCAGAATTTCTTCCAATTTGGATAACAGCTTCTGACTGTCCATAGGCTTGAGCAAGTATCCTTGCGGGTGTGTCTTTACCGCTTCCATGAAGGAGGCGGTGTCCTTGACACCCGTAAGATAGACCGCGGGGACTTTTTGCCCGTTGCGCATCTTGCGGATATTGGTCAGAACTGAAGGCCCGTTTTCGCCGGGCATTTCGTAGTCAATCAGAATCAAATCCGTCTTGTTCTTTTCAAGATAGGTGTATGCGGGTTCTCCGCCGCGCGCCAGCGACACATCGTATTTTTCCTTGAGGATGTTGTTCACAGTTTTGAGCACCAGCGGGGAGTCATCGATAATCAGGATGTGCTTGCGTCTGTTTTCATCTTCGTCGCTTCCGGCGAACATGACGCTTGAAGGTTTTGCGTCTGCGCTGGCGCCGGCATGTTCTGCATCGCTATCCTTTGCATCTTCCGATTTTATGCCCAGCGCACTGTTGAGCGTATGTTTGAGCGACGGCATGGTAAGCGGAGTCTGAATCGTGAGTTTGACTTTGTTCAAGACTTCCCGATAGACGGGGTTCCCTGTTTTAACGTCGCCCGTCACACCGAAGAGCACCTCATCGTGGGACAGCCTTCTGAGCAGCTTGTCAATTTCTTGACATTCATCGGCAAGGTTTACGCCCATGCAGTAGATAATCAGATCGGGCGTGAACAAGTCTATATGGCGACTGAAATCATCCGGACGTGTGGATGTGGTAATCATTTCAAATTCGTTTGCAAGGTTTGCAAAGAAAAAACCGATATTGGCTTGGTTGGTGCCGGTTAGCAAGATTTTCTTCATGCGGTTGTCCTCTCTTTGTCGTTTTCGATTTATCCAGATGTTTCCATAAGATTCCTCCAGTCAAAAAATCAACTGTCGGTTGTACAAGTCAGCATTCTATTGCTAAATTATACACCACAAAAAATGAGCGCGCAAGATTTTTAATGCGTCCGGCAATGGGGGAATGGCTGCCTGCCGCAGTCATAAGGCGCGGTACAGGCAGTCTGCTGTATTCTTCTCAGACTTTAGAAATTGCTTCCGTTCCAGCCCCAGTCGGCTATGCCCTGGTAGGTTATGTACACTGCGCTTGGCGGAATGTCGAACAGCGATTGCAAGATGTCGCAGATTTTACCGCTCATCTTTGCACTGGCAGCCTTGTCTACAGTTCCAAGCACCTGTACAGAGACGAATGCTCCTTTGTCCAACGGCTTTCCGCCCATGTACAGCGTGTAGTTGTCTTCAATTCCCACCATCAGATAGCTCTCCGGCTTGTTCATAATGGAAATTGCCTTGCCGAATTCGGCTTTCAGGACATCGTGTTTTTCCTGCGGTACAGGAACAGTGATTTTTGCATTGATAAATGGCATACAGCCCCCCTCAAAATGTGTTTCTATGCAGTATAACAAATGGCGTCCCGGTGTTACAAGGCTCTGATTTGCAGGCAGGACGTGCTTATTGAAAGTTTGAGGGAGAATAGGTAGAATAAGTGCCCGTATGAAAAAGCTGTTTTCCCAGGTGCAGGGTTCTTTTGCACACGTCATAGTGGAACCTGACGGGCACACTCCGTCAGACGGGAACAGGGATGCAGTCATTGAGCATCTGGTTTTTGACAGCCGGGAAGTTGCGGAGAACTCCCTGTTTTTTGCCCTTCCGGGTACGCACACCACGGGGAACCGTTTCATAGCGTCCGCCATAAAAAGCGGGGCAAGCGTCATTGTTTTTCAAGATGAATTCAGCGGGACAGAACGGCAGGAGATACAGGACGCCGTTCACGAAATGACCGGCAGGGGAAAGGCTGAACCGCTCTTTGTGAAAGTCCAGTCTTCACGCTTTGCCATGTCACCGCTGTCCGCGTGTTTTTACGATTATCCTTCAAAGCACCTTGTCGTGTTCGGCGTAACCGGCACAGAAGGCAAATCTTCCACCGTATCATTCATCTGGCAGTTGCTCAGACTTTCAGGCCGCAAAGCGGGCTTCATCTCTACGGTTCAGTATTCGCTCGGGGGTGACGCCGTTGCCAACCCTCAACACCAGACCACACCTGAAGCGCCGATTGTACAGCGCGAGCTGTACGAAATGCTCCAGAACGGCTGTGAGTATGCCGTCGTGGAATCTTCGTCCCACGGGCTGAGCGAACGTACGAACCGTTTGGGCGACGTGCTTTTCGACTGCGCAGTGTTTATGAATGTGACGCTGGAGCACTTGGAATTCCACGGCACCTACGAGCAGTACCGCAGCGACAAAGCGAACCTGTTCCGCGCCTTGGACAAACATGACCACAAAAAGACTGTCGGCGGAAAAGAGATGCAACTTCCCGCGTTCGGCGTCGTCAACTTGGAAGACCCCGCGGCTTCGTATTTCGCCGCCGCCACCACAAAGAAAATCATCGGCTTTACGACAGAAGGCAAAGCAGGCAAGCAGGCGGGTGAGGAGTTGCAGGCGGTTCCCCTTCCTTCCATTCCTTCCGATATGCCATACCTTGCGGGGCGGAACATTGCGTCCGCACGCTTCGGGCTGTCGTTCAGCATTTACCGCTACGAAAACCACGATTCCCTTGCGGACGGAAGCAGAGTCCTGCACGTCAAGGCTTCGGTGCCGGGCGCATTCAACGCGTATAACATCATGGCGGCGCTGATTGCGGTGCGGGGCATGACGGATACGCCGCTTGAGTCCCTGGTTCCGCTCGCTGAAAAACTGGAGCCGGTAAAGGGGCGCATGACTGTCATTGACAAGGGGCAGCCCTTTGAAGTCATCGTCGATTATGCGCACACCCCGTCTTCCTTTGAAACCATTTTTCCGCCGGTGCGCAAGCGCTGTACGGGCAGGATGATCTGCCTCTTCGGTTCTGGCGGTGAGCGCGATGTTAAAAAACGCCCGCTGCAGGGGGAGATTGCGGCGCGCTTCTGCGATGTCGTCATTCTGACCGACGAAGACCCGCGAGGGGAAGACCGCATGGCGCTGCTTGAGCAGATTGCGGTGGGTGCCCGTAAAGGCGGGAAAACCGACGGCAACGACCTGCTCTTTGTGCCTGACCGCTCCAAGGCAATCAGAACCGCATTTGCCATGGCGGAGAAAGACGATATTGTTTTGCTTTTGGGCAAGTCCCACGAGAATTCCATCATATATAAAGACCACGTGATGCAGTACGACGAAATCAGTGAAGCGTTCAAAGCGTTGGAGGAGATGAATTACAAATGAATGTAGTAGTTTTATACGGCGGCAGAAGCGGTGAACATGAAGTTTCACTGGTAAGCGCAAGTGCTGTTGTCAGAAATATGTCCGCGGAGCACAGTGTTTCACTCATCTCCGTCAGCAAGGAAGGCAGGTGGTATCTGGAAGACGCTTCCAATGTCGAGCGTTTGAAGAAAGACGATGCCTTTGTCCTGTCGATACACGAGGAACACCCTGTTTCTGTCATTCCGGGGGCCGGTGCGAAAGCGCTCGTGGCTGACGGTTCCGTCATTCCCTGCGATGTCGTGTTCCCGGTCATGCACGGTACGTACAGCGAGGACGGCACTCTGCAGGGCCTGCTTGAAATGGCAGGCATTCCTTACGTCGGGTGCGGTGTGCTGTCTTCTGCGGTGACGATGGACAAGGAAATCACCAAGATACTGCTCAAGGCAGCGGGGCTCCCGGTGGTGCCGTATGTCTGCATTACCCGCGCTGACGTCAACGACAGTGCCCGCTACGATGCGAAGGTACAGGAAGCGGTACAGACGCTCGGCTTCCCGCTCTTTGTAAAGCCAAGTTCTGCTGGTTCAAGCGACGGGGCTTCAAAGGCTGAAAACGAAAAGGAACTGTCCGTTGCGCTCATGGAAGCATTCCAGTGGGACAACAAAGCCCTTGTTGAAAAGGCGATAGACGCACGCGAAGTCGAGTGTTCGGTCACCGGAAACTCAATCACCGGTTCCCCCGATATTCCGGAGACGGGGATTAATGCGTACGGACCTGGCGAGATTGTTCCGAAGCACGTGTTCTACGATTACGATGCCAAGTACAACGACCCTGACGGTGCTGAACTCAAGATTCCCGCCCTGCTTGATGCGGAGAACCTTAAAAAAGTGCGCAAACTCGCATGTCAGGCGTACCGCGCGGTGGACGCGAGCGGACTGTCCCGCGTGGACTTCTTCGTGGAGCGCGGAAGCGGCGACATTTATGTAAACGAAATCAATACAATCCCGGGCTTTACCGGCATAAGCATGTTTCCGAAACTCTGCATTTCAGACGGACTTGCATTTGCAAAGATTATTGACCTGCTGCTCTGTGAAGCGCGGGCACGGTTCGCGGAGAGAAGCCGTCTGCGCACCAGCCGGTAATCCTTTTGGGAGGGGATAATATGGAAGAAAAAATACAACCGCATGTGTATCCGGAAGGGTGCTATTTTAAAACCTTTGAGGATATCCGAGACAAGCACGTTACAATCATGGGACTGGGGCTCAACGGCGGCGGGGAAGCCTGCGTCCGTTTTTTCCTGCAGCATGGCGCGTACGTCACCGTGACTGATATGAAGACGCGCGAGGAACTGGAGCCCACGATTCTAGCGCTCAGTGTCGATCAGTATCTCGACCGCTCACGGCTCCGCTATGTGCTGGGCAAGCACTGCATTGAAGATTTTGAGCAGGCGGACTGCGTCATTAAGAACCCTGGAATCAAATACGAGGGGAACAAATACCTCGCCGCAGCAAAGAACATCGAAACAGACATAAGCATCTTCCTGCATTTTACAAAGGCTCCGATTATTGCAATCACCGGAAGCAAGGGAAAATCCAGCACCGCAAGCGCACTGTACTACGGACTGCAGAAATCAGGCTTTTCCCCGTTCTTGGGCGGCAACATTACGGTGAGCCCGCTGACCTTCCTCGATGAAACCGACGGAACTACTCCTGTCGTTCTGGAGTTGTCCAGTTGGCAGCTGCGCGATTTGCGGGGCAGAAAGGCGCTGAAGCCGAAGATTGCAATCATCACAAAGATTATGCGGGACCACCAGAACTGGTACGGCGACATGGACAGCTACGTCAATGACAAGCGTCTCGTGTACGCTGACCAGACCGCCAGCGACTACACCATTCTTGATGCCGACGACGATGACTACTTCAACGAGTGCTCTGAAAAGAAGAAGGGGTGCCACTGCTGGGGGGACGATTTCGCGGCGGAAACATGCGGTACGGTTTTCCGCTACAGCCAGTATGTCATGCCAAAGACGGTTTTCGGTGCGTTTCTGAAGAAGGAGCACGACGGTCAGATATACGGGTATTCAACCCTGCCTCCTGAACTCCGCAGCAAGCGTGCGATAATGCACAACCTGCGCGAAGAGCGGATAATGAAGGCACTTGCTGTGCCTGGACCTATCATGCGTATCAATGTTCTGAAGGCAGCGCTTGCCCTGCAGCTGATGGGAACCGCCCCTGAACAGATTTCATCCGTCCTTGCAGACTGGCCGGGACTGGCACACCGTTTGGAGATGTGCCACACGTGGAAATCTCCTGCCGACGGGCGCAACGTCGTGTTCTACAACGACAGCTGTTCCACAGTTCCTGAGGCTACCGTTGCCGCGACAGAAGCATTCCGCCACAACTATGTGCTTATCACCGGTGGAACTGACAAGAATTTGGATTTCCTGCCGCTGGTACGGATTTTGAGCGGTGAAACGGAGACCAAATACAAGGCAAAACAGATTTACTTGCTCAAAGGTACCGGCACTGACAAACTGACATTCCTGCTCGACGCCCGCCACGTGAACTACTACGGTCCGTTCGATTCCATCAGCGATTTGCTTTTGGAACTGCGCACGAACCTTTCTGCTCCCGACACGCGTACCGTGTACGGTCCGGTGACGGCCCGCACTGCCTTGCCGGTGGTGTTCTCTCCCGGCTGCACGTCGTTCGGCATGTTCATGAATGAGTTTGACCGCGGCGACAAATACAAGCGCAGCGTAAAAGAATTGTTTATATAGAAAGAAAGCTGTTGTATGGGGCGCGTTCAGGAACCGTACGGACGCGACAGTACCTGCCGTCGGTACAGTGCACTCCA
>CADBRT010000088.1 GCA_902797055.1 uncultured Spirochaetaceae bacterium
ACGGGTTCAAATCCCGTCTCTGCAACCACTACGGAAGCACACGGTGAAAAAAAGGGTGAGAGGGTGTGCAAGCGCGGAGAGCGTGGTTAAGACGCGCCCGAGAGAGAACTCGGTTTCTGTGGTCGACGGGTCATAGAATTATCAAACACAGTCAAGTAACCCTAGTTGGACGGATGGACTGCAGCCATTCGGAGATGAAGATTACAACTCAACTAGGAAGTGCTTGGTTACACCTTTTGACAGGTTAGCAAAGCGGTAATGTAGTAGGCTGCAACCCTATCATCAGTGGTTCAAATCCACTACCTGTCTCCAAAAAAGTTAATACTGGGATGTGGCTCAGTTTGGTAGAGCATCTGGTTTGGGACCAGAGGGTCGCAGGTTCAAATCCTGTCATCCCGAAAGATTATGAAACCTTCGGTTAAGCCGGAGGTTTTTTTATTTTCAACTACCAGCTGAAACAACTGACACAAATTCCTGTTCTTACTTGCCCCATGCTCTTATTTCCTATATACTTGCACTAATACCAACAGTCGCACTTATTGAAATAAATGACAGAAAACGAGTTTGAGACATATTTCCACGAGCACTTCAAGCGGACAAGTTCCTTTTTCTCCGGGGCCATACTCATGGCAGTTGATGCAGCCATAGTGCTCATTTGCATTGGCATAGGTTTTTTCATCGTAAATCTTATAAACCATTCCTGGATTAATTTCCGTTCCTTCGTTACCTATTCGGCATACCTTCCGGTCATGCTGATAGTGTTCTATGCAGCAAGTCTGTACCCAGGAATCCTGATTGCACCGCAGGAAGAAATCAAGCGTTTTTCACTCTGTACGTTCTTTTCTTTCATCGGCATAGCTATCAGCATTAACGTGGAATCCGAAGACCGCTGGCCTATTGCCTGCGCGCTGATTATCGGCTGGCCGTTTGCAACAGCCCTGCTTCCCTCAGGGAGGGAGGTCGCCCGTTATATATTCGGCAAGCACGAATGGTGGGGAGTCCCCGCGGTCATCTACACAAAAGGTCACAATGCGGATGTTATCATAGACCGCATGCTCAGAAACCCGAACTTCGGCTACCGCCCAGCCGTCATAATCACTGATTCTGCCATACACGATATGTCATACTGCGGGATTCCCGTATTTTATACGACAAAGAGCATACGGGACTGTCTCTACAAACTGAACATCAAGGTGGCCATCGTCTGTGGGTACGACAAAAACATCGAACAGATTCAGACGCATTACCGGTATATGATACAGATTCCGAAGACGCAGGTACTGACAAATATGTCCCTCCACATGAGGGATTTCGGCGGTATCTTAGGATTTTCTTCCACAAACTATCTGACAAAAAGTGGTGCGCTTTTTGCAAAGCGCGGAATAGACCTTCTGCTGTGCCTTATTGCTTCGCCTTTTGTCCTTCTGCTGACGATTGTAATAGCCATAGGCATAAAGACGACATCCCCAGGACCTGTCTTTTACGGGCACAAGCGTATAGGTAAAAATCATAAGGAAATAAAATGTTGGAAGTTCCGTTCCATGAATATCAATGCAGACGAAGAACTCAAGCATATCCTTGAAACGGACCCGGTGAGGGCTGCAGAATGGGAAAAGGACAGGAAATTTACAGATGACCCGCGTGTCACAAAGTTCGGTAAATTCCTGAGGAAAACCAGTCTCGATGAACTACCGCAACTTATCAATATCTTCTTAGGTCAGATGTCGTTTGTCGGTCCGCGTCCTGTCACTGAGCCGGAACTGTTCCGCTACGGCAAATATGCAGACTATGTCCTTTCCGTAAAACCGGGGCTGAGCGGCATGTGGCAGATTTCAGGCAGGAGCGATACCGGATATGAAGAGAGAATAACACTCGACACGTATTACATACAGAACTGGTCCATTTGGCTCGATTTATGGATTATCATCAAAACGGTATGGGTTGTATTACGGGGTTCCGGAGCGTACTGATGAACATGAAGGGAAACATAAGCCGACTTCTCCTCTTCGTTGCCGTATGCTTTTTAACAGTGAATTCGGTTGCAGCTCAGACAGCCAGCGAACTCCCGCCTGACGGAAAATATCAGATTCAAAGTGTCGTATTCAATTCCCAAGGCATCACAAGGCCGGAGATGATTCAACGGAAGATTCTGCCGATAGAATACAACACGGTGTTTGAGAGCAAACAGGCATTCGATGAATATGTCGCCTCCGTAAAGCAACAGATAGAGAATCTTAGGCTGCTTGAGAACATCAGTTATATATACTATGTCGCAGAACTCTCTCCAGATCAAATCTACCACATGACGGTAGATTTTACATTCAGCGACTCAAAATCAAGGATTCTGATCCCCTACCCGTCAGCAGACTCCAACGAAGGCATTAAATTCTCAGTTGTGTTCACTGACTCAAATTTTTTAGGGCTCACAAACCCCTTTTTCCTTGTCACAAGCATGCAGTTCGGCACCGAAAAAGACCCCGACGACTATTCAGATATAACCCCCGCGGTAACGGTCGGATACAACTATCCGTTTTCCATTGGCAAGACAAAAAACTCATGGCTCAACAGCATTGATTTCGCGTGGACCATAGGGGACTCCTCTCCAAAGTTCAATTTAAATACGGGCGTCGATGTGGGAATCCCGCTCGGAGAGAATTTTTTCCATATTGCATTTCTGCAATCCGCGGTGATGGATCCGAAGTTTGAAAAATATGACGACAAACTTTATTTCAAGGAATTTGGCAAGCTCTCGTTGCCGTTGACCGTCGGGGAAGTATCAAACTCTCCTGTGATATACACCCCATTTGTCAGCGCAGCATACAACTGGGATAAAAATGGTATCAACAAGGCGAACTACAAACTACACCCCAGCCCTGCCCTCACCGCAGGGCAGACAATCACGCTGAACCACATAAACTGGTCGGGAAATTTCAGGGAAGGGTATTTTTTTACGACGACGCAGTCCATAACCCGTGATTTCAGCAAATCCTCAATGTCAAAAATGTTCTCCCCGCTCATCTCTGCAAATGGTAGCATATACAAAGGATTCGGGATGGTCGGGCTTGAAGCGAATGCCAGCTTCTTCGCAACACTGAATGCCGTGCGGAACATCGGTTTTCAGATACGAGGTGTCCTCGACCTGCAAACTTTTGCACCGCCTTTCTTTGTAAACGATGACAATTACGCACTTGAGACAGACAGCGCAATCGTATTTAACGTGGAGCTTCCAATCCACATCATAACAACGAACTGGCGGAAATGGTTCCATGCGGAGGATTCTGACAGCAAGATGGCTACGATGATGGAAATGCTGGATTTCGAGTTGCAGCTGTCTCCCTTTTTTGACATGGGGCTGATAAAAAACAAGGTGTCAGGGAATGCGTTTAAGCCGAAGGAAGGTCTTTATGGCGCAGGAATCGAAGCAATCGTCTATCCTGCTAAGTGGAGAAGTTATGTTGTGCGGGTAAGTTTAGGCTTCGATATCGGCAAGAAGTTCCTCAATACCGATACCAGTTGGCGCCGTCCCAAAAAGAGTTATGAACTCTTCGTAGGACTCGGCCACATGTTCTGAAAATCCGTTACTGAAGTTTGATTGCAGCGCGCTTTTTCCAGTAGTCTTCCGGCTCATGCTCGGCAAGAATTGAAAACAAAGTCTTGGAAAACACTGTTTTGCCCGAAATTTCGGCATTGGCAGCAAGATTGTAAAACAACTCCCAAATATTATTGCTGTTTCCCCATTCAACGACATCATCGTACTTAGACGCCTTGTCCAGCAAGTCCTGAAATGTCGTATAAGAATAATCGAACAAACGGTTTTTCAGAATGTCTTCGATCTTGGTTACAGCGGCTATGGAGCCGAGAGCAACACAGCGGAGAGCTTTCTCGTTCTGCTTCATACGAGTGTAGTACTCTCCTAATTCATACAACGCACGTATTGAGATATCATTGTTGCTGCGGTACAAGAGGAAGAATTTCTCAACAGAATCCTTTGTATTGTTGTTTATAAGCCGTGTCAGAGCGACCAGAAAGCCGCTGTTCGTATACGAACTGTCGTCTTTCAGAACGGAAAGAAGGTTTTCTTCATACCGTTTGTCATCACCTTGCAGTTCGGACAGGTCTGCAAGTTCATAAAGGATATCATATTTTACATCAGGAACATCGAGGCGCTGCCGGTTTTCGTATGCACGGTTCAAGTAGGACGCCGAAAATTCGAATTCACCTTCAAGTTTGTAAATTTTTCCAAGGAGGAAATCTGCTTCAGGATAGAGATAATCGTTTTCTATCCATTGCTTCAACTTGGAAAAACTGGAATTGAAGAAATCCTTGCCATACCTGTCGAAATGTTCATTGATTATCTGCACAGCTTCAACATAGGACTTCTCCTGCAATATAAGGAGTATCTCGTCGATGTAGTCACCGGCTTTCCGTATCTGTTGGCTGCGCTGAGTTTGATCCAGAATGTAGCTTTCCCATTGGCAGTATTCAAGTCGCTTCTGTTTCGCATCCTCTGCAAACTTAACAGCCTCACCATAATCATTGTTTTCAAAGCAGTTCTGCGCCTGTTTCAGGATATACCACGGTTCATCCCCCGTAGGCTTTTCAGAGCGTTTCGTAACGGCAAAAAGTGAAACAGGAAGCAGCGAAAATACAATACTCAGGAAGAAAACGGATTTTTTAGACATATCAGAAAGTCTCCAGTTCTTTTCTAAACTCATTATCGGCATCTTTTGCATCGACTGTTCGTACAATTTTACCTTTCTTAAAGATAATCACCTTATTGCCGCCGCCAGCGATGCCCAAATCTGCGTGTTTTCCTTCACCGGGACCATTGACAACACAGCCCATAACGGCAACCGTTATATTCTTGTTCATCGCATACAGTTCCTCCTGCCAGCGGGAAACGAAACCGTGCACATCAAAGCCGATTCTTCCGCACCGCGGACAGCTGACTATTGTTACACCACCCTGCCGTAAACCGCATTCGTGAAGTATTTCCCTGCCAGCAATCACTTCGTTTTCAGGGGTCGAGGAAAGACTGACTCGAATTGTAGAACCAATGCCCTCCTTAAGCAAAGTACTGAATGCAAGCGTAGACTTGACTATGCCGGTAATCAGCGGTCCAGCTTCTGTCACACCGATATGCAGAGGAATATCACTTGCCGCTGCAAACGCCCTGTTCGCCTCGATAGTTTCCTGTACATCAGAAGACTTCATACTGACCACGACGTTTTTGAATCCGAGCCTGTCAAAGACTTCAACTTCACGCTGGGCAGCTTCAGACAGTGCAAGGGCTCGCGACATGGAACCAGAGGAAACGGCGTCATCCAAATCATTTGGCAGACTTCCAGTATTCACTCCGATTCGTATGGCAACATTTTTTTTGGAACATCCGTCGATGACAGCCTTCACTCTTGCTTCAGAACCAATGTTTCCAGGATTAATCCGTATGACAGAGACAGCCCCTTTGAGACATTCAAGAGCAAGCCGATAGTCAAAATGAATATCTGCAACAAGAGGTATATCTGTTCCCCGCGCAATCAGACACAATCCTTTAGCGCTTTCCATATCAGGAACTGCAAAACGCACTATGTCACATCCCAGCGATTTCAAAACAGCAAGTTTCTTTATTATGTCAGCAAGCTTTGCGGGGTTTTCACAGACATCGGTTATTCCATCCTTCCACATAGTCTGTACCGTGACAGGATTGTTTCCTCCCACCAGAATCTTCCGAATGCCGTCATGCCCGCCTATCGTAACCACACGTGTATTCATCAACAACTCCACAATGTAAAAACAAAAAAACCGCCGGAGTGTAACGTTACACTTCAGCGGTTCAATTCAGTAATGTTCTATAACGAATTAGGCAACAATCATTCCGAAGACCATGCTGAACAAAGCGATTGTTTCACAAAGTCCGACTACCATGATGTAGTTTGTAAAGCCCTTTCCTGTTTCTGCAAGAGCATCGCTACCGGCAGCACCAGCTTTTCCCTGTGCGACAGCAGACATACACATTGAAAGTCCGCAGGCAAGTCCGAGTCCCAAAAGGAACAACTGCTGAGCAGGGTTAGCATTGACAGCAGAACCGTGCATCGTCTGCATAAGCAGGAAGCCGTAAATTGTCTGTGTAAGCGGAGCACCGGCAAAAACGACCAAAAGGAACGGAGCCGGCTTGTTATTCAGATAACATCTTTTCCATGCACCGATAGCACCCTGTCCTGCAATTCCAATTCCGATTGCGCTTCCCATAGCGGCAATGCCCATTACCAAACCAGCACCAATCATACCCCAGTTCATACTTTACTCCTTCACCGCAGTTTTTACTGCGCTATTTATATTCATTTACTATATTAATCAGCCATTAGGCTGAAAAATCCTGTTTCCAATCAGCTTTTAGGATTCTCACTGAACGGCCTGTATTTTGTACCGCTCCAATTCATACCCAAATGCTGAGAGAACTCAAGTGTATTCAACCTGACACCGTGTACAATGACAGACAAAAGGTTGAGCATCATATTGAGCCCATGTCCAAACACCAGCAGAATAATTGCGAATACGACAATCGTCAGTTTGCCGAACATCGGTCCGGCCATCTGATTGACAGTACCGCTTATTGCAGCGCCAGCAAGTGCAACAGCCCACAAACGTATGTATGAAACAATGTCTGAGAAGACGTTGACAATACCAAGGAACACACTGATGATGTTTTTACAGCTTTCCAAAACAGAGCGTCCAATGCTTCCGTCGTAATTGGAGAACACAAAATTCAAGGCAAAGCCGAAGAACAGAACTCCAAGAGCGATGAATGCAATATTTGTTGGCAACGGTATGCCAAGGAACGTTGTTCCGGGGACGATTGGTCCAAGCTTATACTTGCTGGAATCAACCACCATGCTAAGCACAACATAGAACGTACCCCACAACTGGAACAATGAGCCCCAGTCGCCGAGACATTTCAGCGTTTTTCTGTCTGCAATTGCACACTTGATGTGTGCGATACTCAACTGAACCAGCGCCAGCAGAAAACAGAAAATCTGCTGGTTTTTATCAGCAAGCCCCTTTGCGGTGACTTCATCCAATCCGTTATGCAGCATCATTTTTGCTTTTGAAACGGGAGTGAATGAAAGGTTGACCATCCATTCCGGCAGTTTTTCAATGCCGAACCATGAACAGGTGAGCGTTCCCCAAACCATGGTACAAAGACCTAGAATGGTGACAAGCACCGGTAGAGAACGCTTTCCCTCTTTGCTCTTCGCCAGCAAGCCGAATCCTAACAAAGCAATCAGTGCACCGTATCCAGCATCCGCAAAAATCATTCCGAAGAAAACGCAGAAGAACAACAGGAACCAGCCGGAAATATCGAACTCATGGTATCCCGGTGTAACGTCAAGGAAGTCCATAAGCGGATAAATGATGCTGACCAGTTTGTTGTTGTGCAGCTTCGTTGGAACAGGATCATCTTCAGCCGGATCAGAAACCAGATATGCCCATTCATTCGATTTGCAGGTCGCTTCAAATGAAGGAAGCAAATCCGCAGGAACGTAGCCGGTGAGCCACGCAAGCTTTACCGTTTCAGCAGATTCAGGAGAATCTTCCTCATGCCCCATGCCGCTATATACAGTCTCATATTCGATATCCGAAGCTACAACTTTCTTATACACAACTAACGCATTTGCATATTTCTTGTCATCAGAAAGCTCGCTTTCAATTCGCGAAATAGTCTGTTTAGCTGCCAGAATCTCATCGCGGATAACCTTTGTAGACTTCTCTGGAAGCGGAACTGCATATGCCTCCGGAGGAAGCGCTGTAGGCCTCTCTGACACAGCCTCCCTTGAGACGTGAAGGAAACGCACAACTTTGTTTGATGAGTTTACTTTGACAGTTTCAACATCATCACCAATAAGTGCATACATATCCTCAGGAATCTCATACATATAGGTAAAGATTCCCTTCTCTGCAAGGTCAGCAAAAGCATTAGGATCGACATCACCCCATTCAGACAAGCGTTCCAGTTCATTATTACACTGGGATATCTTATCGAACAGCGTCTTCTTCTCGTCGCTGAGCGATGCAATCTTTCTGGCGACATTCAGCGCAGCATCGTTTGTTAATCCAACTTGGTTGACAATCTGCTTTTTCGGCAGCTTAATCTCCGCAAGGATAGATATCGCCTTATCGATGACAGCAGCAGCTTCACGGCAGGCTGCAAGAGCCTCTCCAGAACCTTCCATCGTCTCGAGGTGAACAACACCCATTTTGCGGAGAGCTTTGACGGATTCCTTTCTCAATGAGTCAAGAACGACAATCGAAACCTTTTTCATCGGTACAATCATTCATCTTCCTCCTCATTTGAAATTCTTTCCAGCTTCCGCTTTGAAATCTTACTGCGCACAACGGCAGAAACCTGCTCATCACCGAGAAATACATTTATCCTCTTGATGTTTGCCTTTGTTTCCGGAATCTTAACCTTTTCAAAAAGATTGACTCTCTGGGTCGTTGTCCGCAACTCCTGAGAAAGCAAGCGAACCTGCTCATCAAGCACTTCTGCCTGCAAGTCAAGCTCCAACGCTTTCTCCATTCTGTCTGCAGCCATATCTATCCACAATGGTGTGACGTACAAATCGTAGTCACCGCGGCCAAAATCAGCCCCTTCATAGATAGGAATTTTTACACCGGCGATATTTCCCCAACCCTTCTTGATGTTTTTTACCGTCACCATTCCGGGCTTAAAGGCTTCTTTTTCACCAAAGACGGCAATCCACTTCTCAAAATCCTCTTCCAAGGATTTCTTCTGGGCACGGACCGATTTAGCCTTTTCATCTATCGTTCGGATTTCAGACTGCAGCTGTTGTTTTTTGAGCGTAAGAGTCGGCAAGTAGCGCTTATACATTTTAAGCGCATCTTTCTGAGTCTTAAGCTCGTTTTTCGTCAGCTTAATCTTTGCCATCTACAGTCCTCAGTTTTTAGGCCAGAATTCTTCAATAAGCTCAGTTTTCATTCCTGTTTCTTTCTTGTCAAAGCACTGGGCAAGAATCTTCCAACCGTTGTCCAAAGCCTCTTCAAGAGGAATGTTTACACTCAAAGACATCATCTGAGATTCAAACATTTCACCGTACTTCAGGAGCTTTTCATCCCAAGCACTCATATTAAATCCCATGCTCTTCTTTTCCAAAGTATCGCGATACTGTGCATACAGACGGATCATACCGTCCATCAACGCGCGGTGATCCTTGCGTGTCTTGGAGTTGACCTGCTGCTTAAGACGGGAAAGAGAACCGAACGGCTCGATGCGTCCCCCCTTAAGGTAGAACTGTCCTTCAGTAATGTATCCAGTGTTATCAGGAACCGGGTGAGTAACATCGTCACCAGGCATTGTGGTAACAGCGAGAATTGTGATTGATCCCTGATCAGAGAAGTCAACTGCCTTTTCATATCTTGAAGCAAGCTGACTGTATAGGTCTCCCGGATAACCGCGGTTTGAAGGAACCTGCTCCTGAGTGATAGCAATTTCCTTCATGGAGTCCGCAAAGTTAGTCATGTCGGTAAGAAGAACGAGAACGTCTTTCCCCTGCAAAGCAAACTGCTCTGCAACAGCAAGAGACAAATCAGGTATCTTCATACATTCTACGGTTGGATCAGCTGCCGTATGGATGAACATAACTGTCTTGCTTAAAGCTCCACCATTTTCCAAAGTCTTGCGGAAATACAGATAGTCATCGTACTTAAGTCCCATTCCACCAAGAACAATTACATCAGCATTTGCCTGCATAGCAATTCGGGCCAGGAGCTGATTGTATGGCTCTCCTGAAATTGAAAAGATAGGAATCTTCTGACTGACGACGAGCGTATTGAACACGTCAATCATCGGAATATTCGTTCTCATCATGCGGTTAGGAAGGATACGGCGTGACGGGTTGACAGATGGGCCTCCGATAGGAACAAGGTTGTCAGCCAAAGAAGGGCCCTTGTCGCGTGGTTCTCCGGAACCGTTGAAAATGCGTCCGAGAAGGTTCTCACTGAAAGAAACGCGCATGTCGTGTCCCAAAAAGCGAACCTGATCGTTTGTAGCAACACCGCGTCCGCCGGCAAAAACCTGCAACGAAACAACGTCTCCGTCGATTTTATTGACCTCAGCAAGAGATTTACCGAAACGGGTTGTAATCTCAGCAAGCTCGTTGAGTTTGACTCCTGTAGCACGGACTGTGATAACGCTACCGTTTATGCTTTCGATTCTGCTATATACTTTATTCATCACTCACCGTCCTTAATCAAAGCTTTGACTTTTTCAGATACAGTTGCAGACTTTGAATCAAGAGCCTGGTCAATCTTCTTTTCAAGTTCATTGAACTCAGGACTCTTGAAAGCCTTGTAGTTCATGTCAATGAAAGACTGCCTCAGTCCGTTGAAGAAATCGCGGGCCTCTGCTTTTTCTGTAAGATTGAATGTTGAACCGAGGATGCCCAGAATCTTCTTGAACATATACTTCTGACGCTCAATGCTTGATGCACCTTCAATTTCGTCGAAGCTGTCCTGCTGCATATAAACAGCATCCAGGAATTCACTCTTAAGATAGGTGATGAAGTCCTCAAGAGACGTACCTTCCTCACCGACAACCTTCATCATCTGGTTGACTTCGGAACCTCTGCGGTAAAGATCCCTGGCGTACTCAACCCAATCAACACGCATGACAGGGTTATACTTTGACCAAGAATCCAACGGGTCGATTGCTGGATAGCGACGGGCATCTGAACGCTCACGGCTCAAACCATGGAATGCGCCAACAACTTTCAGTGTTGCCTGTGTAACAGGCTCTTCAAAGTTACCACCGGCAGGTGAAACAGTACCACCGATTGTAACAGACCCCTTTTCTCCGCTTCTCAACTTGACGATACCCGCGCGCTCATAGAAAGAAGCGATTGTACTTTCGAGATATGCAGGGAATGCTTCCTCACCAGGGATTTCCTCAAGGCGTCCGGACATTTCACGCATAGCCTGTGCCCAGCGTGATGTTGAGTCCGCCAAAAGAAGAACGTTGAGTCCCATCTGTCTATAGTACTCAGCCAGTGTAACACCTGTATAAACAGATGCTTCGCGGGATGCAACAGGCATTGAAGATGTATTACAGATAATGATTGTGCGCTCCATGAGGGAACGTCCGGTTCTCGGATCTTTCAACTCAGGGAACTCGGTCAAGGTTTCAACAACCTCACCTGCGCGTTCTCCACATGCCGCAATGATAACGATGTCTACATCTGCATTACGGCTTGTAGTGTGCTGAAGAACGGTTTTTCCTGCACCGAATGGCCCAGGAATACAATAGGTTCCACCCTTTGCAACCGGGAAGAATGTATCGATAAGACGAACCTTAGTATGTAGTGTTTCATCAGGTGCAAGACGCTCTGCGTAGCAGTTTACAGCACGCTTTACAGGCCACTTGAAACTCATGCAGATGTCATGGCTCTTCCCCTTGTCATCGACGAGCGTGGCGATTGTATCGTGAATCTTATAGGAACCAGCTTCAACAATTTTCTTGATGGTATAGGTTCCCAAGAAACTGTACGGCACCTGAATCTTGTGAGTAAATGACCCCTCCGGAACGGTACCGACATAATCACCAGCAATGACCTTGTCGCCTTCCTTTGCGGTAGGTGTAAAAGACCATTTCTTCTCCTCATCAAGGGCAGGAAGATACACACCTCTTTCAAGGAAGTAGCCAGAATGCTCTGCCAAAAGCTTAAGTGGGTTCTGAAGTCCGTCATACACCTGTCCCAAAAGACCAGGTCCGACTTCAACGCTCAGCAAATCCCCAGTGAACTCAACTTTGCAGTCAGTGGAGATTCCGTTCGTCATTTCGTAAATCTGCATCTGGGCTGTATTACCGCGAATACGGATAACCTCGCCCTTCAGCTTGGTATTGTCAACGTTCACATAACCGACCTCATTGAGAGAGACCTTTCCGTCAAACTCTACTGAGACCATGTTACCGTTGACAGCAACAACTTTGCCTTTTGTTTCAGTCATTTATCTTCTCCAAGAATATCATCATAGATTTTGTGGTACGATGCCAAACCTTCATCGCGGTTAAATTTCTTAATCCGCTCGGTAAGCATAAGGCGCAGGCCGTAGTTATAAACTGCATCAACTGAAAAATAGTCCAGCGGAGCAATTTTATCGAGCACACTGAGTCTGTATTCATTCAGATACAACTCAGCGCTCAACGGACTGTCCATTCCCGTTACGGTACGTGCCGCCTGCACAACTTCCCCATCGGCAACAGAAGGAATATCCTTCGTATCCTTTTTCATCTTCAGGGCGCGGAGTTGTGCCAGTGCGAAACGCAGATCCCGTTCTTTTTTGTACCACGAGTCAAGAAAAACCGACCCTGTTGGTGCATCCTCCAACGGCGGTTCAAGCGTCAGATTACGCGCCAGCTCAGCATTCTTTGCAGACATAAAGCGCTGGCACAAATCCTTGAAATTTGCCGTTGTGATAGGAAGTTTGGCACCACTGTCATCATCTGTTTTAAACGAAGGTAACTGGGATACCAAATAATAGAGATGTTCCACTATTTCTTTACCTTCTCGACAATGTCGGAAACAGCCTTTCTTCCTCTGCCCGCAACACTGCGTACAGAAGAACTCCTGCGTGCCGACGTCTCTCCCTCTTCGTCTTCATCGTCAGCGGAGTCATCCTCTTCAATTTCCTCAACAGGGATACCGGCTGCAGCTTTTTTCATCAGTTCAGTGACCTTCGGATTCAAATAAGCGCTAAACAGGTTCGCAACTTCCTCCGCACTGAAATCATAGAAGGCGCTGCCACCTTTTGAACCGATTCTGAAACCGCCTGTGAGGGAATCATCGGCTTTCAACTCAAGACCTTTTGAAATCTTTGTCTTGAGAGCAGTCTTCAAACTGAGCTGCAAAGCCTTCAAATCTTTTGAGGAGAGGAGAACAGTAAGATCGTCAGAATCAGGTGTAGCAACCCAAGCCTTAACAGCTTCAGGAATAAGTTTTTTCAACATATCCTTGTCATAAGCCTTCTCTGTCTCGCTTGACACAATGGCTGAAAGCTCTTTGTTAATTCCATCACGGAATGAAATGATAAGGTTTCGTCCCGCCTGAGAAATAGCATCCTCACTGGCTTTTTCCATCCGCTCGGTCTCAGCCTTCGCGTTTTTGATAATGTTGTCAGCTTTAGCTTCGGCCTCACTTATTATGGAAGCAGCTTTCTTCTGCGCTTCATCAATGATGTTTTGCGCTGAAGCTGTTGCGCTGGCTACACCGTCCTTTCTAATCTTGTCGATTAGTTCCTGTAACTGAACGTCCATTGTGACCTCTCTTGTTGATAAAGTTTACAAATTAAAATCAAAACACAAATGCATACTGCGTAACCTGATTATATTTTTGACCAGGACGCACTATGGATGACGGAAAATCGACCTTGTTCGGCGCATCAGGGTATGCCTCTGTTTCAAGACACAAGGCATCATGAGCGTGATACACAAAACCGTTTTTACCTTTTATGTTTTCAATATAATTCCCCGAATAAAACTGAACGCCAGGCAGTGTAGAACGTACAATCATTTTTCTGCCGCTTTCTGGCTCTTCAAGAGTAGCTATCGTACGCAAGGCACCGTCATCAGCATAACCGTCCACGCAGAAGCAGTGGTCATATCCGACACCGACACTCGGCAGACCGTCACCGATACGTTTTTTCGTTGTGAAGTCATACGGAGTTCCTTTTACATCGATACATTTTCCTGTTGGAATCAACTCAGAATCGACTTCCAGATAGCGTGAACAGTTCATCTGCAGGGAATGTCCGCCGATTGAACCGCTGTTTTGTCCGGCCAGATTAAAATAGGAATGATTTGTAAGATTTACCGGACAAGCCTTGTCGACTTCACCCTCATACAAAAGTGTCAAGTCATTGTCTGCATTCAATGTATACGTCACCGAAAAGACACCGTTTCCAGGGAATCCCTGCTCACCGTCAGGACTCTTATGAGTGAATTTCACTCCTGCACCATAGTCATTGGAAACTTTTTCAGCTTTCCAAACAATCTTATCCCAGCGGTCAAACCCGCCGTGCAGAGTATTTACTTTATTATCATTTTTATCGAGGGAATACGTTGTGCCGTCGAGAGAGAAAGAAGCACCGCCAATTCTATTCGCGAACCGACCGACAACAGCACCAAAACTAGCATCATTATTCACGAAACCTTCGAGCGTGGAAAAACCAAGCGCAACATCAACGCACCCTTTTTTTCCGTCAGGAAGCAGGATGCTGGTTATAATACATCCGTAATCAGTAACGGAAAACTGCATTTTCCCGTTAGAAATAGTATACAGATGAACTTTCTTTCCATCGGAAAGCAAACCATAACGACTCTTTTTTATTTTTATTCCAGTAGCGCTAAACATTATAATTATATTATATCCCCTTTCTACGAAATTTCAAGAGTAAATTTTACTTCCTGTGTGCTTCTGCCAACCTCCTGAGCAATTTCATCAATAGTCATTCCGAGAGCAGCAAGCTCTTTCACTTTTTCTTTATACGTCTGATGTGTATTATCTGAAACAGAAGTATTTTCTGGAATTTCCCGATTTATTTCTTCCGGGACTTTTTTTTCTTCTTCTTCGAATTCTTCAAACTTTAGTTGATTCTTGTGTATTATATTCTGCGAATCATCATTGAACAGAGACTCTTCTGCTCCAACGCGGTCGATAACAGACTGCTGAGCACGGGCAATCTCTTCTTTTAAAAGCTTGACGCGACTTTCAGCATCTGCAGAAACTATTTTCAATTGATTAATTCTGTCATCGATAAGACGGATATTGCGCTCTGCATCACTGTTGATGCTGGTCAACATTGCATTGAGTTCCCGCCGAGCTTTTTTTATTATACCGTCAACAGAAAACATTGTTTTCAATCTGGAAAAAAGCACAAACCAAAGAGAGATATTTATAATTGAAATTAAAACAATTACAAAAGCGTCCGTTTCCCCACCCCGTCAAAAATATACATCTATCCCGTTATATCAATAAATCTGCCCAGTGCCGGGTCAGAAATCTCCTGCTCAAGTTCAGGCTCTTCTTCAGAATCCTCTTTTTTCTTTTTTTTACCGCCAGCAATAAAACCGGATGATGAACCGCCATCCTCCACATTGCTCTTTATGGTGTCAGCTTCAGCATCGTGCTGAGCCGTTTCCTGAACCGTTTTGGATTTTTCAAGATTCTCCGCAGCTGTCCTGTCCCTTCCAGTCTGATTCGCAACCTGCGCCAACTGGTTTTGGGAGGCATTAAATTTCGCCACATTATCCATCTGAGAATAGACGACGGACAAATCAATCGGTTGTATAGCCATTTTTCATTCCTATCAGGCTGAAGCATATCCTTCAGGAGCGGCAACATCGTTGGTCACATGCTCAGGATCATACTTTCCGCGGCGGACGAAGCCTTGGTCGTAGTAGAACGAAACAGCTTTGCAATCAACCTTCACTTCATCTTTTTCATCGCGTACATAAATCTTGGTACCTGCATAAACAGACCCACTTGCATTGACACGTCCGACAACTTTAAGTTCGCGCAGACGCGCTTCAATTTCGTTGATTTCCTTTGTCATCACATCGCTTTTTTCAACGATGTCAGTCTTCTGTTCTTTTAAGGAAATAAGAGCTTCCTCTTTCTCTTTCGGAAGAGAACGGCGGATTTCCTTCTGGTTCTCAAGGTTGTTGATATTGAGATCCAGCTCGTCAAGCTGCTTGACAAGTTCCGACTGCATGGTCTGCAGTTCTGTCAAGCGCTGCTTTGCCTTCGGATCGAAACCGACTTCAATGATTGTTTCAGTACCGCCTCCAGCGGAACCGATGTTCTTCGCGGAGACCTCTTCCGTAGCAAACAGATGTCCTCCGATAATCTGGGCACGCTTACCCTTCAGGAGGATCTTTTTCATCGCTGTTACCTGAGCATTCATTATGTTATCATTTACAACGATATACTCTCCAGCTTCGACAGTAGCGTTCTGGATAAATCGAGCCCAGACAGACTTGCTGGATTTTATGACCCCTTCATCGCGTCCCATAACACCTTGAGAAATAACGATGTCACCTTCCGCCTCAAGTTTGCAGTCGCCGACAGAACCATAGACTTCGATATTTCCGTCTGCCTTGATATTATATCCGTCTTCCACGTTGCCTTTTACGATTACCGTGCCCATGAACGTGATATTACCGGTCTTGATGTTGACACCTTCGACCTCGTAGACTTCCTCAACGGTAATCTTGTTTCCGACCAGCATGACTTGGCCACTCTTTTCAGCGACAACAGTCCGTCCGTCTTTTTCCAGCCGAACATTCGAACCGAGCTGAATCTGTATATCTTTTCCGTTTTTAGCTTCCAGATAGCGACCGAAAATAGTCTTTCCACCCTTTCCTCTTTCGGCATTCTGCTTCTGGGCGAGACGCTGACCGGCAACGACGTTCTGAATAAGATTGAGTTCCTTAAAGTCAACCTGTCCGTTTGCAGTCTCCTTGAGTTTCATCTTGGAAGTGTCAACTTCAAAGTCATATGCGATGTACGCATCGCGGCCGTCGACAGGAAGAATCGCCGCCGCAACTTCATATGGGGCATTGTAAACAGGGTTGTCAACAAACTCTATTATTTTGTCTTCTTCAATGCCGGCAGAAACTCCTTGGGTTTTAAGATTCTTCTTGATTATCTCTTCGGAAATCTCAGCACCGCCGACTTCTGGAGGTGTCACCGTTATGGTCGCCTGCATTTCATCCTTTCCGACATCAACAGCAAGAGATGCATCAGCGGCGGGAATATGCTTATAGGTACCGACATTTACATAGATTTCCTCTGTACCTTCCTTACAAAGTTTCTTTACCAAGGCTTCATCACAGGTGAGCGTATCAGCACGTTTTACGGCAGAAAGAACTTCTCCCTGGGAAACAGGCTGTCCGTTTCCCTTCGGCAGAATAATTTTCAAGCAGATATCTTCTCCGAAATGGCGGACGTAATATATACCGTCGGCATTGACAACCTTGATTTCATCGGCTTCTTCTGCTGCTGAAGCAGCTGCTTCAGCAGCAGCTTTTTCCAGTTTTGTCTTGAGAAAGGACGGGTCTTCGTAGATTCTCAGCTTCCACGGTTTTTTGGCAAGCCCTATAACACCGGCAAACCCTTTTTCCATAACCTCATATTGAAGACGCTGAACTTTGGACTCAAGTTGAACGGCAGCATCAGCAAGACACTCTTCAATAGTATCCGCACAAACCACAACGCTATGGATTTCCTTATCCACCGCAAGTCTTTTTTCCAAATCAGCGCGAAGCTTTTCCAAATTCACCATTTCTGCCGGACCCCGTTTTTAAAATATTCCTTTTCTCATGCTTGTCAGTTTTGCTCTCAGACGCATATTCGCCTTTGAATGGAGCTGACTGATGCGGCTTTCACTGACATTCAGAACCTGACCTATTTCCTTGAACGTTAAATCCTCGTGATAATACAGGACTATAACCATCTTCTCATTCTGAGGAAGCTCATTTATCGCCTGCATTATAACGCGCTTTATCTCCATACGCTCGACAATGACATCAGGATTCAAGCTGTTCGGAGACTCTATATTGTCACCTATCGACATCTTTTCGCTGTCATCGTTGGAATACCAGACATCATTCAAGGACAATATGCTGGTTCCGCTGACTTTCATCACGGTGGACTCGTATTCACTTTCAGTCATACCCATAGCCTTAGCGATTTCAGCATCATTCGCAGTACGGCCGAGTTTTGCCTCAAGTTCAACAATCGTGTCTTCTATTTCACGGGATTTTTGACGCACAGAACGGGGAACCCAGTCAAGTTCACGGAGTTCGTCAAAGATTGCACCACGAATGCGTGTAACCGCATAGGTCTTAAACTTTACATTTTTATCAGGGTCATATTTACTGATGGCATCAAGAAGACCAAACTGCCCGAAACCGACGAGGTCGTCAAATTCAACGCTGTCAGGCATTCCTGTCGACACCTTGCCGGCAACATACTTGACCAGAGGCATATATTGTCTTATGAACTTATCTCGGATTTCAGAAGACTTCGTCTTCTTATATTCCCTCCAGAGCTCATCTTCAGTTTTTTCATCAAAAGTAGATTTCGCCATCTCCCACACCCTTATCTATCTTCTATTCATCCCTGTGCAAGACAGTGCGAATTGCCTTAGCCAAAGTCTCCGTGTCATGATTTGAAGCCTTGCTTCCGTCAGCCAAAGTAACCCGTCGTCCAGAATCGGACATGCCTCCGTCCGTTGCAAATTCCGTATCCTCTATGACTGTATCATCCGCCTCAATACCCTCATTGCTCATTTCGCCGAAGGTATCCAAATCAGGAAGCGCATCTATTTCTTTTTTGTCAGCTTCCCGCTCGGAGCGTTTTGCAGCCGCCGCGGCTGACAGCGGTTTTGATGGTGCAGACGGGGTTTTCGCCGCAGGAGCAGCTTCTTCTACAGGACGGCCCAATGTTACCGGCTGAAACGTCTCAGTGGACGCGGAAGCAACGGGTTCCTCTGCGGCCTTTGAAACAGGAACCGGCTTGGTAGGGCCACTACCGCCAGAAGATTCCGGCGTTACGGAACCAACCGGAGAAGCAGATACAGTTGGGACATCCATTTTTATGTCATTTTTATGCAAGTCACTAGTGTCTTCATCCGGTAGACTGAAACGGTTCCGGGATACAGAAAAAGCAAGAGGCGCCCCGTCGTTTGTCAAATCTGCATCACCGATTGTAATATCAACTTTTGCACCGGAAGAAGAATCAGATTTCAGAGAATCCACTGAATTGTCGGAATCGTCTGACAAGAATTTTCCATATACAAGGTCTATGACAAATGCAAGAATACCGAATAGGAAGCCGAACACGATTCCACGTGCTATAGAAGAACCGAATTTATGAGTTGCCGCAATGCTTATAAAAAAAGACAAAGCGAACCCGCAGGCTGCAGCACCTGCTACATTCTTAAGTTTAAACACGCTCCCTCCTGCAAAGCGACCATAGTATTATGGTACGGCAAAAAACCTTCAAGGTCAAGTTCAAGAATCATTTTCAATGTTTTTTTCCCCCTCCGATAAATTTCTGAAGGAAATTTGCAACACCAGAATCTTCCAGCATGTCAGTCTTTTCAATTCGTCCCACTATATGCTTGATACAGACAGAAGGTTTTGAAGTCGGATTAACAATCATAAACGGCTTCTGACGTATAACGGATGCTTGGACGACAGGGTCATCATAAACGAAGCCAATGTATTCGACTTTAAAGTTCAGAAACTGACCGACGATGTTTATAATGCGCTCTGAGATTCTCTTTCCTTCTTCGGCGGAATGAACCCTGTTCACCAAAAGGTTCAAGTTCAGTTCTCTATTCTGCAATTCTGTAGTGATAATCTTTATAATACCGTATGCATCAGTGATAGCGGTCGGTTCCGGAGTCGTAACGATGTACACTTCATCAGCTGCAGCTATGAACTGAAGAACATTATTTGCAATTCCTGCACCTGTATCGATGATTATTATATCAGCATTCCCAAGTGAAGAAAATTCCTTTGCAAATGCATCGAGATCCTCTTTTGAAAGATTGGCAAGCCGTGAAAAACCGTTGGCTCCAGCAATAAATTTCACCCCAAATTCGGTATCAAGAATAATCTCGCTCATCTTCTTCTGACGGTTTATGACATGCATGAGGTTGTACTGAGGGACGATATTAAGTAGGACGTTGACGTTTGCCATACCCAAATCCCCGTCAATCAGGATAACGCGTTTCCCCATCTGTGCGTAGGCAATCGCCATATTCGTCGCTATATTAGACTTTCCGACACCGCCTTTTCCACTGGTAATTGCAAGAATTCTGGTTTTGTGGGCATGATCGTCTTTTCCCATAAATGCGCGAAGTTCACTCAACTGTTCTTCCATATTCTAACCTCAAAAATCGATTTCATCTTCATGATCTGCGACAGCATATTTTTCTTTCATGCTTTCCATATCAATATCAAAACCGTCGAGTTTCTTCAAAAAATGATACGGAGTCGCTCTTTCCATCTTGTGCAGGACTTCCTGTCCTGTTGTAATCATGGATACCTTTTTTCCGCGTTCAGAAAGAACACTGATTATATTGCCATAACTCATCGTCTCATCACACTTCGTCACCAGTATGCTGCTGAAATTGAACGGCTCATACGTCATTATGATTTTTTCAAGATCATGTTCCTTTGTAGAAGCCGTCACCGCAAGAAAAGTATCCGCATGCATCTTAGGAATATCCAGCATACTCTTCAGCTTTGCTATATTTTCAAAGTCATTAGGACTGAATCCGCTAGTATCGATAAAGATATAGTCAACCTTCGAAGAATTATATATTCTGAACAGTTCTTCAAGGTCTGCCTTCGTGTCAACTTTATCCAAAGACACTTCTATAGTATCAGCGTATTTCTCAATCTGTTCCTTTGCTCCCACCCTCATATTGTCAACCGTAATCATGTGCATAACAGGGGTAGACTCATGCTTGCGCTTTGCGACGAACGTAATTTTGGCAGCCATCTTTGCAATTGTTGTCGTCTTACCGACCCCCGTAGGTCCGACGATAACGATTACATGAGGATCCCTACCCGTATACTTCGGGGCAACAGCAATGCTGTCCGCTATCCAGTCAACGACTTTTGCTTTCACCGTATCCAGCTCGTCGAGTTCTTCAAGACTGAATTCATTGCGGATTCTATCGTTCATCTTTGCAATATAAGACTTTGTGAAGTCATTCTGCTCCAGCAGCTCATCGATTTTCGCAATAGTCTCGTGCTCTTCTTTTTTCGCACTCTCCGCTGTCAGCGCATTAAGTTTGTCAAGGACGTCGGATTTCAGACTATCGATACTTTTCTGCAGTGCAGACATCTGCTTAATATTGTCAACTTTTCCGGTAAGCGTCTGAAGAAGTTTATCCCGTTCGTTCATATCGCGATCAGCCAGTGTCCCCGGCGCAGCGGATGTCGGCATGTGCTGTTCAACAGGAGAAGCATACGAAGAACGTGTCGGCGACATTCCACTTCCCTGCTGATACGCACGGGCATTATCGCGAGGATTATACTTCTCCTTGACAACAAACTTTATCTCAGTTTCTGGATGGTGCCTCAAGCCAAAGAAAGTATCCTTTATAATTGTCCGTGTCTCCCGCACTTCATAGTCGTATCCATACCGACTGAACAAAACCTCCTTACAGGCTTCGGGAGAAGGACCTCGTATTGTCTGTATGATAGGAGCGGAACTATTGTACATCTATGTCCCCCAGTGTCTCCACTTTTATGTCTCCGCCCGCAGCCATCAGCTCGCTTATGGAGATTACAATGATTCCAGGAAGCTCCCGCTCAGTGGAAGACTTGACAAGCTGCCGCACTTCATCAACACACAGAACAATTGGAAGGAAATTCCTGTTGCGCACCGCAGCAATCGTATCACTCATTGCGGCTATATACTTGCGACCTTCTTCAGGAGAGAACGCAACAAACGGTTTCTGACCAGGCTGTTCTACCTTATGTTCAAGGATCATCTCAGACAGACCCTGTGAAAGGCGGAGCACACGAAGTGTCCGGTCGTCATCCACATACTGCAGACATATCTGGGCACCGAGTGCCTGGCGTACTTTTTCGGTAAGGAAGTACGGATCATGCGTAATTGGAGAGAAGTTTGCCATAGTCTCGAGAATAGCAACCATATTGCGGATACTAACCTGCTCTTCAAGGAGATTCTTGAGGACAGCTTCGATTTCACCATATGTATACTTATGCTCACCAGAAAGCACTTCATCAACGACAACAGAGTTCGTCTCTTTGATTTTGGAGAGAATTTCACTGACTTCCTGACGTGTCAGAATATCAGCCGCATGCCGTTTGATAATCTCAGTGAGGTGAGTTGCAATTATGGTTGGCGGGTCAATCACTGCATACCCGGCTTTTTCTGCCTCCATACGCCTGCTCTCTGGAATCCAGATTGCATCCATGCCGAACGAAGGATCCCTCGTGTGTTCAGCCTTCATAATCTTGTCAGGAGGTACATTGCCTGTGTTAAGCCCCATGTAGTAACCGAGTTTGAGAATTGCACGACCTGCCTCTATGCCGCGTATTTTTATGCAGTATTCTTCCGGATTCAAAAGCATACTGTCGCGGATGCGGATAGGAGGAACAACAAGCCCCAGATCGATTGCCTGCTCGTGACGTATTCTCGTAACACGTTCCACCAGTTCCTGTCCCTTTTCTTTGTCCACGAGCGGAATGAGTGTATAGCCGAGTTCCAGCGAAAGAGGCGGAAGCGGAACAACAGGCGAAACGTTTTCCGGTTTGGAAGCCTTGCCTGAAACACCTCCCCCCTGAGCAGCCACAACTCCCCCTCCGGCAGCCGCTTTTGCAGCAGCCTTATTTTTGAGGGACATCATGCGGATTCCAACGTATATGAACAAACCGCCAACAGGAATAAGCACGACAGCAGACCTATTGTGGAAAGCAAGTCCCATAGCAATCAAAGCAATGCCGACAATGATATAGATATTGCCGCTGACGGAGAAGTTCTGCTTAATCTGATCTCCGATAACTTCGTCGGAGTTTCCGCCGGTGATAAGGATACCGGTCGCAAATGAAAGCATAAGAGCCGGAAGCTGAGAAAGAAGACCATCACCGATTGTCAGATGTATATAACTGGTAAGAGCAGCATTGAACGGCATTTTTCCGATAATCATGCCAGTCACCATACCGCCAATGAGGTTCAGTGCAGTGATGAAAATACCAGCCTTAACATTTCCGCTGACGAATTTTGAAGCTCCGTCCATGGCGGAATAGAAATCTATCTCCTGACGTATCTGCGCTTTCTTGACGGCAGCCTGTTCTTCGGTGATTGCACCGGAGTTCAACTCGTTCTGGATGTCGAACATCTTGTTGTTCATTGCGTCGAGCGTAAAGCGGGCAGTTACTTCAGAAACACGAGTCGCACCTTTTGTGACGACGACAACCTGCACGACAATCAGAATGATAAAGATTATGAAACCGACAAGCTCATTGTTGCCTGTGGCGATATTCGCAAAGGCTTTGACCATCTCGCTCTGAGAATTCATCAGAGTGTGCATGTTTTTCGCAGAACCGGTCAGGATAAGCCTTGTCGATGAGATATTTATGGCGAGACCGAATAACGTCACAAGCAGTGTCAGCCGGGGGAACGAAGAAAAATCAGGAGCACGCTTTGTATATACGACGGTAAGCAATATGACCAGCGTAAAAGCCATGTTCAAAACCATGGACATGTCAATCAATCCCTTCGGAAGAGGGATGAACATCATGAGGACTACGACAACAACGGCAACAGCAACTACAGTGTTCTGCGATGAAAGCAGATTATCTAAAAACCTACGCCTCTCCGGCATCTTCCCACCCATTTCCTATCATTTTTTTCTATCCATATATCCGATCTGCGCGTACACAGCCGCAATGGCGCGGAGATATACATCGGGTATTATATCACCAACTTTTGTGTCTGTATAGAGACCACGTGCTAAAGGTTTGTTTTCAACAATAGGAACATCCGCTTCCCGTGCAATGCGTCTCATATTCAGAGCCGTCATATCCTCACCTTTTGCAGTGACTTTCGGGGATGAATCCACCCCCCGCTGCCACTTGAGGGCAACAGCAAAATGTGTAGGGTTCGTCACCAGGACATCAGCTTCCCTGACAGCTTTCGGCATATTCATGGCGAGCATTTCCCGCTGTGCATTTTCCAGACGGCTCTTGACCTCCGGATCTCCTTCGAGTTCCTTGAATTCCTCCTTGACTTCCTGTTTGGTCATCTTCATATTTTCCATAAACTGCCGCTTCTGCACGACATAATCGATGACACCGACCACAAGTAGAAATAAGCCCGTAACCAGCAGTTGGCTCGCTGCCATGCGGGCTATCTGCCGCAACGCCAGTGCCGGCCCCGCCGTATGAAGCATAGAAAGCACCGTAGGAAGGTTACGGCGGATTAAAATGAAGCAAATAAAACCGATGACAACTACTTTCAGCAGTGATTTCACGACATTGAAAGCACCTTCAAAGGAAAACATTGTACGCTTCAAGTATTTTCCCACGTTCGGCAATATCTGATCAAATTTAGGAATCATCAACTTCGGAGCAAAGATAAAACCTTTGTTCTGTACCAAGTTCGCCGTAACACCCGCCACCAAACCGATAACACTGAATGGAATGGTCAGCATAACAAAATACCGCAAAAAAATCCTTGCAATCTGCCCCCATGACAGACTCTTGCTGGTAATATTGTTAAAGAAGAAGATTGTAACTTCCTCAAGCTTCCGTTCCACCCACGGAGCAAGCAGCATCAACAGGACTATCAAAAGCACATATATCAGGCTGCTGTTGAGTTCCTGGCTTTTTGGTACACGACCTTCCTCGTTACGGGCTTTACGGAGTTTATACTCTGACGGTTCCTCGGTCTTCCCCTCTTCTTCCGCCGAAAACCACTGCAAATCAATCTGGCTCATGCGCCGTTTCCTCCGAGAGAAAGAAACAGTTTTTCCAGCAAGGAGAATCCCGTCACAAAATTATCCGCAAACAGCTCCATAAATTTCGGAAGAAGCCAGACAAGCAGACCAAAACTGGTCAGAATCAAAATAGGAAACCCTTCCGCCATAAGATTCATCGTAGGAGCGGCTTTTGAAAGCACGCCCATGCAGACATTGATTAAAAACAGGGTTCCCATCAAGGGAAGTGCAATCACCAGCGCATCTCCGAAAAGCTTGGTCAAGCTCTGCATCATAAACAGCGCAAGGTTTTCGCTGTGGTCGATAAGAGAAAATACATTAAGTACCTTGAAACTGGAGACCAAGCCTTTTAAGAAGATTTCATTGAACAAATGATTCTGGAGGAACACAAGCATAGCGAGGAAGTTGAAATATTCACCCATCAGAGGATTTTCCACTTCACTCATGGAATCATACACCTGGCTGGCAGAAAAGCCCATTTGAAACGAAAAGAATTGTCCGGCAGTGCTGAATGCTGCAAATATGATGGTAACGAAAAAACCTATCATAATGCCTATAAGACCTTCCCCTATCAAGGCAAATATGTATTCCTGTGTAAAACCGCCTCCCGAAGTGAAATACGAAGCGTATGCCGCATACGGTCCGTCCTTAAGAGAGACCAAAGGATACACCGCATAAGCCATATATCCCGCAAGTGCAACTTTCGCAATGCGCTGCACTGTGCGGGATGAAAAGAGAGGAAGCGTTCTAATAAGGGCAAAGCACCTAACAGCAACCAGTAATATGACTGGCGCAGAAGCCACCACCGATTCAAACATGGGCTATTACCGCGCCATATCGGGAATCCGGGAAAACAACTGCAGCGTGTAATTCCGCAGTTCACTGAAGCCCAGACCTCCAAGCAAGAACAATACAAGCAAAATTGCAACCAGTTTAGGCAAGAACGTCAATGTCGATTCCTGTATGGAGGTGGTCGCTTGAAAGATTGCAACAATCAAACCGATGACAAGTGCACCGCCGAGTACCGGTCCGCACAAAAGAAACACTTGAGCTATGGCTCCCTGCATCAGCCCTGCTATATCACCTATAGACATGAATCACCACCTTTTCTCTGTATCAGCCAACAGGAATAACGCTGTTGAACAGCTGAGTTGTCAAAAGCCCCCATCCATCAACAAGCACGAACAGCATGAGTTTGAATGGCATGGAAATCTGCACAGGAGGCAACATCATCATTCCCATGCTCATAAGAATACTTGCGACAACCATATCAATTACAATAAACGGAATGTATAAAAGGATGCCTATCTTGAATGCTACCGTCAGTTCATGAAGAATATAAGCAGGTACAAGCACATACGTAGGAATATCAGCCAAGGTTTCAGGCTGAGGAAGTCTTGCCATATTCATGAAAGTTTCTATATATGCCGTGTCATCCTCCATCTGCGTGACCATGAACACACGCAGGGGGCTTTCTGCTTCCTTATAGGCTTCCGATAGCGTTATTTCATTGTTATACAATGGGGCAAATGAATTGTCATATACGTTCTTAAACGTCGGCCACATGCAGAAAAGCGTCATGAACAAGGCAATTCCGTTTAAAACCGCAGTCGGAGGTACCTGCTGGAGCGAAAGCGCACGTTTTATAAAATCAAGCACAATCGAAAAGCGAAGAAAAGTAGTCGTCAGTATTATAAAACTCGGAGCAAGGGTAAGCAACGTCAGCAAAAGCAGCAGTTCAATACTGAATGCAACCTCATGTCCATCCTTTGGGGCAGAAGCGCTGAACGTTATGTTGGGAAAATCTATCCCGCGCACATCCCCGCTCATCTCAGTAGTGCCAGCGGTACTGCCCTGAGGAAAATTTCCTTGTCCTCTGGATTGGGAAAAAACAGGAAATGACACCAAAAATACGGACAACACCAAAACAAGCAGGCGTTTATTCATTGCTCGCCTCCACCACCAAGCCTTTGATTTCTAAGAGACTGCAGCAAAGCATCGCTTGAATCCGTTTCGAAGACATTTTTCTGAGTATTTGCAGACCGAGGACCTCCAGGCATGAACAAATCCAAAACCTCAGCAAAATTTTTTGGACGGTTTGCATTGTCATGCTTGTCCGCATAGAGATTCATGGCATGTATGAGTTCTTTGTCTGTTATTTCTGCAAGTAAATTAACGGCGTTGTCTGATATACCGAGCATATACGCCTTATCAACCAAGGTGACAATCTGAACTGATTTATTCTGACCGACGGGAAGCGTAGCAACCCGCCGCAAAAATGTATCGCTTCCAGCGAACGGTAAGCCCATGTTTCGCTTTGCAAAATAAAAGAAAAGATAGATAAGACCAACAACGAGCGCCAGAACGACAACCATTCTGACAAAGATTCCGATTCCTGCTCCTTGCCGGACAGAGGAGGATTGTGATTCTGTTTTTCCGAGATTTATCGGAATGGACTCTTCAATTGAAGACACCGAAGACGGGTTACTCTGCCCCGCTTCTGTTAACTGAACCTCACTCTCACCGTCTGAAGAATAAGACTGCTGTGCAAAACCAAAAAGAGATAATAAAAATATCATGACAGTAACACACACTGCCACCTTCTTTGAGTAAATCGTATTTTCCCCCACCCAAGCCAAAAAGGACCCCTTGCTTTATCCCCTCGGCAAGGGCTCCTCTCCGTCTATTACATCTGGCTGGTGACGTGTTCGATAGCAGGAAGAATCTCTGTTACGCGGACACCGAAGTTTTCATCAATGACGACAACTTCACCTTTTGCAATAGGTTTATGGTTTACTAAGATATCGACCGGTTCTCCGGCAAGTTTATCAAGCTCAATAATGGTACCTTCGCCCATACCAAGGATTTCTTTAATGGTTTTCTTTGTACGGCCCAATTCGACCGTCATCTCCATCTGAACATCCATGATAAGGCCGATATTGCCCTGTTCTGTACTTCCTCCTACTCCTTGAAGCGGAGGAAACTGCAGTGACTGGACATTCGGCGGCGTTGACATAGCACTCATCGGCTGCATACCACCCATATTAACTCCCATCTGCATCATCTGTGGTTGCATCATCTGTGGCTGACCCATCATCGGCTGAGCCATCATCTGTGGCTG
>CADBRT010000089.1 GCA_902797055.1 uncultured Spirochaetaceae bacterium
AAGGCATCGGAATCGGACGCGAAGAGGGGCTTCAGAAAGGGCGGGAGATGCTCATCATCTCGCTCGACAGACAGGGAGTTGCACGGGAGACCATAGCCGCCGCAGCAGGGCTGACCGTGGAGCAGGTGGCTGCCATCATCGATGCGGCAGCTGTTACCGCGTAACACAGACAACCTCGCCCCCGCCACGGAAGGTGCCATCCGCCCGATTGCGGAACGTGTCAAGATGTCCGCACCCCAGGGCAAGCCCCAGGAGCAGGGGTAGTATTCCCTCCGCGCGAATAAAAAAGCCCCCGGAAGAAGAAATAGTCATATTCTTTGATTCTGCTTTCACCACCCAATCCCAGGTTTGAACCGCTGAGCTCGGCGGATACGTAGGTCGCCGCCACAGTCTTGCCGGAGAACTCTGACGGCAGCGTTGGTGACGGCAGGGAAGCACAGCTTGTCGTGGAAGCCGAGCCGCTAGAGTCATCGCTGCTGGAGCTGTTTGAACAGGCGGCTGATTGCGGCGGGGTGGGGATTATGCTAGTATAAGGGCATGGCACGGCTTTCGTTTTCAAAGCGTCTGTTGTTGTTGTTCATACTGTGCAGCATTCTCCCGCTTTTTCTGCTTTCCTTTGTCTTTACTGAAATCAGCCAGTGGACAGTCAGGCGGAACACGCAACATCAGGCGGAAGATGTCATCAGGGAAGCGGCGGCCATTGCACAGGAAACCATCAACACCGCCGCCAACCTCGGCAGGCAGCTGTCCACATCAGCGCTGGTAACCCAATGGTGCAGCGGAGGCGGCACAAAAGAAGAAACAAACACGCTTATATCGGAACTGTTCCAGGCAGTCGCTCGCAGCGTGAATGAAAGCGATTACCAAATCTATTTTGTCTCACCGGCTCAAGGCGGAACCACCATTTCACGCAACATCGTCCCGCCGGAATACACGCTTGCCCAATACGCCGACTGGGGTATCTTCCACCGGGTAAAGGAAATTCCTGACGGCACGCTCTTTGTCCAGCCGCATCCCAAAACAGGGAACTGCATCGCAGCCGTCTGCGTACCAGTCTCAGGCAGTGGGTACGTCATCGTCGACATACTCAGGAGCGGGCTCGCGGCAAAACTGTCACAAGTCGCTGACATGAACATGTTCGCCAGCCTCTATATCTACGATTCAAGCGGCTGCATCGCCTACAGCGGATTTTCAAGGGAAGCGGAAGCCGCATTCCTGCAGGATTTGATGCGGACATCGGACACCAATCCCTCCGACCAGACGCTGCCCGCTCGGACAGTTTCCACGGCGTTTTCCTCCGCCCGGCTGCACATCTGCGGTATTCTGCCCAAAGGCGAGAACACCCGCTACATACTTGGCCTGCAAAAAATGACCTTGAAAACAGCCTTTCTGACTGCGTTATTCGCCGTAATCATCTCAATAATCATCTCGCGCTCCGTCGCACAACCGGTCAAAAGCCTTGCAGACGCAATGCAGAAAGCGGAATCCGGAGAACTCGACGTACAATGCAACGAGCCGGCAAATGCATTCGCCGACCAGGACATGATTTTCCTCATCAGAAGGTTCAACAAAATGGTGTACCGCATCGGTGAGCTGACGGACGACCGCGTGGAACAGCAGCGGCTTTTGCGCGTGGCGGAAGTCAAAAACCTACAGGCGCAGATAAGCCCGCACTTTCTGTACAACACGCTCAACTCCATAAAGTCCATGGCAAAATTCGCGGGGGCGGCAAACGTCGCCCGCATGGTGACGAAACTCGGCAAACTCCTGCACGAAACCTTTGCATCTGAAGGGGACTTCTGTTCCATTGAACACGCGCTTGAAGCCGTCAGAAATTACTTTGACATAGAAGCCATGCGGTGGGAAAACCGTTTTCTGCTGATTGAGGACGTGGATCAGGAATTACTCCCCTACCCCATACCCCGCCTCGTCATTCAGCCTGTTGTGGAAAATGCGCTCGTGCATGGTCTTGAAGAAAAGACAACGAACGGAACCTTGAACATCAGGGGATACTTTCAGGAGCACAGCGACTCAGACGCGCCGCAAACACCCGGCACAGACGGCAGCAGCACAGTCACACACAAACGCGACATCATCATCGAAGTGAGCGACGACGGGGCGGGCATGGACGCCGTCACCCTCAAAGAGATACAGGAAAACCTGCGCACCGTCACCCGCACAAAGCGGCTCGGAAGCAGCGGCATAGCGCTGGTGAACACCCATTCACGGCTGCGGTTGCTCTACGGAGAAGCCTACGGACTTAGCATACAATCACAGGAAGGGTCAGGCACGACAGTCACCATACGCATACCGGAGGATACAAAGCATGATACGAGTGTTGGTAGTTGAAGACGAACCCATCGTCCGCCGCGATTTAGTCCTCACCACTCCCTGGGAAGAACTCGGATGTGTCTGCCTCGGAGGAGCCGAAGATGGCAAACAGGCACTGGAGATGATAAAAGAACAGCGGCCTGACATCGTAATCACCGACATACGAATGCCGGGCATAAACGGACTCGACCTCATCGAAATTGTTGCGGAGATGTGCGCGGTTGCAGAAAACGGGTATCTGTGCGAGTTCATCATCCTCTCCGGCTACAGCGACTTTGAGTACGCACGGCAGGCAATGCGTTCAGGCGTTCAGGAATACCTTGTAAAACCCATTGACGACGAAGAGCTCTCACAGGCGGTCACGCGCGCCAGACAGCGCATAGAAGAACACAAACACGAAGACTCGCTCAAGAAAAAACTCTCCGGCTCCGGCGAAAGCATGCTGATGCTGTTCAGAGAGTACAAACTCGGTGAACAGAAAAACGCCAACACCCGCTACGTCGAAAAAGCAATCGAAATGATTACCTCCTCGTACATCGGCGGGATTACCATCGAAGAAGCCGCTGATAAAATGTCCATCTCATCGAGCTACCTCAGTCGCATCTTCAAACAGGAGACCGGCTATACCTTCGTGGACTACCTCACCTATTACCGCATCAAGCGCGCGACAGAAATTCTGCGCTCCACAAACACAAAGATATACGAAGTCGCAGACTTAGTCGGCTATACAGATGCCCGGTACTTCAGCCAGATTTTCCGCAAGCTCACCGGCGTAACTCCCAAGGAATTCCGCGACAGCCGGCAGGAATAGCACTCCCCCTGGCATACACCCCCCTGCCGGAACGGAAACCTAAAAGCCCAGCGGTTCGTTAACAAGGATTACATGTATGCGGTCCTTGTGCTTTGAATAGCGGGTGATGAGGAACTGACAGCAGATGGTGTCAGCGCTCTTGCAGTTCATGCAGCTGCCCGTCTGGACGCACGGCGTCTTAAGCCCGAAGCGCTGTGCGTTTATCGGAGCGGCTTCGTTCCGCGCCCGCTTCATTGCGCTGTCAACATCGGGACAGATTTTGTTCATGCCGGCAATCACCACCACGGTGCGAGGGCCGAACGCAAGCGCAGACACACGGTTTGAGTTCCCGTCGATGTTCACCAAGACACCGTCTTCTGTGATGGCGTTTGCACTGCACAGGTACACATCCGCATCGTATGCGAGCAGGGCGGCGGCGCGCGGGTCATCGCTTTTTACATCTCTGTCGGTGAACTCGTAATTCCCTTCCGCAAGAGCGGCACTCAGCCCGATTTCCTTTACCGTCATTGAACCGCCCTTGGACACTTTCGATTTCTCAGGAATGAGCGACAGAGCCAAATTTTTCGCTTCTTCCTTCGTCTGCACGTAGTATCCCGTCATGTTCCGTGACTCCAGCCCTTTTATAACCTTTTTCGCCAGCAGGTCATTCCGCTTTTTTCTGTTTTCTTCCATAATTTTACACAGCCTCTGCTCACAGTATGCAGGTGGCAGAATCATCTGTCAAGTTGCCCTCTGATGCCGCAAGCTTCCCCGGGAAGCCGGCACCAGCCCTTCCTGCGAGAAATATTTGAGCATTCTGCTCACAACTTCCCGCGCGCTCCCCAGTTCCGAGGCGATGGACTCGTGGGTGAGCAAAAGAACGCTGACTCAAATTTTATGCAGCATGCATTTGAGAATATACATTCAACTGCCGTTTATTCTCCAAAGGAAATTTGGTGATGTCAAAATATTTGCTTGACTCAAATATTATTTCTGAACCTTCAAAACCTCTGCCAAACAAAAAAGTTTTGATTTTGATTCAGCAAAAC
>CADBRT010000090.1 GCA_902797055.1 uncultured Spirochaetaceae bacterium
AAAAAATCGTAGTCCAGAGTTATGATTTCGTTTTTTATTGTAGTAGAACCAGTAACCGTCCTCATTATGCTTACCAAGGAAATATTCATTTTCCCAATCAACAACCTTTTCTGCAGGAAGTTTGGTGTGAGTTTCTGTAAACCAGATATATTCCCGGATGATGGAATCTTTGTCTGTTATCCTATTTAAGACTTCTTGTATCAAATCAACAGGTTTTGAATAATTGAATATTCTTTTATCTCCAAAGATGGCAGCAATAATATCTGTCCCTTTTGCTGTATAGAATTTCTTGTCCGTCCATATTGTATTTATACCAAAACCGCCTGTTTTGAAGTCTTTCACTTCAAGATGATGGTTAACAACTTTTTTCTTTCCAATCCAATGTTGGCATTTTATATTTCCCTCGAAATCAAAAGTCTTTGTCTTTTATATGAATTCCTAAAGAACTCTTATACGTCTTCTTCAATCTTGTTTAAAACACAAATATCACCAACATCGCAATTAAGGGCTTTACAAATCTTCTGGAGGCTCTCCATTGAAATATATTCACCTTTATTCAACTTAGCCAAGATGTTTGTTGAAATATTGGCCAAAGGAATTAATTCTGTTTTATTTTTCATTCCTTTATCAATCATAAGTTTCCAAAGTTTTTTATAATCCACATATTCCGACATAAAAATATCCTTCAAAACCTATTATATCATAGAATTTCAAAAACATCACGAGTTCTCAATAAAAGGCTTCATTTTCTCTCGAAAAATACGGTTTTCGCGGTAGCTCTACAGGGGACGCGACAACAGACGGCAAGCACTTGGCCACAGCAGACGCTGACAGAAGAGCTTTTTTCTTTCTTTTTCTCAGAAACGGGTGTATACTGGAACAATGAAAGCAATCATCTACTCCATGATAGCGGCTGGAATCCTCATCATGGTTACCAATATATATCGCTACATACGTTTCATGCAGAACATGAGAGACGCCTTTCCGAAGGGCAAGAACCGCAGTTGGATGTGGAAAACCGTCGGTCTGCTGCTTCTGGTGTTCTTCCTCATGGGATACATCGCGGTGGCAGCCTTCGGCGCACCGGACCTGATGGTGGCGGGCATTCTCTTCGGCGGCAGCATCTTTGTCGCAATCGTGCTCACCATCATGTTCGACCTCATCGAGTCAATCAAGGACAACTGTCTTTCGGTCACCGAGGTGCTCATCGGCGTCATCGAAGCGCGGGACCCGAACCTGAACGGCCACAGCCGGTTCGTGCAGAATTTGACCATGCTGTTCTACGACTATCTCCCGACCGACATTCGCAAAGAAATCAACCAGATGAGTTTGGAGTATGCAGCCTTGATGCACGATGTCGGAAAACTCGGAATTCCTGAAAAAATTTTGAACAAGCCCGGCAAGCTGACCGATGAAGAATGGAAAATCATGAAGCAGCATCCCGAACTCGGTGTAAAGTTCCTTGAACCGCTGCATTCGTTTTCGTCAATCCGACCTTGGATAAAGTACCACCACGAGCGTATCGACGGCAAAGGCTACTACGGACTTTCAGAGCAGGAAATCCCCCTGCCGGCAAAAGTCATCGCCGTTGCCGACACCTACTCCGCCATCGTCATGCGGCGCGCGTACAAAGAGCCGAAAACCCACGAAACAGCCATCAACATCCTGCACGATATCGCGGGCACACAGCTCGATACGCATTTGGTGGACATCTTCTGCCAGATTCCGAAGGAAAAACTGCTCGCCTGCGTTCCGCCGTCACTGTACTGATACAGGAGGCAGCACGCTTCACCCATTTCAGTTGATGTCTCCGAGGCGATACGGAGTGTTCTGATAGACGTAGTAGTTCAGCCAGTTCGTGTAAAAGAGATGGGCTGTACTGCGCCACGTTGAATACACCGGCTTTGTCGGGTCGTTGCCCGTAAAGTAGTTGACGGGAATGTCCGCCCTAAGCCCCTTTTTCTTATCACGGAAGTATTCGTTCGCCAGCGTTTCTGTATCATATTCAAGGTGACCGGTCATAAAAACTGAACGGTCATCGACAGACTTTGCGATGGTGAGTCCTGTTTCCGGGGACTGGGCAAGAAGCACCAAATTCTTTTCTTTGAGGATGCGTTCCGTATCAATCTTGGTATAGCGGGATGTCGGAACCGGGAAAAAGTCGTCGAAACCGCGCAAAAGCGGGTCGGTCGGAGCTACATTCTTTGAGTAGTAGATTCCCGAAAACTTTTTCTGCACGACGTCTTTTCGTATGCCGTACAGATGGTACAAGCCCGCCATCGCCCCCCAGCAGATGTAGAGCGTGCAGAATACATTCTTCTTTACGTAGTCCATCAGCCGGCATATTTCATCCCAGTAGTCAACCTCCTCAAACGGAAGCTGTTCCACCGGAGCGCCGGTTATAATCATGCCGTCGAATTTTTCACCGTATATTGCCTTGGATGACCGATAAAACCGTTTGAGATATTCCTTTGGTGTCGTTTTTGAAACGTGCCCTGAAATGCGAAACAGAGATATGTCTATCTGGAGAGGAGTATTGGACAGCAGCCTCAGAAGCTGCGTCTCTGTCACTTCCTTTGTCGGCATCAAATTCAAAATGGCTATCTTGAGCGGGCGGATATCCTGCGTGGACGCGCGCTGGTCAGCCATAACAAACACGTTTTCCTTTTCCAGCGTAGAAAACGCAGGAAGGGCGGAATCAATTTTTATCGGCATAAGGGGCATTATAGCATAAACCTGCGTAATATGCTATACTGTTTGGTATTATGACAGAAAACCGCCGGGCAGCTGTAAAAAAACTGAAAACGTTGGTTCTATCGCCGAAAGGAGAAGTGGAACCGTTCAGACAGCAATTTGAAGAAACCTTTTCCACCGTATTCCTCCCGAACCACGTAGAGCGGGAGGAAACAGCCTATGGCGGCATTCCCTGCGACATACTCATACCGGAAATGTCATCTGTCAAACGCATTATGCTGTACATCCACGGGGGAGCCTTTGCCGGAGGCAGCCGCGCCAGCTACCGCAGTTTTGCGGCATCCCTTGCGCATGAAACCTCATGCCGTCTGGTGCTGCCGGAGTTCCGGCTAGCCCCTACCCATCCGTTCCCCGCGTCCTGCGACGACATTATGTCGGTGTTCAAGGCTATCCATGCGGAGCTTGATGTTTCCCGCGAGTACGGAAAAAACGCGACGTTCATCATCGCAGCCGACGGAAGCGGGGCGAGCCTTGCCCTGTCCCTTTTGTTCAGGCTCAGCCCCGAATACCGCAAAGACATCAGCCACATGATACTGTTTTCCCCGTGGCTGGATTTTTCCTCGGACAGCGAACTGATTTCCAACAAAAGACTCAAAGATGATATCATCGCCGGCGAAAACCTTCACCGCGCGGTGGACTTGTACACCTATGCCGCGAATTTTTCGAACCCGCAGGTGTCACCGCTAAAGGCACAGCCCGAAGACTTCAAGGATTTCCCCCAGATATATGTCCAGATGGGCGAAAAGGAAATCCTCGTCCGCCAGGTGCAGACGCTCCAGAAGCTGGTGGAAAAAGCCGGCGGAAGTTTCGTGCTGGATTTGTGGCCGAACATGATGTTCATGTTCCAGATGGCTGACGAATACCTCAGCTCATCACATCTCGCAATGGAAAAAATCGGCAAATACTTAAACCCGATTGCAACAGACGAAACAGAAGCGGAGTAACACGATGGAATTACTTTCCCCTGCCGGCAATGTGGACAAGCTCCGTTATTGCTATACCTACGGTGCGGACGCAGCGTACATCGGCTTAAAGAACTTTTCGCTCCGCGTCAAAGCGGACAATTTCTACGAAGATGAATACAAAAAAGTCGCAGAGCTCAAGCGGCAGTTTCCGGGAAGACGGCTCCACTGCGCACTGAATATTTCCTTCCACAACAGTGAAATAGATAGACTCATCTCCGACATACCGTATTTCAAGCAGTATCCGATAGACGCGTTCATCGTACAGGATTTGGGCATTGTCCCGATTCTGCAGAAGCATTTTCCGAATGCGGAACTCCACCTGTCCACACAGGCGAGCTGCATGAACCGAGAGGCGGTCAAGATGTACCGCTCGCTCGGCTTTTCCAGAGTCGTCATGGGGCGGGAAGCAAGTCTTGAAGAAGTCGCAGAGATAAAAAACGCGGTGCCCGACATGGAGATAGAGTGCTTTGTACATGGAGCCATGTGCATTGCCTATGCGGGAAGATGCCTGATGAGCGCATACCTCAACGGCAGAAGCGCGCAGGAAGGGTTCTGCTCCCACACCTGCCGCTGGGAATACGAGGCGCTCATCGACCGCAAAGAGGTGCCCGGCAGTGTCTGGAACGGCAGCCCGTATTCGAAGGAAGCGAGAGCGCTCGCTCAAAGCGGGGCACTGGCGCTCAAAGAGACAACCCGCCCTGATGAATATTTTCCCGTCTACGAAGGGGACAATTTCACCGCCCTGCTCTCTTCCAAGGATTTGTGCATGATTGACCACCTTGCCGATTTGAAAAAAGCAGGGGTTGACAGTCTAAAAATCGAAGGGCGCATGAAAAGCATCTATTATGTCGCTCTCATCACACGAGCGTATCGAAAAGCATTGGACGCGCTCGAAAACAAGATTTCGGAAGAAGACGCACGCCCCTTTGTCGACGAACTGTACAAAGTGAGCCACCGCCCATACGGAACGGGATTCTACTACAACAAGGCGGAAGCGGACATCACCGTGAGCGGAGCGAGCGAAAGCCCGTGGGAGCTTGCCGGTGAACTCATATGCAGCCTCTCCGAAGCGGAAGCCGACGACGTGTTTGCAAAAGCCCGGGAGCTGCAGGCAAAACGGGAAGCGGAATACAACGCCATGGTTCCCGCCGCCCAAAAGGCATTCGATGAGCGTGTCAGAAACCAGAAGGACCGCTACCTGCCGCCGCTGGACAGGCGCGAAGGCTGGCACCTGTACCGCATGAACCCGCTCAACATGATCAACGAGGAAAGCGAACTGGAAGCCGTAACACCTGATACCGTTTCCATTGCAATGAACGCGGAAAACACCTGCTTTGCAAATCCCGTTACGGGCGAAACCTACCGCTGGGTCTGCAACGGACACCCCTGCGTACTGTATTCAAAACTGTCCCTGCCCGACGGCACGCTGGTGAGGGTGAAAAGCACACAAAACCGTTGACAAAAGCCGCTGTAAAAGCGAAAATTACCGTCATGATAAAGGCGACAGGATCACAGATAATAGTCAAGTTGTTGGAGCTTGAAGGCATTGACACCGTAGCAGGAATCCCTGGCGGTTCTATTCTTCCGCTGTATGACGAACTGAACAAGAGTTCAATCCGCCATGTTCTGGTCAGACAGGAACAGGCAGCGGGCTTCATAGCGCAGGGAATGGCGCGCTCAACAGGCAAGCCGGCAGTATGCATGGCGACAAGCGGACCGGGCGCCATGAACCTGCTCACCGCCATAGCAGATGCCCGCTGTGATTCCGTCCCGATAGTGGCGTTTACCGGGCAGGTCAACACAGCCCTGATCGGTACAGACGCATTCCAGGAAGCCGACACGTTCGGGCTTTCCTTCCCCATAACAAAGCACAGCTTGATGATAAAGAACCCGGAGGATCTGCTGACAGCGATTCCGCGGGCTTTCTCCATTGCCGTTAGCGGCAGACCGGGACCGGTGCTCATCGATGTCCCGCGTGATGTCCAGACCGCAACCGTCACCTTTGAGGCGTGGCCGTCCATAAAGTCCGTTCAGGAAGACAAGCACTCTTCCCTCGCCAAACGGTTCACGACACCCCAGAAGGACATGGCGGACATCGTAACCGATATGGTGCAGACGCTGGAAGAAGCGAAAAAGCCGGTGCTCTTCCTCGGCGGCGGCTGCAACACAGAGGAAGCAGCCCACCACATTGCCGACTTTCTTGATACCTACAAGGATATCGCGGTTGTCTCAAGCCTAATGGGACTGGGTGCAGTGCCCCGCAGCGATGCACGAAACTTCGGCATGCTCGGCATGCACGGCTCCTATGCGGCGAACCTCGCCATGCACGATGCAGACGTTGTCTTTGCAGCCGGAGTGCGCTTCGACGACCGCGCGACAGGAACCATACAAACGTTCTGCCCCAATGCAAAAATCCTTCATATCGACATCGACGCAGCGGAAATCAACAAGATTATGCCGGCGTACCGCTCGCTTGTCTGCGATGTGGAATCCGCCTTCCCGCTCGTCACCGGTGTTTTGAAGGAAAAACAGACTCATTCCGATGCAGAAAAAGAGCGCAAGGCGTGGATTGCATCGCTCCAAAAAACCTACAAAGAAACAGAAAGCATTGAGCTCGGCAGACAGAAATCAGTGCCCGCCGACTCGGTGAATCCCCGCGCCTTCATAAAGGATATTCCGGCACAGGCTTCAAAAGCAGGAGTCCCTCCGGAGGACATCATCGTTACGACGGACGTCGGACAGCACCAAATGTGGACAGCCCAGTACTACCCAGTGGAAAAACCGCGCCAGCTTTTGACAAGCGGCTCGCTCGGCACCATGGGCTTCGGACTGCCGACCGCACTCGGCGCCGCGCTTGCCCACAAAGACAAACGTGTCGTCTGCGTGAGCGGAGACGGAAGCATTCTGATGAACATACAGGAACTCATCACGCTGAGCGAACTGAATCTGAACGTCACCGTTTTCATTCTGCAGAACGGCAGTCTCGGCATGGTGCGCCAGCAACAGGAATATCTTTTTGACAAGAACTACAGCGCGAGTATTTTTGAAAAAGTCCCCGACTTCCTCACCGTTGCGCAGGGCTTCGGAATCGATGCAATAGACGCAAATGCGGACGCCGCGTGGTATGAAAAGGCATTCACCCTGGGACCACATCTGGTGCGGCTGAATATCGCCATGGCGGAAAACGTCCTGCCGTTCGTAAAAGCAGGCAAAGCAAATATAGATTCAATACGGGATTAAACAGCACAGGTTATGGCAGCAGAAAAACGGTACATTCTGGCTTTGGACCAAGGGACGACATCGTCGCGGGCGATTGTCTTTAAAGCGAATGCACAGAAAGTGTGTGCGACACAAAAAGAATTCACCCAGTACTTTCCCCAGCCTGGCTGGGTGGAGCACGATGCGGAGGAACTCTTTCTGTGTTCGCTCGCCGTCATGCAGGAGGCTGTGCGGGACGCAAAGATTTCCCCCGCTGCAATCTGCGCGCTGGGCATTACCAACCAGCGTGAGACCGTCGTCGTCTGGGACAAAAAAACGGGGGAACCCGTTTACCATGCCATCGTATGGCAGTGCCGCCGCACCGCCGACACCATAGCCGCACTCTCCCGCGATGATAAAAACGAACTCATCCAAAGCAAGACGGGGCTGATACCCGACCCCTATTTTTCTGCGACAAAAATCAAGTGGATTTTGGACAACGTGAAAGGTGCACGCGCACGTGCGGAACGGGGGGAACTCCTTGCCGGCACCATCGACACTTGGCTCGTCTGGAAACTGACCGGCGGAAAAATTCACGTGACGGACTACACCAATGCCAGCCGCACCATGCTGTTCAATATCCATACACTGCAGTGGGATCCAGAACTTCTTGAACTCTTTTCCATACCGTGCTGCATGCTGCCACAAGTCAAAGACTCCTCCTGCGTGTACGGAGAGACGGACAAAGAAGTGTGCGGTTTTACAATTCCCATTGCGGCGTGTATCGGAGACCAGCAGGCTGCGCTGTTCGGACAGGGCTGCTTCAAGCCAGGCGAAGTAAAAACTACCTACGGAACCGGCTGCTTCATGCTGATGAACACCGGCACCACACCGATTGCTTCCAAGAGCCAGCTGCTCACCACGATTGCAATCGGGCTTGACGGACAGATACAGTACGCCCTTGAAGGCAGCGTCTTCATGGGAGGCGCTACCATCAAATGGCTGCGCGACCAGCTGGGACTCATACGGACAGCAAAGGAATGCGACACGCTCGCCCAAAGCGTCCCCGACTCAAACGGCGTCATTATCGTACCCGCCTTTACAGGACTGGGAACCCCGTATTGGGATCCGTATGCGCGCGGGCTGATAATCGGCTTGACGCGAGGCGTCACCAAGGCGCATATCTGCCGCGCCACTCTCGAAGGAATCGCCTTTCAGGTAAAAGATTTGCTCACCTGCATGACAGAAGACGCAGGACTTCCCATAAAGAACGTCAAGGTTGACGGAGGAGCTTCCGTCAGCAATATTATGATGCAGTTCCAGTCCGACATACTGGACAAACCGATTTTCCGGCCGAAAAACGTCGAAACGACGGCGCTCGGCGCGGCTTTCTGTGCGGGGCTTGCTGTCCGCCTTTGGCAGAGCAAAGACGAACTGCTCGACATCTGGAAGGTTGACAAGATATTCACCCCGGGTATGGCAAAAGACAAGAGGGAAGGTCTGTACGCACAGTGGAAACGAGCCATTGAACGGAGCAGAGGCTGGGAGTCCTGATGAACGGCACTCCACTTTCTGACCTCTTTCAATCCGGCGGCTCCTTGTCTACGGGCCGCCAGTTTCGTTTTGTCTGGGCACTGAGCATTCCAGCAATACTCGCACAGATATCTTCCATCATCATGCAGTACATTGACGCTGCCATGGTGGGACGGCTCGGTGCGAACGCCTCCGCCGCAATCGGCGTTGTCTCCACTTCCATGTGGCTCATCTATGGACTGGGTTCCGCAGCTTCAGCAGGATTTTCAGTGCAAGTAGCCCAAAAAGTCGGCGCGGGAGAAATAGCACAAGCTCAGCAGGTTGTGCGGGAAGGTGTCCTCTGCATCACCTTGTTTTCCGTCGCCGTCGGCTTGACAGCAGCCGTCATCAGCCCGTTTCTGCCGGTATGGCTCAAAGCCGACGAAAGCCTTTGGCACGATGCGTCTTCTTATTTTCTAGTCTTTGCACTGTCACAGCCGCTGGTCATGCTCACAACCGTTTCCGGACTCATGCTTGAATGCAGCGGCAACATGAAGCTGCCGAGCATTCTCAACACGCTGCTCTGTGTGCTGGACGTCGTGTTCAACGCGCTGTTCATCTTTCCGTCACGACACATCACACTGGCGGGCTGGGAATTCCTTGTCCCCGGCTTCGGGCTTGGCGTAACGGGAGCCGCGCTCGGTACGGCGGCGTCCCAATTAGTCGTCGGCGCCATGATGTTGTACGCAGTGCTGGTGAAGTCCCCTTCCCTGCATTTGTCCCCTTCCGGCAAATGGAAACTGACCGCCGGCGTCATGAAGACGGCACGCAGAATATCGCTTCCGATGGCGCTGGAACAGGTGGCGCTCTGCGGAGCACAGATTGTCAGCACCCGCATTGTAGCGCCGCTGGGAACAGTCGCCATAGCAGCAAACTCGTTCGGCATTACAGCGGAATCACTGTGCTACATGCCGGGGTATGGCATACAGAGCGCGGCGACGACGCTGGTCGGACAGAGCAGCGGAGCGAAGCGCCCTGACCTGGCAAAAAAATTTGCCTGGCTCACTGTTCTTTCAGGTATGGGCGTTATGACTGTCTGCGCACTCATCATGTATGCAGCCTGCCCCGCAGTGTTCGCATTTCTGACACCGGATCAGGAAGTTCAGAAACTCTGCGTACATATCCTGCGCATAGAGCTGTGGTCGGAACCGCTGTTCGGAGCGTCCATCATCGCTTCCGGCGCGCTCAGAGGCATTGGGGACACACTGGTGCCGGGTTTGATGAACCTCGTCAGCATTTGGGGCGTCCGCCTGACGCTCGCGTTCTTCCTGTCGGCGCGCTACGGTCTCGCCGGTGCCTGGATAGGTATGTGCGTAGAATTGTGCTTCCGCGGGCTGCTGCTGCTGTTCCGCCTTGCCACGCACTCATTTTCCGACGGCACAGCGTTGTACAAAAACAGGAATTGAGATACAATCCGTTTTGCTGCCAGTACAGCACTGCTACAAAAGCAGGCAAAGAGTTTTTAATCGAATAGGAGTATACAATAGCATGGAACACAAAATGAGTTTCAAAAAATCCCTGAAAAATGATTACTGGCTGGATCTGCCGTTGATTTTCAGCCTGGTCTTTTCAGGAACGATCATCTATTTGGGAATAAA
>CADBRT010000091.1 GCA_902797055.1 uncultured Spirochaetaceae bacterium
ACCGGGGAAGATTCAAAGTCCGGCTATGCGGACAAAGAAACGCTGCTTGCGTCCGTTCAGCACTGTGCGGACGGAATGTATCCGCACATCATCCCTGCGGGGCTGATGACGATGGCTCCGTTCACCGATGACGAAAAAGCCATACGCTCGTCCTTTTCCACGCTGCGGGAGTTGAGGGAGTCGTTGAACAAAGCGTTTCCGTCCCTGCCGATAACAGAACTCAGCATGGGAATGAGCGGCGATTTTAAAATAGCAATCGAGGAGGGCAGCACCATGGTCAGAGTCGGTACTGCCTTGTTTGGCCCTCGCCAGGCGCAATAACGGGTATCTATGAAAAAAACTGTTGTACGGTTCATTTCCTTTTTAATTCTCTTTGTAAACCTTGCCGGTATGGTGTTTGCAGCTGACACTTCTGCAAAAACAAGTTCCAGCACCAGCGACGACACGGTAGAACCCGAACCCTACCACGACGACGAGTTCCCTCAGTGGGCGAAGGACATGCGCCGTACGGAAATCGTCACACTCGGTGCGGTTCCGTTCATCACCATCGGAATCAGCGCGGGGTACGGTGCCTACAAATATTACAAAGGGGAAATGAATACCTTTCCGAATCCTTTCAGCAAGGACGACGGATATTCAAACAAAGAAATCTGGGGAATTGTCGGCACGTCTTTAGGGGTCAGCGCCGCAATCGGCATTACCGACTTGATCATCTCCTTGGTAAAACGCAACAATGCGCGGAAAGAGCAGGCTGCGCAGGACGCCAGACGGAACATGAATATCCGTAAAATCTCTCCGGAAGAAGCGCACGATATGCTCCGCAATAATGCGGAAGCTCAGGAAGAAACGTCTGATTCCGAATCCTTCGGCGGCTTTGAGGCTGATGTCTCAGCGCCTTCTGTCTCTGAAGTACAAGAGGACTGATGCCTTTTTTTTCTGTAAAAATACCTCCGTCATATGAGGGCAGTACCAGACTGGATAAATACATAGCCTCCCTTCCGAACGGCATGAACCGCAGCAAATTGAAAAGCGGCGTCTGCCTGATTCTGGTCAACGGCAAAAAACAGAAGCTGTCGTGCAAGGTGAAGCGCGGAGACCAGATAGACATTGAATGGGAAGACAACGTACCTGACAACATAGAACCGGAAGATATCCCGCTGAACATCGTCTACGAAGATGACAACGTCTGCGTTGTGAATAAAAAGCAGGGCATGGTCACGCACCCCGCCGCCGGCAACTGGTCGGGAACCCTCGTTAATGCGCTCTTGTTCCACTGGGGACGGGAAAAAATAGAGCAGTGCAAGGATTCCTCAGAAGCCGAAATCCTAAAGCGGCGCCGACCGGGCATTGTGCACCGTTTGGACAAAGACACATCCGGCATCATAATCACCGCAAAGAACAGGGACGCCGAGGAATGGCTGGGAAACGAATTCCGCAACCATAAGCGGATGGTAAAGGAATACATTGCGATTTGCTTCGGCAGACCCCAGCACCAGCACGGGGTGGTGCAGACGCAGATTGTGAGGGACATGAAAAACCGCAGACGGTTTAAAGCCGTCATCGATACCGACGAAGGCAAGTATGCAGAGACTGCATACAAATGTATCGCCTGCTACGGCGAGTATTCGCTGATGAGACTGCGTCTTGCCACCGGACGCACTCACCAAATCAGAGTGCACATGAAGTATCTGAACTGTCCCATACTGGGGGACGAAATCTATACAGCACGGAAAGACGTCCTGTTCCCGAATGCAACCCTCATGCTTCATGCACACCGCCTGAGCATACGGCTCCCCGGGCAGACAAAATGCACCACATTTACCGCAGGAACCCCGAAACGCTTCTTGGAAGTATTGAACGTCCTGCACCAGAAATATCCCAAAACCATACTGTCGAAAGACAGATAGAAAACACAGGTTTTACCGCATGAAAGACATAGAGCTGCTTCACGAGGCAACGGAACAGGAACCTTTTTTTGTCATTGCAAAACCTTCAGGCCTTGCAAGCGCCCCCCTCGCAGAAGGTGAGGACAGCGCCTATACACGGCTCGCCGTACGGTACCCCGCGCTGAACGCAGTCTGCGGACGCAAACAAGTCGAACACGGCCTTGTCCACCGGATAGATACCGCAACAGAAGGGCTGCTGCTCGTCGCTTCCACACAGGAAGCGTTTGACCGTCTGCAGGCATTGCAGAGCGAAAACCGCTTTGTAAAAACTTATGAAGCGGTCTGCAGCATTGCCTTTGGCGGGGAACGGGCAGGGGACGGCTTTCCCCCGTTGCCACAGCCGCTCGACAGCATCGTGGAAAGTCGCTTCCGCACCTACGGACTGCGCGGAAGCGAAGTGCGCCCCGTTACGGAACAGTCCGGCCTTGCCGCCCGCAAAAAAGCGTCTCCTAAAACTTACAGAACGGAGATACACATCGACACCGACCGCAAAACAGGTACGGCCGTTGCCTGCTGCACCCTCACGCAGGGCTTCAGACATCAAGTGCGCTGCCACCTCGCATGGCTGGGATTTCCCATTCTCGGCGACATGGTGTACAATCCAGCTGCCTCAGATGGGGATCCCTTTCTGTTCCGCGCAACAGAACTGACATTCCCCTGGACAGACAGCAGTGAAAAAACAAGTGAAAAAAACAAAAATTTGCATTTCACCTTATTGACATAAACAGTGCTATTTGCTATTATCTAATCATTCAAGGCGGCATAGTCCAGTCGGTAGAACAACGGACTCATATTCCGTATGTCAGTGGTTCGATCCCACTTGCCGCTATTGAGACGGCTCCCAATTTGGGAGCCGTTTTTTATGCCCTTTGGAAACTTCTGCTTCTTGTCTTTTTTCTTGAAATATCCATTCTGTCGTAGTACAATTACACCATAGTAGCTGATATGGCCAGCCTTGGTATAACAGGAAATTATTGGTAATTTTCCGTCAGTGGTGGGGCGGAGCTGTTGTGGGGCGCAAGGAAGGGAATAAACTTCTTGTGGAAAATGTTCTTTGGAGCCGGACAAGCCCCGTTGTCCTGTTTCCCACTTTGAGTTTGAAGAATTCCGTATGCTTCAGTTTATAAATAGCATCAGGATTTATCGTGGAAATAATGATGTCGAAAATGATACGTCGTCTCTTTTTACATTTGAAGAAGAAAGGAATCAGATAATTCCTCTTTTTTACAGAGCTTCAAAGCCTAATTTTACTTTCAAAGATATTTCAAAAAAGTTGTGCGGTAAAAAAAAATTGGAAGTGTAATTACCGAGACGACACAAATTCATGGAGATGACGGCAAAACTTATTTAGGTTCTCCGCGAACTCAGAGCGTAAAGAATCCTGTTGCAATGCGCGCTTTGTTCCAGCTTAGAAAATTGGTGAATTACCTTATTAAGACCGGTGAAATTGATTCAGAAACAAGGGTGAACATTGAGCTTGCAAACGAAGTGAATGACAAAAATTGGCGCAAGGCAATAGATGATTTTCAGCGGGCTAATAAAAAGAAAAATGAAGAATATAGGTCCCAAATTGTTGAATTATGCAAGGGATGCGGATTTGATATTAAACCGACAGATGACGACATAAAAAAATATCGTCTTTGGAAAGAGCAGAATGAAACTTGCCCTTACACGGGAAATCCTATAAACTTTACGGACTTATTCGGTCCAATGCCAAAATTTGATTTTGAACATACCATTCCAAGAAGTCTTTCTTATGATGATTCTCTTGAAAATCTTACCCTCTGCGATTCTGAATATAACAGGAATGAAAAGAAACAGTATATTCCGTCTAAACTACCTAAGTTTGACGAGATAAATGCCCGCTTCCAGAAGTTTTATGAAGAAAAAAAGAAAAAATGTGAAAAAAAATTGCTTCTAACTCTTTTCATGGCGGTTATGAAGATCCGGCAACAAAAGATGTCCGCCTTGTCAGAAAGCATAAGGCACAGCTTGAACTTGAATATTATAAGGGAAAGTTGTGCCGCTTTACTTGTAAAGAAGTTACTTCAGGCTTTAAGCACAGTCAACTGAATGATACCAGAATCATTACAAAGTTTGCCTTACAGTACTTAAAGCGCGTGTTTGAACATGTTTTCCCAGTAAAAGGTTCTATGACTGATACTTTTAGGCGACAGTGGGGATTAAATAAAGACCGTTCTAATTACCGCCATCATGCAGTGGACGCACTGACTGTTGCCTGCGTAAACAGAACAAAATTCAATCTTCTTTCTGAGGCAATCAGAAACAGTGCAGACGGAACTCACCTGAAATTTGAAAAGCCGTGGCCAAGTTTTGACAAGGATGTTTTAGAAGCGGTGCAATACATCATTCCAAAACATTTTGTTGATGACAATTCTTTGCGGCAGAGTAAAAAAGTTGTGCGAAACCAAAGGACAGGAAAACCGCGTTTAAATGCTGATGGAAAAAAATGTATGCACGGGGAAATACAGCTCGCGGCTCCCTGCATAAAGATACTTTCTATGGCTGCATTATGACACCGCCAGAAACAAAAGGTAAAACTGAGAAAATTTTTGTTGTAAGAGTAGAACCAAAAAAGCTTGTTATGAAAGATTTTAAATTAATAAATAATATAGATACAATACTTAAAAATAATGCTGATAAAATTATTGACGGTGGTATCAGAAAAGTTTTCATTGAAAATCTTACATTTGGAAAACAAACTCCTAAGGATATTAAAGAAAAGGGAATTTTATTACCTAATAAAATAAAAGGAAATGATATTTATGTAAAAAA
>CADBRT010000092.1 GCA_902797055.1 uncultured Spirochaetaceae bacterium
CACGGACTTCCAGTTTCTCTGGCGCTCTTTCTTGCATTCACCGCAGGACTGGTTGCGGGGCTGGTTACCGCCGTAATCTACACAAAACTCAGGATTCCCGACCTTTTAGCGGGTATCCTCACCATGACTATGCTCTATTCCATAAATCTGAGGATTATGGAAAACAAGGCAAACACTTCATTTCTGCGCATTCCCACGCTGTTTTCCAGAATTATCGATAAAATGTATGAACTGCCGTTTGAAGTGAATCCGGACTGGGGCATCGTAGTATTTCTGATTATCTTTGTACTGATTTTAAAGTCTGTGCTCGATTTATTTTTCCACACCGACATGGGCTTGACCATGGGTGCGCTGGGAGCAAACCCTCAGCTGGTCATCTCCCAGGGTGTCAATCCGAACAGTCTCAGAACGATAGGTATCTGCTTCGGAAACGGTCTTGCCGCATTGGCAGGCGCTTTCGCAGCAATGTACAACGGCTTTGCGGATGTGGGCATGGGGACTGGAACCATCGTCAGCGCGCTCGCCTCTCTCATGCTGGGGGAATTCATTCTGCGCTCCAATAAAATCACTATCCAGACGCTCCGTGTGCTCATCGGCTCCTGCATCTACCGCGCGTTGATGATTGTCGCCCGGACATACGGGCATTATATCCATCTGACTCCGAACGACCTCAAACTCATCACCGGCATTTTGATTATAATCTGCCTGACTCTGACAAAAATCAAGATAGGTAAAAAGAAATGATAGCACTCAAAGACATCGGCATCATATTTAATCCGGGCACCGGCGATGAGAACGAAGCGCTCAAACACGTAAATCTGACGGTAAACAAAGGCGACTTCATCACCGTCATCGGCTCAAATGGAGCCGGTAAGTCAACCCTTTACAATATTATTGCGGGAACGCTGACACCGACGTCAGGAACAATCACGCTGACAACGGAAGAAGGAACGGTGGACATAACGCATGAAAAAGAATACCGTCGCGCCCGCTACATCGGACGAATTTTCCAAAACCCGCTGCTGGGAACAGCTGGCAAGATGTCGCTTGAAGACAACATGGTCATTGCAAGCAAGAAGGGCTTCAAAGGCTTAAAAATCAGTTTGAACAACGCGCTGCGGACAAAGTTCAAGGAAGAACTTGCAAAACTCAACATGGGGCTTGAAAACCGGCTCAACGACAACGTGGAACAGTTTTCCGGCGGTCAACGTCAGGCGCTTACGCTGCTCATGGCAGTGATGTCACGTCCCGAAATACTCTTGCTCGATGAACACACCGCGGCGCTCGACCCTGCAAATGCGACTCTGATAATGGATTTGACGAGGAAATTCGCAGACGAATATAAACTCACCGTAATGATGATAACCCACAATATGCAACACGCGCTTGATTTCGGCAACCGCCTGCTCATGATGGATTCAGGTGAAATCATCATGGATATTGCGTCGGACGAAAAGAAATCCCTCACGACAGACTCTCTGGTAAAGAAATTCAGGGAAATAAAGAAACGCTCCTTAACAAGCGACCAAATGCTCCTGCACGGCTGACCCCTATGACAACACTGGAGTCTTATTACAACCGCTTCAACGAAGACCACCGGCTCACAACCAGACATGGACAGGTGGAATTCACTACCAGCATGAAGTACATCCACCAGTACATTCCCGAGAATGCAAAACTCAGAATCCTCGATGTCGGAGCGGGAACCGGCGGCTATTCGGTGCCACTGAGCGAAGAAGGCCATGTCGTAACAGCAGTGGAAAAAGTCCAGCACAACCTTGATGTCCTCATGGCAAAGCACGCCAACGTCAACTGCTGGCCGGGGGACGCCAGGGATTTGCATTTTCTGGACGATGAAACATTCGATATGACGTTGCTTTTCGGTCCCCTGTACCATCTGCACACAAAGGAAGACAGGCTTGCGGCATTCAAAGAAGCACGCCGGGTAACAAAAAAAGGCGGCATTATCCTTGCAGCCTATGTCATGAATGAATACAGCGTATTAACATACTGCTTCAAACAGAACAATATAAAGGAAGTCATAGCAGGGAGGCAACTCACTTCGGACTTTCACACCGTAGCGGACGCTGACGGTCTGTACAGTTACCTGCGGCTGGAAGATATCGATGAGTTGAACAAAGCCGCAGGACTGCAGCGCATAAAAATCATTGCCGCTGACGGTCCTGCGGACTATATGAGACGGGAACTCAACGCGATGGACGAAGAGACATTCAAATTTTTTTTGGACTATCACCTCGCCACCTGCGAACGCCCCGAACTCATCGGGGCAAGCTCCCACACCGTAGATATACTACGGAACTAGCGTGCGTTCCGCGATCTCACACAAATCGCGGAACAACACAGCTCTGAGTCTGTCAGCGGGAAATAGCCTCGCTCCAGTACTCCTGATTGTATATGTCTGTAAAGCGGTACGTCAGTTTGACTTTGCCGCCGACATCCACGTTGCTTATCTCCATATTATTCGTAACCTTCATCGGCTCACCAAGGTAGTAGCTGTCCTGATACTTCCCGTCATAACTGTAGTAATCGCAGAGGAAGTCCAACTTGTCACCGGGCTTCAGCTCTGTCAAACTTTTTGCCTGCGTCTTTGTCGCCTTCTCCTTGTAGTCATACTGAGCACCGGCTATGTAGCCATGAGGATTCGTATTGTCAAATACCAGCCACAGGTTTACCCGCTGCCCGTTGAGCATGGCAGGAACTCTACCTGTTATGGTATAGTCGTTTCCCTGTTCCACCGTCGTTTCGTGATAATAGGCGACCGGCTGACCGTTTATCGCAAGCCACGTGCCGTCTGTCGCAGCGACAAGTGCACCGTCTTCTGTAAAATCGTAATTGTTATCCAAGCCTAAATCGATATAGCCTTTTCCGTCGTCAAAGAACATGTTCAAATCGACGGCATGCACCAGATCCCACTGGGACTGAGGCAGTGACATAGTAACGGTACCATCGGAAGCAGTATCCCATGTCAATGCGCTTGCATCGAAATGATTCAGGGAGATATATTCCGCAGCTTCATCAGTCGTCAATGCTCCGTCGGAGAGGAAGCCAGAATTCTTTGAGGAGAGCCCGTCAATCGGAATATTGCGGCCCCCGCTCAGGAACGCTCCCAAAAGCTGCCCGATGACTTCCGAACTGCCCGATGAAGCTCCACCGCCAAGCATGTTTCCGGCAAGACCGCCGAGAATGGAGCCGAGCGGAGACGCAGCTGCAGAACCGCCAGCAACTGCCTGTCCGCTGACTTCCAGACTTGCAAAGTCCCGTATACACTTCGCGTAGTTATCGTCCATGCCGATTTCTTCATAGGTGTCGCACATTTCATCGACATACGAAGCGCGCTGATACGGGAAGTAGATGGACACGCCGTAGGCATCGGTCATGTTTGAAGAAGTGCGATTGTATTTGACAGCGCCCTGCAAAGCCTTGCTCAGAGCATTCGCTTCGGAATTGTTTATGTTCTTGCAGAGGTTCACCAAATCAATCTGGTCGATTTTTGAACTCGCGGCGAATTCCCGTGTTGTGTAGCGGGCGTCGGAGACCTTTTTGTATTCCTTCTTTTCAATCAGCTTGCTGATTGATTTTGAGAATGAGGCAAGGTTCTTAGGTACAGTGTTTGCAAATTCCGCCAAGTCGATGACAGAAAGGGTTGTCTTCTGCCCTGCACACCGTTTGCCGCACTGAGCCACGAAGTCATCGACGATATTCCGTCCGATATCCAAGGTAGGCATGGAAGTGTCTGCCCCAAGTTTCGTCAGCCAGTTCGTGTAGTACCAGCCGATACCTGGTTCTGTTTCTTCGGAAGCAATCATATAGTCGGCGTGCTCATTGAGCATGAGCGCTGTTTCTGCGGTCGCCATGAGACAAGCGTCAAAGCCGATGAAGTCAAAGTCAACACCTCCGGCTTTGAGGGCTTTGTTTATGTTTGCCAAATCCATGGAACCGCTTTTGGCGAATTTTTCGTCATAGCCATATCCGCTGACAGAACCGCCGCCGTGGTCCCAGAAGATTAAATCGTAGCGGTTGGCGGGATAGTTCTTTGCCGTCCACTTGATGAATGCAGAAAGCGTTGCAGGGTCTGTCATAGCTTTAGAGCCATCGTCTTTGACCAGACGGGAAAGCCCGCCGTCCTTGACCTGATAAATCTGGTTCACAGAAGAGCTGATACCGGAAGTCTGCCAGTTTTTGCAGCCGCCAGTGTACACGATAATGCGTACATCGTCGCCGAATTTCGCGGCAGCCATCTCGCTCAAGTCGGAGGACGCCATTCCGTGTTTGGATTCCAAATCAGTACCGCACATGTAGATCATCAACGTGACAGTATCCTTGCCGCCACCGACGATACTCGTACGCTTGGCGCGGGAACCGTCAGCGACCGTTCTGTCGAGTTTAGAATACGAAGTTGAAACACCTCCTGCTCCAGATGAGCTTGCGCCGGAACTGCCGCCAGACGTGCCGGTGACCGCAGAAAATATGGATTCAACTGCAGAGGTTGCCGCAGAGGAAGCGGAAGAAGCCTGTTCCGTTGCTTCTGTCGAAGTCGAAGAACCGCCGCCGCCTAAAAGAGCTTTTATGATAAAAATGGCTATAACCAAAAAGAGACCACCGCCGCCAGCCTTTGCACGCGTGCCGAAGCCACCGCCGCCGGAGCCGCCTGTCTTTTTACCGGCATAGCCGTCTCCTACCCCTACAGGTCCTGTACCAAGCCCGTCCCCTCGCTTGTGAACACCAGTGCTGTTATTGGTCACATGTGTTTCACGTCTTCGCGGTCGTTTCTGATCCATAGCGTATTCCTGCCCTCTTTAATGAAGTAAATTTATCTGTTATTATAATGCACAAATGGGGGGGACTGCAACAAAAACGAAAGTCTGTGCATTTCAGCGAATATCCTGCATTGCAGACATGAAACGGGAACCAAGCGGAACCGATTCTTAATACCGAAAAAAAGCAGCCATATCGGACACTGCGCCGGACTATCGTTATCTCCCGCCACGAGAGTCGCCATCTCGCCCGCCACGTGACCCGCCATCCGCCCCTCACGTGACCCACCATCCGCCCCTCACGTGACATGCCATCCGCCCCTCACGTGACCCGCCATCCGCCCCTCACGTGACCCGCCATCCGCCTGCCACGCGAGTCACTTTTATAAGCCTGCGCTTCGAGGACATTGTCTGCCAGTATTTCAAGCGTCTTGCACAAGCCGGGAAACTGGAAGATGTGGAAGACTTCGGCACGTTCTGGTACGAAGCCCCTGCAACAAAGACCAACGGACAGTTTGACTGTGTGCTCAAAAAGCAAGACGGATATGCTTTTTACGAGATGAAGTTTTATGAACACCC
>CADBRT010000093.1 GCA_902797055.1 uncultured Spirochaetaceae bacterium
AGGAGCCAATCTTGTAACAAGCAGACTCCATATAGCAAGAAATCGGTCACGTATTGTTTTGTCTGCAAAGATTGCGGTAAACACACCACCGCTTCGCCTTGAAAAGAAAACCTGATTTTGAGTCATGCTCTTGATTTTCTGAGAATCTTCTTTATTTTCTGGAATAATCCTTTCCAACTTAAGGTGGTTAATTACAGCGTCAAGTTCACTTCCACAAAGTCCTTTTACAAGTTCACTCGCGCCGACCATCTCCTTCATCTTGCCGCTTTCAAAAATATAGGACTGTATGCCTCTTGCTTCAAAAAATAATGAAAAATATTTCATTCGTTTATAATTCCTCCAACAGATTTATATTTTTAAAATGCAGATGCATATTCCATTCTACTCCCACTTTTTCCAGAAGTCAAATTGACCGAGGCCGAAGTTTGTATTCTTGCCAGCATTGAACAGTTTACTGAATTCCAGCAGATTCTGCTCCATTGCGGTAAATGTTCCCTGCAGTTTGAATGTTCCGGAAACACCTCCCAGCGACATTTCTTTTTTTTGTCGTGCGGAGTAGTGTTTGTTGTCCTGCCATTCAAGTCGTTTGTCTGCGATTCCGATTTCTTCCCCTGTCCTATACTCAAGTTCCGAATCAACTGAACCGTACAAGGCGCAAAGTGTTTTCATCCTGCGGAAAAGGCAGCTCATAAAATCCTGGGCTGAAAAATCCATGCCGTATTTTCCACCGTATTTGAATCTGAGAGGTGAACGCAAGTCTACAAGAACCTCTCCTTTTTTTGAAGGCAAATCTTCGTTGAGCTTCCAGAGGATTGCAGGAGTGGATGTGTCTATGTGGTCTGAGTCAATCAGGATGTTTTTTTCACCGACGCAGACTTTCGTTATCTCAAACGGCGTGCGTTTTCTGAAAATTCCTTCTGCTCCTGCCCGAACGAAACTCGCATATATATATGGAAGGTATTCCACGGCTTTTCCTAAGAGCGTTATCGAGAAGTCATACTCATCTAGCTTTTCGTTTGAAGCAAGCTTGCCGTCCGTAAATGCGAACGGATGGGATGCCCTATCACGTCCGGGAGCCACGTCGTTTTCTGTTGGTAAAATCGTCTCGAACAAAAACGCGTATGCGCAGGTCTTGTTGTACATGCAGTCAGGGCATTTGTTCTGCCTTGCAATGCAGCTCATGGAACGCAGGTTTTTCCCGAGCAAAGAGCGCAGGATGAAAAGCGGCGGTGTGTCGGAATACGCGGGAGAGGCTAATCTTATGTAAAAACGAATTGGGAGGTAGGATAGGGTCATAGTGTTATTCATTCCGATCCATATTGCTCTTTTACAAAGCTGAGGAAAACTTTTAATTTTGTTGATAGTTGACCTTCATCTTTTCCCAGATGTTCCGCAACACTCTTCTGAGTTGGTGGCTCTTTCCAATTATATATGTCCATATCGACAAAAGAGTATCTATTCAGTCTGATGCCGGAGTATGAACTGACTAATTTATGCAGCTCCTCGTAAAAATGGCATGTAAGAATAGACTTCCACCAATCCTTCCCTTTTTTGATACGGAAACAATAGTCGATGAATTTGAACCGAGCATCTGCCTCAGATTTTATTTCCACTTCTTCCACCGGATTTCGAAAATTCTTGTCCTCAATAATGTCCCCCAATGTCACCTTGTAATCGTCAGAATCTTTTTTCGGTGCATCAAGAGAGACCTGTTCGGCAGCATTTCCCGCCCTTATGTTTTCTTTGATGAAATTGTTGGAGAGGGCAGTGGCGTAATAGGCTGTGTAACTTGTATTCAGCGTACCGTTCTTCCAGTTCTTGAAACATTCGCTTATCGTCTGTATGAGCACATCCTCCGTGCCCTCCTCCGTGACATATTGATATTTCTGGCTGATTTTTTTTCCGTACTTCTCAAGCTGAACCCACAGTTTTCTTTCCAGCGTTGATTTGCTCTCGGTAATGCAATCTTCGCACAGTTCCGGCGTGAAATATTTCTTGCACAGAGAATTTATGTTGTCCTCTTTTACGTTTTCTGCCATCATTTTTCCTCCGGATTACAGTGCAAAAAATTTATCCAAACGTTCAAGTGCAGTCTTTCCATCGGGAGCAGACATTACAGATGTTAAGGAATTTAAGTAATACAAAGGCGTAACGTCATACAGTTCAGCAGTATTCTTATTTGCAGTTTTATCCTTACCAAATATAATTTTTCCATATACAATATGAGAAATATCCGCTTCAAAAAATTTTTCTGCAAAGTTAAGAGCAAAGAAAAGCACTGGTGTAAGAGTTTTGGGGCCATAGGTCATATCAGCAAGGATTGTGCAGTCCTTCTCAAGAGTTCCGACAATCTGGCGGAAGCGAGCCTCTACAACATCGCTGGTTTCCTTAAACGGAGCCCTTACTTCAACATATTCAATATTTGCACCAATTTTAGAATTGATTTGGTCAAGTTCTTCCTTTTGAAACTTTACATTATCATCTGTAAACTCTCCCTCTGTCACAATCCTTACAACTTTTACCTCATCTCCCTTCTTGAGAGTTTTTGCAAGAACTGCATTTATAGGAAATCTTGTATTTCCTTCATATTCAATAGCCTTGTTCTCGCCGCATACATAATGCTGAGCTTCAATCTTCTGCATCGGAATTGTCGCAAACACAATCTTCTTCATTTTAATACCTCTTTAACATAAATTATATATTACAAATTTTCATTTGTAAATTTTTTTCAGAAAATTTTCAGCGGTTTTTATGCAGGCTTACCGCAAACCTGCCGGACTCATTTTGCTTACTTTTCTTTCTTGTCATCCCCCTTGTTTTTTGCCGCCTTGATGATTGCTGCCGTGGCGGCTCCGGCTGCCGCAATTTCTGCTGCGGTTGCAGTTACGGTGGCTGTTGCTGCTGTTGTGATTGTTGCTGTAAGTGCTGACATTGCAGGGGCCAAAAGTGGAACTAAAAAAAACATAATCATACTCCTTGGGCTAGTGCCCGATTTTAACATTTGTATTTAACAACCTTCATTTATATAATGAGCTCACGCTTACAAAAACATTGATACTAAAAAAATATTTTTTCATCAATATGCAAATTTTTCTTCATCAAGATGCCATCATACAATTCATCAAGACAGCCCTTCCCGTCCGTCTTGATAAGCTCCCCGGATTCATCAAGATGGGATCCCACAAAAGCCTTGGTAAATACGTATAAACTTCTGCAATACAGTTGTAAACAGTACCGCCCAGTGCACGACCACGACACCGCCTACTGCACGCCCCGACACTGTCCACTGCATAG
>CADBRT010000094.1 GCA_902797055.1 uncultured Spirochaetaceae bacterium
CCCCATGACGGTAATCTGCATCGGGATTGCCGTTCTTATAGCGGTTGCTACGGTGGTCATCTACAATACGGAGACGAAGACCGGCAGCGGGATTCAGACCAAATTCGACACCTTCTGGTTCATGTGCGTGGCGGTGTTTGCAAACTACTTTGAGTACGTCTGTGAATCGCTGTTTGGGCGTATTGCCGGGTGGACAATGCTTATGACGGGCGCGGTGCTCTTCGGTTGTATCACAGCGAAGATTGCATCATGGTTTTTTGACATCAAAATGAAAAACGACAAGGGGTTGAAGAAATTGAACGCTATGCAGGATCATTTTTTACTGTGCGGCTGGAGGCCCGGCTTTGAAGACATAATTGAAAACGTGCTGATTTCCAATCCGGACATAACGCCAGATATGATTGTGATGGTAAACGAAGCTCCCGAGCAGATGGTTCAGCTGCGTTCGGATAAGACGTTTAAGTATCTGAACTATGTGGCGGGGGACTTTACCGATGAGGCAACGCTGACCCGCGCCCAGATACAGACGGCAAAACGCGCCCTCGTCATCTCTGACAAATCAAAGGAGTATTCCAAGCTGGAGATTGACTCCCGCACCGTCCTCGCTGTCCTGACCATGGAGAGCATGAGCCGCGGAATCTATGTTGCGGCAGAGCTTTTGAGCGAAAAATTCGAAAAGCACCTTAAGATGGCGCACTGCGATGAGATTATTCTGACGCAGGAGTACGAGCGGAGTCTGCTTGCAACAGCTTCAAGCGGACTGGGCTACAGCAATGTCATCCGCGCGCTTATCAGCGATGACAGCGATTCCGGCATTCTCATCGGAAACATTCCGGAGAAATTTGTGGGCAAGACGTACAAGGAGTTCAAAGACTACTTCGTAACGCAGAAGAACAAGCACGGCATTCTGGTCGGCTTGCTGCTCAATGCGGGAAACTTCCACCTGAGGCGCATGGAAGCAATACGTGAAGCGCAGAAAGACCCGAACATCACGTCGATAATCGGCGGGTTGCAGAAGGTAAAGACGCTGGTCAGCAACGACCCGTTGTTGACACCGCCGAATGACTTCATCGTGCCAAAGAACTCGAAGGCTATTTTTGTACGCGGCAAATGCAAGGCGTAAGGCAGGAATGGATGGATTCTTTTGAACAGGTATTACCGAAACTCGTTAAAATTCAACTCTTTGCGGACTTTGACCCGCAGTCCCCTGATGACCGGCGCATACTGAAAGCTGTGTATGAGAAGCTTTCTATAAAGAAATTCAAGGCGGGGGAGACAATCATCCGCGAAGGTGATGTGGGGGATTCCTTCTACATCCTGTATTCGGGAAAGGTTTTGATCACCCGCGGAACTCCGTCGGGTGATGTCATTGCCCTTGATACATTGGACGCGTCGCAGAACATCTTCTTCGGTGAGATGGCTATCATCAGCAATGACTCGCGCAGCGCAACGGTTACGGCGAACACCGAGTGCGAAGCGCTGACTATTTCCGGCAAAGCGTTTCTTTCTATATGCGATAAGGAGCCGATTTTGGGGTATCGCGTGCTTTCCGTTCTTGCCCGCCGCCTGACAAACACGCTCGCCGAAACAAGCAAAGACAAGGCGATTCTGTACGCCGCCCTCTGCAACGAGATAGAGAACGGGGTGTAAGCGCGAGCCCTTCTACATGTCCAGAACGGCTTTCAGCGTATAGAAGAGGGTGCTCTGGTCTATGGGCTTGGTCTCGTGGGCGTTCATTCCCGCTTCAAGGGATTTATTCCGGTCTTCCTTGTAGGCGTTCGCGGAAAGCGCGATGAGCGGAATGTCTTCGTTGAAGGTGCGTATCTGCCGGGCTGCTTCCAGTCCGTCCATGACGGGCATGCGCACGTCGAGCAGGACGGCATCATAATACGTGTTCTTAACCTTATCAACCGCTTCCTGTCCGTTTTCCGCCTGTTCTGTTTCTGCCCCCCAGCCTTCAAGGACGTGGGTTGCGATGATTCTGTTGATTTCGTTGTCATCACAGACGAGAATCCGTTTGCCGGTGAAGAACCCTTCCATCACTTCCGGCGAAGTTTCCTTTTCCAAAGCCGCTTTTGTTTCGGAGGCGTCCGCTTCTGCCACCGTGGTGACGGGGAAGGCGATGGTAAAGGTTGAGCCTTTTTCTTTGACGGAATAGCAGTCAATCCAGCCACCCATGATGGAGACGATGTTCTTTGCAATGGCAAGGCCCAGTCCGGAACCGCCTTCGGCGCGCGACAGGACGTTGTTTTCCTGACTGAACGGTTGGAATAGTTTCTGCTGGAATTCCTTGCTCATGCCGACACCCGTGTCGCTTATGGTGAAGATAATCAGCTCTGTGCCGGATTCCACTGCGGGCATAGGTTTTGACTTGCGGGATTTCTTGTCCTCTGCGGGACGCACTGCCGCAACGTCGGAGTCTTCCACAATCCAGCTGATGTTCCCGCCGTCCGGGGTGTATTTGACTGCATTGTTCAGGATGTTGATGAGCACCTGTTGCAGGCGCTGGCGGTCGGCGAAGATGGAACGGAATCGGTGCGCTTCAAAATTCACGTTGAGGCTCTGGTTCTTCATCTTTGCGCGGGGCTGGACGATTGTCAGAATGTCGTCGAACAGTTTTTTTGTGTTGACGGGTTCGGGGTACAGCGAGATTTTGCCGGTTTCCAGTTTGCTCATGTCCAGAAGGTCGTTCAAAAGCCCCATGAGGTAGTTGCTGGAACTGATAATCTGTGAAAAATAGCTTTTGACTTTGTCTTCAGAACGTTCTGTCAGCCCGAAGTTCGAAAGTCCGATGATGGCGTTCATCGGTGTGCGCATGTCGTGGCTCATGCGGGAAAGGAAATCCGTCTGGGCGTGTTTTGCTTCCCGCAGACTTTGTATGAGTTTGCTCTTTTTTCTGCTGTTGTAGACATAATAGATGAGGGAGCCTGCCAAAAGAGAAATCGTAAGACAGGAAAGGGCTGAGATTATCGGAAAGTAGTATCTGTACAGGAACGAAAGCGGCTTGTTGTGGATGATAGTGTGTTCAGTTTCGATTATTTCCGGTATCTTGATGCCGTACTGCCTCATCTGCTGCCAGTTGAATTCGTAGCGCGGCGTGGCAAACGAAATCCTTATATCTTCCGACGCTATGCCTTCGAGACACTTGTTCGTTATGTCGGCGGCATCCTTGCCTATGCTGAAGTAGCTGATGCAGTAGCCTGCTGTCAGCTTGTTGATGCCGCCCAAGGAAGAAAATGCTGGTACGTGCAGGTGCTCCGTAATGCGTTCGCTTATGATTTCCGAATAGTAATGTCCGTCTTTGTCCTCTCCGAAGTTCAGCACTAAAAGGGCGTCGGGACGCTCCAGCGATTCAAGCGTGTTGTTTATTGCATCGTGGCTGAGAAGAGAGGCGTTGATGTATTTTGTTTCCATACTGACGAAGCCGCGGACTTTTTCGAATTCTTCGCGGGAAGCGATTCCCGAGGTTGTGTTGTCGGTGAGCACATAGAGGTTGCGGATGTCCGGCATCAGCTTTTTTATGAGCTTGAGGTTTTCCAGGTCGTAATGAGTTTCAATCTGTCCTGTCATGTGACCTGTGAGGAACGCCTTGTTTGCAAGGCTTATGCTGTCTATGCCGAGGAAGACGACAGGCGCAGGAGCGAACAGTTCACCATAGGTGTCCAGCGCGAAAATCAGCGCGGTTTCGTCACCCAGCACCACGGCATCGTAGGGACCGTGGTTTTTCCATAGTTTTGCAACAAGGGTTTTAAAGTCTTCCCAGTCTTCGCTTCCCTTGAAAAATTTTTTCTTTCTGGAGTCCATGAAGAGGTAGTGTGTTTCTGCTTCGGGATTGATGGCGCTTTTGTAACCGGAAATCTCTTCGGGGACTGTCCACCAGTCGTATGAATAGGATGAAATAAAAAGAACTTTTTTCCCTAAATTTGCTGTATGTACGTGTTGAGAGACAGGAGGTGAGTGCTTGGTACATGACACTGCTATACTGCATATGGTAAGCAGCACTAAAAAAACTTTTTTCACTATAAAACCTCTAAAATCATTATACCACAGCCTGTAGGATAAATCCATCAAGAAATAAAGAAAAGCGGAAAGTTTGTGTGCTTCCCGTTGTTCGGAGGAATGTTGTCAGAAGGTTTTTATAACGATGAAGTTTGCAGGGGAGGTGTACACTTCCTTGCCATTGTTCGTCTCTGCGTAGATGGTGAACACCCAGTTTCCTGCGGCGACTTCTACCGTCGAGCCAGCAATGGCCGTTTCTCCCCTACACTTTGAACAAATGGATTTCGCTGTCGATGGATTTCGTCGCCTGGTGCACCTTGTTGAAAATCCTGGAGAGCTGTTCGCCGGTCTGGCTTATCTGCTGCGCGCCTGTCGCCATACCGTGAATGCTGTCCTTGATGATGTTGGTGGAATTCTGGAGGTTCTGGATTTCGGCGAGGATGAGCTTGTTCCCCTCTGCCATCTCCTTGCCGGCGTTCCGCACTTCCCCGGTGCTGTCGTTCATGATGTGCAGGGACTCCCCGATTCTGCGGGAGCCTTTGTTCTGCTCCTCCATCGCGCTTGAAATCTGGCTCACCAGCTGGTCGGTTTCGTCGATGTTTTTTGCCACGTCGCTGAACGCGGTGTTGGACAGCCGCGAGGATTCCACGACGCTGTTGATGGCGGTGGCTATGTTCTTGAGCTGTTCGCCGATTTTCTTGGACTGCTGCGTGGAGGTTTCCGACAGCTTGCGGATTTCGTCGGCGACGACGCTGAAGCCTTTGCCCGCTTCGCCCGCGTGCGCCGCTTCGATGGCGGCGTTCATGGCGAGCAGGTTGGTCTGGGCTGCGATGGCGGAGATTGCTGTGTTCGCTTCCTGCAGGGTCTTGCTCATCTCGGTAATCTGGAGAATCTTGGCGTTCACCTCGGACTGCATCTTGGAGCCGTTCGCCGCGCGCTGTGAGAGCGTCTTGAAGGAGCGGGACATGGTTTCCACCGTCTGGTTGACGGAGCTGATGTTCCCGATCATCTCTTCCACGGCGGCGGAAGCGTTGGAAACGCCGGAACTCTGGTTGTCAATCATGCGCTCCAAGCTGTTGATGTTCTCGGCAATTTCGGCGACTGCCGCCGAAGTCTGGTTGACCGCGCCGGACTGGTCGTTCATCTGGCTGCCGATGCCCTCGATGTTTGTGCGGATTTCTTCTATAGCAGACGCCATGTCGCTGATGCTTCCCTGCAGTTCCCCTTCTGCGTCCCGCAGGTCCACGCCAGAGGTCTGGATGCCCTGCATGATAGAGTGCAGCTTTTCGACGAATTTGTTGAAGCCCTGCGCCAGGCTGCCGATTTCATCGCTGCTGTTGTTTTCTATGCGCTTGGTCAAATCCGCGTCGCCAGAGGCAATCTGGTTTACTGCGTCGTCAATGCGGTTGATTGGCTTGGTGATGCCTGCGGCGATGAGGTTTACGACGGTGAACGCCGCGGCAAGGCAGCAGAGGGCGACAATCACGGCAAAGACGATGTTTTGGTACTCGCTGGCGAGCAGTTCGGAGGTGGGGCCTTCGCTGACGAAAATCCAGCCTGTCTGGTCTGAAAGCGTCTTTCCGATGAGGTAGCGCTGCTTTTTGCCGTGCCTCACGCGCAACTCGGTGAAGCCGCTGTCGCTTTTGAGGGCGTTTTCCGTGCTGCGGAAGGAGATGCCGTTTTCATCGAAGAAACTTTCGGAGAGGATTTTTTTGCTGTCGGGGTTGGTGATGTACAGTCCGTCCTTGTTCAGCAGGTACGACAAGCCGGACGGGGACAGTTTGAACTCTTCAATGACGGAGAAGAGTTTGTCCAGCGTGATGTCGATTCCCGCCACGCCGTAGAAGGAGCCGCCTTTGTTCACCGCCTTTGCCAAGGTGATGACAATGCCGCCGGTCAGGGTGTCCACGTACGGCTCCGTTACGATGATGCCGGAGGAGGTCTTCGCGTCCTTGAACCACACGCGCGTGGTCTGGTCGAAGTCAGCCGGCGGCACCCAGTGGATGTGGTCGGCGAAAAAGCCCCCGTCCTTGTATGGCACGCCGGTGCCGAAGTACAGCAGTCCGATGTCGGTTTTGCTTTCCGCGACGACACGCTCAAGGTAGGATTCCGTCGTTTCAAGCGACACCTTGTTGGTGCCGAGGTAGGAGTCCACGTTGTTGAGGATTGCTTTCGGCTCCGCCAGGAAGCGTTCGACTTCCGTGGAGACAATGCGCATCATGTAGTCGCTCTGCGTCGTCAGCGCCTGCTGCTGCGTGCGCACCTGCCTGACAATCAGCGGCACCACTACGCACAGCGTCGCTGCCAAAACCATCGTGTTTGAGCTCAGAATGAGCCGGAATTTTATACCTTTTTTCATAGTGTTGTGTTCTCGTCGATTATCTGCTCGAATTCTCTTGTAAGGAATGCTCCTCGTAAAATAGTATAGTATGATTTTTTTTCGCCCGCAAGGACAATTTCGCAAGATCGGCGCGTGCAGGGCGCGTGCTGTGGTTTTGGAGGTTTTGTAGACTACAACGGTTATTTGCATTATAATAGATACTGATTTAGGCAAGACTGGCCGATAACTTAAACAGAAATATATATATTTTTGCGGGACTGGTAGGTTTATGGCAGACGAAAAAAACGTAGCTACAGAAACACAAACTCAAACAGGCGACTTTAACGCGCTGGTTATAAAGGCGGTTGACGAGAAAATTGCATGGTTCAATTCCAGTCTGCTGCCGAAGGTTCAGGAAGCCTACCGCAACCACCTTATCTTTGTTCGCAATTTGTTTGACATTCTGCAAAGGCGTTCGCTGATAACTCCTGACCCGTACAAGCATGACAAAAAGATTTCCGATATTTCCGGCATAGAGGACACAGACTTCAACGAAAACGAGCGGAGCCAGAAGCTCGGTCTGCGTCTTTCCGACTACGAGAGCATGGTGGATTACATCTGCACCTACCTCAAGTTTGTGGTTGACCAACTTTCTGCTTCCAAGATAAAGAAACTCCTCGCCTTCAATGCCTCTTTTGCATGGGGCAATCTGTCCTCCGGCTCGGGAAACATGAACTCCCGCGCGCTGGGAGCAGCGTTAAGCGAGCTGAAAAACACTGGCGGACAGAGCGGCATGACAATCGGAATGCTTTTCGAGAGCATTACAAAGACTGCCCATGACATGGACGAGGTGAACCGCAGCCTCAAACTGCTCGGCAACTTCCAGCGGGAACGCTACAAGAGTGATGTCCGGCGCAATGTTGTGGCTTCATCGAAGTTCAACAAGACCGCGCTGTATGACCATGATGCCATGCTCGCCGAGATTAAGCGGCTGTTCCCGACCTGCATGCCGAAGCGTGCTTTGTCCGAAGAACTGATAACCGAGATTGTCAATGAAGATACTTCCGCAGGAAAAGAGGCGCTGCGCAAAAAATTGCTGCAGAGCCTCAAGATTGTGGAGGAGAAAAAGGAAAAGAAAGAGCAAGGGCCTGATCTGCACGAGCTGGTGATGCTGCCGGTGCGGACGCTTGCCACGCTGACGGAACAGTACAACCTTGTGTACGGGAAACTGGTCAACAACCACGATATCCTGGAAATGGAGAACAACACGTTCAAGCAGAAGGTGTTCCGCTTTATGCGCCGTATGTTCGGGCTAGATGACCCGCCTGTCGAGTATGAGGTGACAATCACCGAGCGCGGAACCGACCAGAAGAAACGTGAACTGATTACGTACAACACGTTCATGGAAAATTTGGCAAAAAGAATAAAATTTTATGGTACTCTCTCTGCACGAAACAGCCCGAACTATGCTAAAATGAATGCTCAGAAGAATGACTTCATCTTTGCCTTTATCAGCAAGCAGATAAGCGAAAACGGAACCCTGCAGAATTTGCTTGAAGGTCTTGACGAATTCTTCAAGGCGTCGGTTTCGGGACTGAACCGTTCGAAGATTAAGGGAATCAAGATGGAGCTCACTACTTTGAAGAATATCCTCGTCAAGGCAAATCAGCAGCGTTCGGAGTATGCAGCCTACGTGGAGGAGGAAGAGCAACTCCGAAAGCTTGGTATAAAATGAAAATTTACAATCACGGGGGCGCGCACCGCGCCTCGTTCCTGGCGGCGGCGTTTGCTGCTGCCCTGTCAGTCTTCTGTCCGGCAACAGTATCTGCCGCCAACCAGAGTGTAGCGGCGGACGGACCTGAACAGGCGTTGCAGCGGACGGTGACAATCCTTTCAATGGTTCATGATTACGATTTGAACCCCCACACGGCAAGCTACACGACTGAAGCGCAGCTTTTATCCGGTCTGTACGAGGGGCTGTTTTCCTACGACCCCGTTACGTTGGATCCGGTCAACGCGCTGTGTGCTTCCTACAAACTTTCACGCAACAAAAAGCGCTGGACATTCACAATCAAAGAGAAAGCGACGTTTAGCGACGGTACTCCTATTACGGCGAATACGTTCCGCAATTCATGGCTGGATTTGCTCGCCACACCGAATGCGCCCTATGCGTCGCTTTTGGACTGCATTGTGGGTGCAAGCGATTACCGCAACAAGAAGGGTTCCAAAGACAAGGTCGGCATTTCTGTCCGCGACGACCGGACGCTCGTCGTGCATCTGACGGAGCCAGCCGAGCACTTCCCGCGAATCTTGTGCCACCATGCTTTTTCTGCGGTGAACGGCAAGAAGACTGCGTACAGTGGTCCGTTTATGATTGCCCCGGAGGAAAAGAAAGGAAAGCAGACCAACACCAAGAATCAGAAGAAAGCGCCGGAGCCGGAGGTTGAAGAAGATCCGTTCAAAGACCTCAAGGTTATCCGCCTGGTCAAAAACCCCAAGTACCGCAGCGCAAATGAAGTGCAGATTCCGGGAATCAATCTGGTTCAGTGCGACGACATGGACGAGAACGCGTTTCTGTTCAACACCGGCAAGGTTGACTGGATTGCAGAAGGCAATGCGACCGCTGCAAAGGTCATCGACCGGGATGCAGTCCATGTAGCAGCTGAGTTCGGCACCTACTATCTGTTCTTCAAGAACAGGAAAGATTCTCCATGGAACAACAAGGAGCTGCGGGAGGCGTTGCTGGAGGCTGTTCCGTACAATGAACTGCGTGCGGGGCTCACCATGCCCGCGACGAACTTGGTGTATCCGCTTTCGGGCTATCCGAAGGTGGCGGGAATCGACGACTACGACGCGGTTGACGCAAAAATGCTGATGACTCGGGCGCGCGAAAAGGCGAAGATTCCGGCAAAGGAAAAGCTGACGCTGCGCTTTGCCATAACAGACACCGACTTTATGAAGAATTTCGCCGAGATTCTCAAGAAGGCGTGGGAACCGCTCGGCGTGGAACTGGTGACAGAGATTGAGCCTCCGTTCGGCTACAACCTGAAGATTCCGTCATGGGATGCGGATTTGTTCTCATACTCCTGGATTGGGGATTTTGCCGACCCGCTGGCGTTCTTGGAACTGTTCAGAAGCGATTCTTCGCTCAATGTGGCAAACTACAAGAACGAGGAATTCGATGCCCTGCTGCACAAGGCTGCGGTGGCTGCCAATTCCAGCGAGCACTACAGCCTGCTTTCAAAGGCAGAGGTGCTGTTGTACGACGACAGCATGCTGATTCCGGTGTACCACCCGGTCAGCCTGCATTTTATCGACTTGAATGTGATAGGCGGCTGGCAGACGAATGCCCTCGACTTGCACCCGTTCAAGTATCTGTACATAAAGCGCGATGAGCGCCAGCTGCCGAGTCTTGTGATGGTTTCGCTGCCCAGACATAACTGACACAATTCCTTCCATAAAATAAACAGAAGCCGGGTTCCTGTGCGGGTGCCCGGTTTTTTTGTATCCCGTCATAATCCTCGTCCAACGCCGTGATGATACGTCTCTGGCGCGGTCTGAAATGCGGCGTGCCGATGTAGTTATTTATCTACAAAAACGCTCCTAGTGTTGAACTAGAATGAAATTCAACACTGAAACGGAGGTTTTTTGTATGAAATCTGAAGAGTCTGCCGATGTGCTGGTGACATACGGCTTTACTGAAAGCGACAGCATTCTGTTGTCCCCACTCTTTCACAAACTTTGGGACTACACGCGCATGAAGTGCTGTCCGTCCTATTCCTGTCTTGAAGACACGATGCTTGAAGGCCGGCGGCAGGGGCTGCGCCATATCTTTGTCGCCAATGGATGTATGGATTTTTATCTGCTTGATGTCGCTCTCAAAAAGGCTGCTTCCTGCGGAGGCGAGGTTGCCGCGGTGATTTTCCTCGGCGGCGTGCTGCAGCTGAGCCTTGATGCCGCCGTCAAGGCAGATGTCCCGATTATCCTTGCAGACTTGGAGCGTGAAGATGAACTTTCCGAATGCGCCCGCTGCGTCAGAAGCGGCAAGCCGTACCGTTCTAAAAGCGTGTACGCTTCAAACCGTCGTGAGCTGGAGGATTTCCCCGAACACTGGGAGCAGCTGTCGGAAAACGAGAAAATCTGCTGTGCCCTTCTTTTGTCCAATGCCTCACAGCAGGAAATAGCTTCTTGTATGCATATCGCTTCTTCAACGGCTGGTACGTATATCTCCCGCGTATACCGCAAATTCTCTGTGGACGGTAGGGTGTCCTTGTTGCAGTGCTTTGCCGGTAGGAACGCGTAGCTGCGCTGACGATGATGCAGTTGCGGTAAAGTTGATAAAAAAGAAAAGCGGCCCACGGCAAAATGAAAAAAAACCGTAGACCGCCAAAAAAGGAGGCAAGGCATATTGAAATGGAGACTACATGCCTTGGAAATTACTTAATCATATCACGTAGTCCAAACTTATGCAAGTTTTTTTACTGAAAATCTGTACTGATACCGCATTTTTTTACTGTCTGGCGCGGCATGACTGGCGGTGCTTGTGCTTCCGTTCAATACCGTTCCTCCAGTTCCTGCCGTTCGAGAGCATAACCAAGGCATTTGAGAAACTGTATTAGCAGGGGTGGAGCAGGTTTTTTTGTGGCATGCGCCCTACTTCCGTGATATAATAGAAAAATATGGAACATTCTCCTGCAAGACGGCGGCGGATTTTTCGAACTGTTCTGACAAATCTGATAGTTTCTCTTTTAGCGGCGGTGGGGGTTATCATCATACGCAGCCCGAATGTTCCGAACGGGCCTTCGCTCGGCGTCGTTCTGTTTTCCACGTCTGATTTCTTTATCATTGTAGCAGCTGGACTTACCGGTTCCCGGTACGGCATGGTGATGTTTTCAACAATCTTTGCTGCGGAGTTCCTCACCGGTAATTCCCCGTCCGGCATGTACACGCTGATTATCTACCTGCTGCTGATTTTTATCACGAGCAAGATGTCGTTCCACCGCTGGTTCCGGGGCA
>CADBRT010000095.1 GCA_902797055.1 uncultured Spirochaetaceae bacterium
GGCTGAGCCATCATCTGTGGCTGCCCCATCATCTGCGGCTGAACCGGCTGCTGTGCCATCATCGGCTGTTGCACTGGCGCAGGATCAGAGACAGCCTGAACACCACCTCCGAGAGCGCGCGCCATGCCATCAGCTACAGAAGAACTGACAGCTTCCCACATATTATATGTTGTCCCGTCAATCGTGACAGGATACGTAAATACAGCAAATTCATTCTGAGGCATGCGAACCATAGCCTTCGGCTGATTCACAGTTTCCGGTGGGTTCGTAGCGAGTCCGGGGAGTTTACCTCCTGAACTCAATGCAGTGATTTCTGACCCTGAATGATTCTGGAAAATCTCAGAAACAACAGAAAGGGCCATATCATCCAAGGCTGCATTTTCTTCTTTATTTATCAGGCTTACCAGTTTTTCTGCAAATTCAGGAGCAATCAGGAAAAGATGGTCACCAGTCAATCCTGTTGAAAAATCGAGCATACCAGCAACGATATTCTCAGGAATCTTCGCGAGCAACTGATCACGATCCATCTGCTCCACAGACGGTGCGCCTGCCGAAACATCCACACCTGCCATTGTCGCAAGATTGGATGCTAATTTATCCTTTAAGTCTTCTGAAAACTTTTTCAGCGTATCCAAATCCATCGCAACTGCAGGACTGGATTTTGTTGTACCGCTGGCACTCAAGCCCCCCATATCAACACCGGACAACAATGCATCTATTTCTGCCTGTGAAATTGTTCCGTCACTCATAAATCTTCATCTCCTTCAGAGGTCGATACTTCTTCAAATTCGTCATCGTCTTGGTCTTCTATCTTTCCGATTACCTGCACGGCCATTTTCTTACCGAGTTTTCCAGGCTGACAGTAAAATTTCTTTTTACTTCCCACTGCAAGTGTAAGGGGAGCTTCTATCTTCGTATTTTGAAGTCTGATAACATCTCCCACTCGCAACCCGACGACATCCCTGATTGGAACATTTATTGAACCTATCTCCGCGACAAGCTCCATCGAGACATCAGAAAGTTTTTCCTTAAGCGTACCGAGATACTGCGTAGTAGAACTTCTGCGAACAGAACTGAACCAAAACTGGCTGGACAACTTCGACACAATCGGTTCAATCGTGATGTATGGAATACAGATATTCATCATACCAGCTTCTTCACCGATTTTGATTTCAAGTGTCACAAGGATAACCATTTCACTAGGAGGAACAATTTGCGCAAACTGAGGATTGGTTTCAATCTGCTGCAGACGGGGCCGCAGGTCGATAACCTGAGTCCAAGCTTCACGCATGTTCGCCAAAATGCGGACTATAATTCCCTCCATGACAGCCTGCTCGATATCAGTCAAATCACGGTTAACCTTACCGCCTGTCTCTCCGGAACCACCGAATAGACGGTCTATCATGATGAAGGTAATTTCCGGTGCAATTTCAAGCACCGCGTTACCCTTCAATGGATCCATATTCACGACAGCTAAAGTCGTTGGTGTCGGAATGGAACGTATGAACTCTTCATAAGTAAGCTGGTCAACAGAAGCCACATGCACGTGAACCAATGTTCTCAGCTGCGCAGAAAGACTTGTCGTGGTAAGGCGGGCAAATGTCTCATGCATATTGGAGACAGTACGGATCTGCTCCTTTGAGAATTTGTCAGGACGGCGGAAGTCGTATATCTTTATGCGCCGAGTATCACTTACCGGCTTAAACTCATCGGATTCACTCTCGCCCGAGCTTATGGCCTGGAGAAGCTCATCTATCTGATCTTGTGACAGAACCTCATTCATGTCTAATCCACCTTATCAATGCCCTCCCAGCATAACTGGGTTACTGGGACACCACGTCTTTCGTTGTAAACATGACAGCTCTGATTCTGGAATTACTCAGAATGTCGTCATTTAACTGATCGCGAATCTGCTGCTTGAGAACCTGTTCATTTTCAGGTCTAAGGTCTTCCTTTGATTTTGTAGAAAAATACCGTCTCAAAAAGTCAATAATTTCGATTCTTCTGGCTGTAATCTCTGTGGACGCTGCCTTGTCATCCTTCTTATATCCAAGCGCAACCTGAACAATTACACTCGCAGGAATCGCATCGTTTGTAGTCGTGCGAACCTGATCCAAAGATGTATACCAGTCAAAATCCTCGCGCTGAGTCACATACTCGTCACCAACAGGTATTGCTGTCTGGGGTGTTGAATTGCCGGTCATAATCTTAACTGCGATAAACACCACAGTGATGATAAATATGACTGCTGCAAGGCCAATAAGAATCCACTTCAGCAATGCTGGGAACGCACCCTTAAAACCGCCTTTTTTTCCGCCTGTTCCTCCATCACCGAGGTCACCTGCGCCCAAGTCGTCTGCTGCGTTATCGTCTGCCATAATCTCCTCCCAAGAAATCTACTTTATTTACCTTATCGGCATTTTATTTTTTTTACTTATAGAATATTACAAATCCTTTAAGAAACCCAAACGCACATCAAAAATGAGCATCATCAAGTATAATGATGTCGACACGTCTGTTATACGCCCTTCCTTCAGGTGTATCATTTGTAAACTTCGGTCTCGTGTTTGCATATCCCGCAAGCGAAAACCTGTTTTCATCAACACCGAAATCAGCCAAATAATGAAGCACATTTGCGGCACGCGCCGTAGACAACTCCCAGTTACTCGGATACCCGCTATCCTCCCCTACAGGAGTGTTATCGGTATGTCCTTCAATGCGAAATTTTCTGTTCTTAACCGTATCTTCATTAAAGAACTGAGAAAGACGGATAAGCGTCTCCCTTGTTTCATCAATATTGAGTTCCGCGCTCCCCTGCTCAAAGAAAGAATCAGAAGCAAGCGAGATGACGATTCCACGTTCATCACTCGTAATCGTAACCTTATTGCTTTTTATTTCAGGAACAAAGGTGCTGACAGCTTTCTTCATGGCAGGACCCAATGCGTTACCTTTTTCCAACGACGGAAGCGTGGAAACAACATTTCCCAAATCCGCCATACGTCCAGAACTCAAAGATTGTCCGCCGCCATTATTGTTATTTTGAAGTGAAGCGGTAAGAGCCGCCATCTGCACGGCATCTGTTTCCGTCGGATCATACAGAGCGACGAAGAAGCAGAGCATGAGAGTGATCATGTCTCCATAAGTTCCCTGCCAGGCGGTTGACGGTTTTTCAGGTTCCTTCTTTTCTTTTTTTGCCATAACTCATGCTTCCCCAGGTTTAGTCTTTAATAACGTCTGCTTCAACAGCCTTTCTAGCCTTAGGATCGAGATATGTCAAAAGTTTCTGGGCAAGAACACGAGGGTTGTCTCCACCCTGAATGGAAAGGATTCCTTCTATAACCATTTCCTTTGCATTCATCTCAGACGCATTCTGTCCAATAAGTTTCTGAGCCATAGGTCCGAAAAGCCAGTTAGCAACCCAAGAACCATACAGCGTCGTGATAAGAGCAGTAGCCATGTTAGGACCGAGAGAGCTTTTGTCTTCAAGGTTGTTCAACATACCAATCAGACCGATAACAGTACCCATCATTCCGAAACCTGGTCCGAAACCGGCCCACTGAATAATCAGGTTGATATATATCATATGACGCGCTTCTGTCTGCGCCATCTCATTCTCCAGAATAGCCCGAATTACTGCACCATCCGAACCGTCAACCATCAGACGCAAACCTTCCTTCAGGAACGGGTCGCTCAAGTCATCAAGACCTTCTTCCAAAGCAAGAATTCCTTCACGACGGGCTTTTTCACTCAAAGACACCATATTCTGAACTATAGCTTTTTCGCCAAAATCGTACACCTTGAAACAGCGCCCGATGATGGTCATAATCCTTGTAACCTGGCTCATTGGTGCACAAATCCACAGAGAGAAGAAAGATCCTCCCAAAGTAACGAACACAGATGGAACATCTATGATTCCCATAATGGAGCTTCCTGATGTCAAAACTCCCAAAAGAACTGCCGCTGCTCCTCCAAGGAACCCGATTATTGTTGCTATATCCATAATATTAAACAGATCCTCCCGTTTTTTTAATTGTCGGATTTTTATAAGTAAAAATTAAAGTCTATAGTTCCTGATTTATACCTATTTTTCGCCTGTACGCGACTATTTTTTCAATTATTTCTTCAGGCGGATTACTGACAACGATTTTTTTCCCAGATAAAAGCGTCAATGTAAGATCGGGATTTTCTTCCATACTCTCTATTTGATGGGGGTTTATCCAGTACTTTTTGCCATCCAAGCGGCTTACTTCTATCATAGTACTATAATGAAGCATTATGGCATTACCGTCAAGTGTAAAACCTTTATTTCTTGATAAATTTAAGTTTGAATCAACCAACTCGCAACAGTCAGAGAGGTATAATCACCGCCTATCGACTTCTCCGAGGCGTATTTATTGATAATATTTGGTTATGCAGACCATTTATAACAAGGGTTATATTGAGAATCCGGCGAATTCCCATTAAAGTTTATACTATGAAGAGCAAAATACTCGTTATTGAAGATGTTCCCGAAATGGCCCAACTTGTGTGCATGTACATGAACAATGCGGGATTTGAATCACTCTCCTGCGAAACCGCCGAAAATGCGCTTGCAGAACTTAACAAAGGATACTCACCGGATTTGGTTCTTCTTGACCTAAACCTGCCGGGCATGAGCGGCTTAGATTTTCTCAAACAGTTCAGGGAGCAGTACAAAACTTCAATCCCTGTAATCATCGTGTCGGCACGTGATGCTGATGAGGATATCATAACAGGGCTCGGATACGGTGCTGACGAATTTGTGACAAAGCCCTTCAGTCCGAAAGTCCTCGTCGCCCGCGTAAAGGCAAAACTATCGAGACAAGCAGCGACCGAAGCTGCAATGGAAGAAACAATTTCCTTCGGCCCGTACACACTATACTGCAACAGCTGCATACTCAAAAAAGAACTGGAAAAGATTCCGCTCTCCACGAAGGAATTTGAAGTACTTGAATATCTGGTCCGGCACGCCGGTCAGCCGCTCAGCCCTGAGGTAATCTACAACGGAGTGTGGAAAAACCAGTACGGTGATTATACGGCGGTTGCTGTCTACGTGCAGCGTCTCCGCAAAAAGATAGAAGCAGACCCAGCCCACCCGAAATTCATTACAACCATATTTGGAATGGGTTATAAATTCCAGAAAGACTGACGTTCCATGAAAATACGGACACAACTCAAGCTTCTGATTATATTCATGGCTGTCATGCCGTTTTTCTGCGCGATTTCAATTCCAGTATACCATTATTTTTCTTCACCACAGCGTTTTCTGCTCAAAGGATACAAAGCCATACGGGCGATGAATGAAATAGATTTCACCGATGATGACTGGGATGATTTGAAAAAACAGCTGGAAACCATTCCTCCGAATGTGCAGACAATGGTGTACTACAACTCCTGCATCATTCTGTCATCAATACAGGAACTTAAGCCGGGTACTCCAATGACTCCGCTGGAACTGTTCGAATTCATCCGTTCAACAAGCGACATCTATGACTATCAAATGCAGACTCCGCAATTGAACAGGAACAGAAAAAACAACCATATTATGGAAGATAATCCTGCATTTGTAAAATTTCTTGTCATCAGCCGCTCGAAAGTTCCGGGGACAGGCGAAAGACGGCATCCACGCAATTACTTTCTCTTAGCATTCCTGATTTTGGTGACATTTGAAATCTCCTGCGCCATATTCCTTATCAATCTTTCGCAGACCATAGCCTCATCCATAACACTGCTTGAGGAAAGCACACAGAAGATCGCCGCCGGCGAGCTCGACACAAAGATAGAAACTCCAAAACAAGCCTCCCAGTCAAACGAAATAACATCTCTGACGGAAAGCCTTGAAAAGATGCGGAAGTCACTCAAAGAGGATCAGGAGCGAAAATCAAAGTTCATCATGGGCATAAGCCATGACCTCAGGACTCCGGTCGCCCTTATAAAAGGCTACACAGAAGCCATAACCGACGGCGTCGTAAACGATATGGATTCGGTAAAGAAATCGCTTTCCATAATACACTCGAAAGCTGACCAACTGGAAAGCATGATAAACGACCTCATAAACTATGTAAAGCTGAACAATACAGACTGGCGGCAAACACTGGAATACGTAGCAGTTGAACCGGTCCTTAAAGAATTCGCCAGCAGCGCATGTGTTACAGCAGAAGTCTACAAACGCACGATTCTTACAGCCATAAATATAAACAGCGAAACGAAGATCCGCATGGACAAAAACCTGTTCAACCGAGCTTTGGAAAACATTTTCAGCAACGCGCTGCGCTACACTTCTGACGGAGATACAATCTCCATAACTGCGGACCAGAGCACAGGTTCCGTTATGGTAAGCATATCCGACACAGGGACCGGAATAAGTGAAAAAGATCTGGAACACATCTACGACATATTCTACCGCGGCAGCAATTCCCGGCGAGAAGGAAGCATGGGCATAGGGCTTTCTGTGGTAAAAACCATAATCGACACCCACGGATGGAAGATTGACGTTCAGTCAAAACTGCAGGAAGGCACAACCTTCACCATCACAATTCCGGTAAAATAGTCATTCATGAGACGGAAGCGACGGTTTCTGAGTAAGGAACAGCGCTTCCGCACGAAGTATATCGCACAACGGATTGTTCATCCGCCTTGTCATGGGCACACTGGTTGTGAATTGCTTGCCGTACGGCTTGTCCACAATCCTGCGGTCAAGAACGATGATAACGCCGCGGTCATCGCTTCGGCGCATAAGCCTTCCGAACCCCTGACGGAACTTTATGACCGCCTGCGGCACGCTCAACTCCATAAATGACGAACCGCCGCGCTTTTCCACCGCCTCACTTCTGGCGGCAAACACAGGATCGTTCGGAACAGCAAAGGGAAGCTTCACCATAACAACCTGGCTCAGACTTTCCCCGGGGACATCGACGCCCTCCCAAAAACTGTCGGTGGCGAAAAGTACACTGGACTTATCCTCCCTAAACGTTTTGAGCAGCCGAAACCGATCGTCGTCTCCCTGCTTCAAACAGCGGATTCCCAGCCCCTCAAGCCGGGACCGCGAAGAAGAATAGGCACTGCGCAGGCTGTCATACGATGTAAAGAGAACAAGTGTCCTGCCACCGGCAGCCTCGACCAACGCAGGGACAGTCTCCTCAACGTAGGACTGAAACCCTTTCGACTGCGGAACTGGAGCATCACCTGGCACAGCAAAAAGCACATTCCTGCTGTACGGAAACGGGGATTCGAACAAGCCTTGCATCACCCGTTCCTCTTCAACAAAAGAAAGCCCTATCCTCCGCATCCAGTATGAGAATGTTTTCCCGGTACGGATTGTCGCGCTCGTACACACAACCGTCTTCATCGGTTCGAACACTCCCATATTCATAAGATGGGCTATATCAAGCGGCGTCTGGGTAAATTCGGCAAAAACAACCGGCGGATCCCCTACTTTCTTCGGTTGCAACCTGATTTTCTGGACATAGAAGACCTGATCGTCATGTTCATTCCACTCGCAGAAGTTTTTGGCAAGTGAAACTATAGTGTCCAGCCGTCGGAGCACTGTTTTCGTTTCCCAAACAGCCTGAACTTCCTGATCCTCTTCATCAAGATTTTCAATGACATCATGAACGAAAGCAGTGAAGTCCCCCAAGGCGGAGCGCAGCCTGTCCATGCAGGCAAAAACAGGCTCAAAGGCACTGACAGATTCCTCATGAAGCCGGGCTGTATACTCCTCCCCCACCATCGCTACAGCTGCATCATCCAACGCCCCTGCCAACGACTGTATTTCCGACACACTTGCACGGCATTTTTCCATAAAATCAGTTTTTCCCGTCAAAATACCGACGACGGACAACAGACCTGACACAGATTCACGGTATGCCCTGTACAGGGTTTTCAGCTGCTTGGACAATTTGAAGCGGTTTATAGACTCGCTGAAAAAACTCGTCGCGCTGTCCTCTATTCCGTGTGCCTCATCGAAGATAATCCGCCGATACGGGGGAAGAACAGCAGTATCTTCATACCCTCCGCCGTTCATGCGACTCTCAATGTCAGCAAACAACAGATGGTGATTCACAACGAGGATGTTTGCATCAGCAGCCTCTTTCCGGGTTTTCATCACAAAGCATTTTTCACGGTACTGACACCGCATACCCATGCAGGAATCGCTTTCAGAATTGATTCTGCCCCAGACGTTTTCCGAGGGAACAAAGGAAAGATCGCTTTTACTCCCCGTCTCGCTTGTTTTTGCCCAAGACGAAATACTCTCAAACACCGGCGCATCATCATCGAACAAATCCGGTTCCGCCGACGCTTCTGCAAGGCGCCGCAAACAGATGTAGTTCTGTCTTCCCTTCAAAAGCACAGCCTTGACGGTTTTGCCGATAATACCTTCCGCCAAAGGAATATCCTTTTCCATAAGCTGCTGCTGGAGGTTGATTGTACCAGTGGATATAATAATGCGTTCTTTGTTTGACAACGCCCACAGCATAGATGGAATAAGATAAGCAAAACTCTTTCCAACACCAGTTCCCGCCTCAAAAACCCCTATTTTATTTTCATTAAACGCTGTCGCGATGGACTTCAACAAGGCAATCTGGCTCGGTCGTTCCTCGAACGCTTCAGATTTTTTAGAAAGCGGACCTTCTTTTGAAATAAAATCGGCAGCAGAATCAGCATCAATCGGAACAACCGTTTTTGGAAGCACCGGTTCAACAACAGCATAAACTTCAGTAACATCGTTGTTGACAATATAAAAACCAAGCGACGTGTCGGAAGCGTGCGCAGCAACATCCATATCGGCAGAACTGGGGTGAATATTACCGCTCGGATGATTGTGAATCAGAACATGACCTTCGCGTGAAGCGGAACGATTTACAATGACAGAATCGGTATCCCCGCGGGCACCGACTTTGACTTCCGTAACAATGCCGTTCTCATCAATGCGACCAGCCCAGAACACTTCATTACCATCAGCCTCTCGTATATCCCGCCGCATTCCTGCTATGACAGACTTTGAAATCCTCGACATCGCGTTCATGGTACACAATTGTAATAATGTAGGAGGAAATTGCAAGTGTGATATAAATCACAGTGATAAAACAGCATTGTTCTAATTTTCACAATATCTGCAAAAAACGAGCAAATTCAAGGCGAACAGGGAAAAATCCTCCTAATTTCCCTTAACAATTGCAAAATATTGTTTTATAATACATGGAGCCGGTAAATTAGTGCCGGCAGGCTGTATTTTTCAGGAGATAATATATGGCAAACAAGATTACCATTATTGGAGCAGGAACGGTCGGCTCTACAATCGCATTCGCACTTACACTCAAGGAACTTACCTCTGAAATCCTTCTTATCGACATCGACAAAGAACGGGCTATGGGTGAAGCTATGGACATCCGTCAGGGCACACCGTTCATCGGGCCCGTTTATATTCATGACGGCGGATATGAAGACGCAAAGGGCTCGGACATTGTTGTCATTACGTCTGGTGTTGCACGTAAACCTGGACAGACACGCCTTGACCTCGCTCAGACAAACGTCAATATCATGAAGTCCATCATTCCACAGATTTCAAAGGCTGCTCCGGATGCTCTGTACGTCATCGTTGCAAACCCGGTAGATATTCTCACCTACCAGTTTGTTAAGTATTCAGGACTTCCGGCAAAGCATATTTTCGGAACAGGAACAATGCTTGACACCGCCCGCTTCCGCGCGAGAATCGCAGAGATGTACAAAGTAGCTCAGGAGAATGTACACGGCTACGTCTTCGGAGAGCACGGAGATTCTTCTTTCGTTCCGTGGTCACTCGCAAACATCGGTTCTATTCCGCTCGAAAAATACCACGAGGCGGCAGAAGGACAGAACTTCAGCAAGATTGACTACAATGTAGTCGAAGAGTACATCCGCAAGTCAGGCGGCATCATCATCAAAGCAAAGAAGGCAACAAACTATGCAATCGGTGTGACAACGGCACATCTTTGCGAAGCGCTGAACTATGAGACAGATTCTGTTCTCACCGTTTCAACGATGCTCGACGGAGAATACGGCATCAGCGATGTCTGTCTTTCCATCCCGGCGGTTATTGGACACAACGGCATTACAGACCGTCTGGTAGCACCACTGACAGACGACGAAGTAAAGTCTCTCAGACACAGCGCCGATTGTCTCAAAGACGTCATCGGACAGCTCAACTTCGACTAATTCCCGGACGGTACACAATTTATGGAAAATTACCGCATTGAACACGATTCCATGGGCGAAGTCAAGGTTCCCGCAGACAAACTGTGGGGAGCACAGACAGAGCGCAGCCATGAGAATTTCAAAATCGGCGTTGGCATTGAAACCATGCCGCGCGAGATAACAAAGGCGTTCGGCTACCTCAAAAAAGCCGCAGCCCTTGCAAACAATGAACTGAAGCCGGAGAAAATGACTTCAGAGAAGCTGGCCTGCATCAGCACGGCTTGTGAGGAAGTAATCAGCGGTTCGCTCAACGAAAACTTTCCGCTTGTTGTATGGCAGACAGGAAGCGGCACGCAGAGCAATATGAACACGAATGAAGTCATTGCAAACCGTGCCAACCAGATTGCTGGCAAAAAGCTGTGCCATCCGAATGACGATGTGAACATGAGCCAGTCAAGCAACGACACCTTCCCAACAGCTCTGCACATTGCAGCGACAGTCGAGATTGAGGACAAGCTCTTCCCTGCAATCGACCTGCTCGTTGACACATTCAAAAAACTTGAAAAGGCTAACGAAGGCATTGTAAAGTCCGGCCGCACTCACCTGCAGGACGCTGTCCCGATTCAGTTCAGTCAGGAGATTTCCGGCTGGCGCACAAGCCTTGAGCGCGACAAAGAGATGATCAGCTCATCACTTCCGTACCTCAAGCAGCTGGCACTCGGCGGTACCGCAGTCGGAACAGGGCTCAATGCACCAAAGGGATTCGATGTCTTGGTTGCAAAAAAAGTCTCTGAACTGACCGGAAAAGACTTTGTGACAGCACCAAATAAATTCCACTCCCTTTCAAGCAAGGATGAGGTGGCATTTGCACACGGCGGTCTCAAGGCACTCGCAGCAGACCTGATGAAGATAGCAAACGATGTCAGATGGCTTGCGAGCGGTCCACGCGACGGTCTCGGAGAAATCCATATTCCGGAGAATGAACCTGGCTCATCAATCATGCCGGGAAAAGTCAACCCGACACAGTGCGAGGCAATGACTATGGTGGCAGTGCAGGTGATGGGCAACGACGTGGCTGTCGGTGTCGCAGCATCACAGGGCAACTTCGAACTCAATGTCTTCATGCCTGTCATCGCATACAATTTCCTCCAGTCCGTCAGACTGCTTTCCGAAGTCATGGTGAGCTTCAACAACAACTGTGCTGTTGGAATCACTGCGAACAAAGAGAAGATGCACTTCAACCTGTATAACTCACTCATGCTCGTAACTGCACTCAATCCGTACATCGGATACGAAAATGCAGCAAAGACTTCACACTTGGCATACGAAAAAGACATTTCCCTCAAGGATGCATGTGTACAGCTCGGATTCCTCACACCGGAGAAATTCGATGAAGTATTCCATCCTGAAGAAATGGCCGGTGTAAAGCTTTAAACAAGGCTGGTAAATTCGACGGAGGTCTGCCGTTTTAAGGAGAAGGGCGGCAGGCTTTCGGTAAAACGTAACTCATTTGTGGCTGTGTATTATGTCCTATACGTAGTGCACAAGTATTGCATATAAGGATGTATAATGATGGATAATCACATCACCTATTCGTACTTCCCTGGATGCACACTCAAAAACAAAGCCAAGGATTTGGATGTTTATGCGCGTGTGTCTGCGGAAGCTTTAGGTTTTAGTCTTGATGAGATTCCTGACTGGCAGTGCTGCGGAGGTACCTATCCGCTTGCAAAAGATGAGATTGCTACAAAACTCTCATCTGTACGCGCACTCGCCGACGCAGGAAAATCAGGACATGACCTTGTTACGCTCTGCTCTGCCTGTTACAACGTAATCAAACAGGTAAACAACGACATGCAGAACGATGAAAATGTCATTTTAAAGGTAAATAACTACCTGGCTCAGGATGACATTGAGTATCACGGGGAAACAAAAGTAGTGCACTATCTGGAAGTGCTCCGTGATGTAGTAGGCTGGGACAATGTAAAAAAAGCCGTCAAAAACCCTTTTAAAGGCAAGAAAATCGGCGCTTACTATGGCTGTCTTCTGCTCCGTCCCGGAAAAGTTCTCGAGTTCGACGACCCTGAAAATCCACAGATTCTTGAGGATTTCATCAAGGCTATCGGAGGAACTCCTGTCATTTACGCCCAGCGCAATGAGTGCTGCGGTGCATACGCAGCGTTTGAAGACGCTGCAATTCCTCAAAAGCGCGCAAAGGCAATTCTTTCAAATGCTCAGGATATGGGCGCTGACTTCCTCGTAACAAGTTGCCCGCTTTGTCGCTACAACCTCATCAAGAACAAAGGCGACAGCCCTCTTGATGTCATCTATTTCTCAGAACTTCTTGCAGAAGCTCTCGGCGTAAAAGATGGCGCACTCAAGGAGGCCGTGAATGCTTAAAAGCGAACTTGAAGAATTAAGGAACCAGATTCTTTCCATAAGCGGATCCAACACCAAGAAGTGCATGGTCTGTGGCAAGTGCTCAGGTACCTGCCCGAACTATGACTCCATGGAATATCATCCGCACCAGTTTGTACAGATGGTGGAGAACGGCGAGATTGAAGATCTGCTCAAGACGAAATCCATCTACGCATGTCTTTCATGCTTTGCCTGCCTTGAACGCTGTCCGCGTCAGGTGGAACCGGCAAAGGTGATAGAAGCAGTGCGCATGGTGGTTGAACGTCAGAGAGGCCCACAGCATTTGGAGCCAGAGCAGGTACCTTCTCATCTCGATGACGATATGCCGCAGCAGGCTATTGTCAGTGCGTTCAGAAAATATCGCAAATAAGGAGTGACATATGGAAAGAATAGGTGTTTTCGTGTGCCACTGTGGCACAAATATAGCCGGAACTGTCGATGTCGCAAAGGTCGCTGAAGAACTGGGAAAAGTAGACGGAGTCGCCTACTCCACCCATTATACATACATGTGTTCTTCTGCCGGCCAGAAGATGATTGAAGACCACATCAAAGAAGACAAACTGACTGGTGTTGTGCTCTGCTCCTGTTCACCGCGTATGCACGAGAAGACATTCCGCGCATGTGCTGAACGCGCAGGACTGAACCCCTACAAGGTCGAAGTTGCAAACATCCGTGAGCAGGACTCATGGATTACAAAAGATATCCCTACAGCTACAGAGAAAGCCATCGCGCTCGGAAAGGCCGCTGTTGCCAAGACAATACTTGACACACCGCTTACCGCAGGCGAAACACCAGTGACAAAGCGCGCGCTCGTTATCGGCGGCGGTATTGCAGGAATTACGGCAGCCCTCGACATAGCGGACGCAGGTTTCCCTGTCGACATCGTAGAAAAGAAGCCGACCATCGGTGGAAAGATGGCTCAGCTTGACAAAACATTCCCGACCCTTGACTGTGCATCTTGTATCGTCACACCAAGGATGACGGAAGTCTCCCAGAATCCTAACATCCGTATCCTCAGCTACAGCGAGGTTTCAGATGTCAAGGGATACATCGGAAACTTCAGTGTCGACATTCTGCGCCACGCACGTTATGTTGACGAGGAGAAATGCACCGGTTGTGGAGAGTGTACAGAGCACTGTCCGATGAAGAAAGTCCCGAACGACTTCAACCTGAACCTAAACAACAAGACTGCAGTCTACATTCCGTTTGCACAGGCTGTCCCGAAGATTGCGACAATCGATTCAAACTATTGTCTGCATTTGAAGGCTATGGCAAAAGGCAAGGACAATGTCTGCGGCATGTGTGAAAAAGTCTGTGGCGCAGGTGCCATCAACTTCCACGCAAAGGACGAAACCATCACAGAAAAATATGGTGCCATCGTCGTTGCAACAGGATACAATCCGATTGATCTCAAGAAATTCGATGAATTTGCATATGCACAAAGCCCGGATGTCGTTTCATCTCTTGAATTCGAACGCTTGTGCAACGCCTCTGGTCCGACGAACGGTGTCCTTCTGCGCCCGTCAGACGGAAAGCCCCCGAAGACAATCGTATTCGTGCAGTGTGTGGGTTCCAGATGTTCTGCAGACTCTTCAAAGGGACACGAATATTGTTCAAAGGTCTGCTGCATGTACACAGCAAAGCATGCCATCCTGACACGCGATCACTATCCGGATACAACCTGCTACGTATTCTACATTGATGTCCGCACACCGGGAAAGAGCTTTGATGAGTTCTACCGCCGCGCTGTTGAGCAGTACGGAGTGCACTACATCAAAGGTATGGTCGGAAAGGTAACCCCTCAGTCAGACGGTTCCCTTGATGTCCAGGGATCAGACCTCATTCTGAACCGTCAGGTTCACATCAAAGCGGACATGGTCGTTCTGGCAGCCTCTATTGAAGCTGACAAGTCAGCACGCCCGCTTGCAACCATGCTGACAACCAGTATGGACAACAATGACTTCTTCCTCGAAGCCCACGTCAAACTCCGTCCTGTCGAAAGTCCGACAGCCGGCATCTTCCTTGCAGGATGCTGTGTCGGTCCAAGGGATATTCCGGAGACAGTAGCACAGTCTTCTGGTGCCGCTGCAAAGGCAATATGCCTGTTGGTCAAGGACAAGCTCAAGAACAATCCGTGCACAGCACATCCAGATGAAAATATGTGTAACGGATGCGGACAGTGTGAAAATGTCTGTCCGTACGGAGCTATTTCTTATGTTGACAAGGATTTCCGTGGTCCAAACCGCACGACAATCACACGCCATGTTTCCCAAGTTAACACAGCAATGTGTCAGGGATGCGGAGCATGTACGGTTGCCTGTCCTTCAGGAGCAATGGATTTGCACGGATTCAGCAACAAACAGATCCTCGCGGAGGTTGACGCTGTATGTCAGAACCTGTAAAAGAAAACGCTGTTCCAGCAGCAAATACTGAATGGACCCCGAGAATTGTGGCGTTCTGCTGCAACTGGTGTTCATACGCAGGTGCCGATCTGGCGGGAAACAACCGTCTGGAGTATCCTGCAAATGTAAAAATCATCCGCATTCCGTGCTCATGCCGCTTGAACCCGTTGTTCATCCTCAGGGCATTCCAGCGCGGCGCAGATGGTGTAATTCTGTGTGGATGTCACCCTGGTGACTGTCACTACTCTACTGGCAACTATTTTGCCCGTCGCCGCATGACCCTCCTTTTCTCCATGCTCAACTATCTCGGCATAGAGAAAGAGAGAACAAGGGTTGAATGGTGTTCTGCTGCGGAAGGCGTCAGATTCGCAGGAATCATGAACGACTTTGCAGAGAAAATCAAAGCCCTTGGCGAAAACAAGCGTCTGGAGGATTTACGATGCAAGACGACAAAATAATGGGCGAACTCCTGCAGAAAGCAAAAGATCTGCTTGCTCAGGGTAAAGTTCAGTGTGTCGTCGGCTGGAGAAAGGGGTTGTTCGATTACGATGTGACCCCGGGTACATTCACTACAGCTGATGACCTTGATAAGAACTTTGTATACAACCAGTGGTGTGGTCCGAACCTCTCAAAATACCTCGTACGCATTACACGCGAGATTGAGACGCTCAAAAGCACTACCAGAATGAACAATCAGATGGCAAAGCAGCGCGACCCGAACGCAGTGGACAAACCGATTCCCCAGCAGACGGTGCTCGTGTTCCTCAAGCCGTGTGATACTTACAGCTTTACGGAGCTGCTGAAAGAAAACCGCATCAAACGCGAAGACGTGTACGTCGTCGGTGTTCCCTGCGACGGCATGGCAGACCAGGAGACGGGAAAGATTGCAGAACGCTGTGAGAACTGCAAGAGCAAGAAGCATGTCACCTATGATGAACTCATCGGCGAAGACGGAGACGTCATTGAAAGCAAGCGGTTCGACATGGTATCAAAGCTGGAAGCAATGTCTCCAGACGAACGCTTTGCGTTCTGGCAGGACGAACTTTCCCGCTGTATCCGCTGCAATGCGTGCCGCGACGCCTGCCCTGCATGTACTTGTGAAAAGTGCGTGTTTGACAACAACAATATGTACACATCACAGAAAGTTGCGGTAAACAGCTTTGAAGAGAACCTGTATCACATCATCCGTGCATGGCATGTAGCCGGCCGTTGTACAGACTGCGGAGAATGTTCACGTGTCTGTCCGCAGAATATCCCGCTCCACCTCCTCAACAGGAAGTTCGCAAAGGATATCAACGAAATCTACGGACCGTACATCGCAGGCAGCGACATGAATACAAAGCCGCCGATGCTGCGCTTTGATCCGGCGACAGATGCAGAGACAACGGTGGTCTACGACCGCGACTTGACTGCACAGGGAGGAGGAAACTAATGCTTTCAATATCAGCAGATAAAATTGACTCCCTTTTTGAAATGGTTGCCTCAACAAAGGACCTGTACATTCCTGTAACAAACAAGTCCGGTAAAGCCGACTTCTCAAAGTGGTCTAAAGGTGTCAAACTCTCTGATGCCCTCAAGACCGTCAGAAGTGCAAAGGATTTCTTTTTCCCGAAGGCTGAAAATCTGGTAAACTATACAAGAAAGGGACAGAGCATCACCGTTGAGGATCCCCGCAAGGAACTCGAAGACTTCGTCATCTTCGGAGTCCGCGCCTGCGATGCAAAAAGCTTTGACATCGTGGACAACGTGTACCTGCACATGGATCCTGTGGATACATACTACAAAAACAGACGGGATCACGGCACAGTCATAACACTTGCCTGTACAGAACCTGCGCAGACCTGTTTCTGCTCTGCCTACGGCATTGACGCAGCAAACCCAGCCGGTGATGTAACATGCTGGTTTGCAGACGGGTCATACTATTTCCGCGCAAACACAGATAAGGGAACAGCATTCGTTGAAAGCGTCAAGAGCCTTTTGAGCGACGCTGACGACAAGGCTGTTGTTGCACAGCAGAAAGAAACAAAGGAGAAGGTTGAAAAACTTCCTTTTGCCCATCTGGACCTCTCAAAATGGGTCGGAAAGGACATGAACAAGATTTTCAACTCCTCCGTCTGGGAAAAACTGTACCAGACTTGTCTCGGATGCGGAACTTGTACGTATGTCTGCCCGACCTGTATGTGTTTCGATGTGCGTGACTTTGACAACGGAAGCGGAATCAAGCAGTTCCGTTGCTGGGATAGCTGTATGTTCTCCGACTTCACACAGATGGCAGCGGCGAACCCCCGTCTTACCCAGCGCGAACGGTTCAGACAGCGCTTTATGCATAAACTCGTGTACTACCCAATGGCACACGACGGTCTGTACCAGTGCGTGGGATGTGGACGCTGCCTTGAAAGCTGCCCGATTCACATGAATATTGTCAAAGTAATCAAAACATACAATGAATTGCCGGATACTCCGGAAGGAGAGAAAGCATAATGGAAAGAGATTCATTTATTCCATACATTGGCAAAATCATCGACATAAAGGATGAAACCCCGGATGTAAAAACGTTCCGCGTGCAGGGCACAGACGGAAAGAAGCTCTTTGAGCACATCCCGGGACAGTGTGCCATGCTCATCGTCCCCGGTGTCGGTGAGTCGATGATTTCCATAACATCATCTCCAACAATCCCTGATTATCAGGAATTCTCCATAAAACGCTGCGGCCATGTTACAGAATGGCTGCACGCAGCCCAGCCGGGTCAGGAAATTGCCGTCCGCGGACCAATCGGCAACGGATTCCCTGTCGATACGACGTTCAAAGGTAAGGATATGCTGGTTATCGCCGGAGGTATTGGAATTGCTCCAGTTCACTCTGTCGTAAACTACATGCTTGCCCACAGGGAAGACTATGGACGCATTCAGGTCATCTACGGTTCTCGCTCAAAGGCAGATTTGGTTCGTCTTGACGAGATGAAAAATGTCTGGATGAAAGCCCCCAACACACAGATTGATTTGACAATCGACCGTGCGGAAGAAGGCTGGGACGGACACGTTGGCTTCGTTCCTCCGTATGTAACAGAGGTAAACCCAGACCCAGGCATGACAGTAATCATGTGTGGACCGCCAATTCTCATCCACCTGTCACTAGATGCGCTGAAAAAGCTCGGCTTCAAGGACACCCAGGTGTTCACAACCATGGAGATGAGGATGAAGTGCGGCATCGGCAAATGTGGACGTTGCAACATTGGTGACAAGTTCGTCTGTAAAGATGGACCGGTCTTCAGTTTCGACCAGCTGAGCCGCATGACTAATGAGTACTGATTGGTACTGATAATGAGGAGAATACTATGAGTTCTAAGAATATGGCGACAATATATCTGTTCGGCAAAAAGTACGAAGTGCCGGAAGAGCTTACTATCATGAATGCCATGGAGTATGCAGGTTACCAGTTGAAGCGTGGCTGTGGCTGCCGCAACGGCTTCTGCGGTGCCTGTGCTACAATTTACCGCATAAAGGGACAGAACCAGCTGCAGACCTGTCTCGCCTGCTCAAAGAAAGTTGAAAACGACATGTACATCGCTACGTTGCCGTTCTTCCCGCTTGTGAAGCAGATTTACGACATCAACAAAATCAAACCTGAACAGCAGGTTATGATGCAGCTGTACCCGGAGATTTACGCTTGTGTCGGATGCAATGCATGTTCACGCGCATGTCCGCAGAACCTCAACACCATGCAGTACATTGCCTATGCACAGCGCGGAGATTTCGCAAAATGTGCAGACCTGTCATTTGACTGTGTCATGTGCGGCTGCTGTTCATCACGCTGTCCAGCAGGGATCAGCCATCCACAGGTCGCAGAGCTTGCACGCCGTCTCAACGGTAAGTATCTGCAGCCGCAGAGCCAGCACCTTCTCGACCGTGTTGCTGAAATTGACTCTGGTGCATGTGAAGAAGCAATCAAGAAGTTTGTGGAAATGTCCACCGGCGACAAAGAGCAGATTAAGAATCTCTACAACACCCGCGAGATTGAGAAGTAGCAGGAGAACAAATTATGTACGGTAACTATTTAGACGAAGCAGCGAAAATCGTAGCTGCAAAGCGTGAAGAGAATATCAAGTTCGAGCATGCCCGCCTTACAGCGGATGAAAAAGACCAGCTGCTCAAAGAGTACCATCCTGACCGCATTGCTTCTCAGTTCGAGGAGCTGAAGATTGGCCCGAACAAGGGACAGAAGGCTCCGCATGAACTTGCAGATATGCTGCAGGCAAAACCGCGCATGGAGCCTGACCGCGTCGACTTGGACCACGTCGATTATGAAGCAGATGTTCTCGTCATCGGTGGCGGCGGAGCTGGTACTTCTGCTGCAATTATGGCATCTGAAGCAGGAGCAAAGGTCCTTTTGGTGACAAAGCTCCGCGTCGGAGATGCAAACACGATGATGGCAGAAGGTGGAATCCAGGCTGCGGACAAGCCGAACGACTCCCCTGCCCAGCACTATCTTGACGCATTTGGTGGCGGACACTTTGACGGAAAGCCGGAACTGGTGTACACCTTGGTAACAAAGGCTCCGAAAGTCATCAAGTGGCTCAACGACCTTGGTGTAGAATTCGACAAGGAAGCTGACGGAACCATGGTTACAACACATGGTGGCGGAACAAGCCGCAAGAGAATGCACGCCTGCAAGGACTACTCCGGTGCGGAAATCATGCGCACGTTGAGGGACGAAACATTCAACCGCGCAGACAGCATTACAGTTGTAGACTTCACAGCCGCTATTGAGATTATCAAGAACGACAAGGGCGAAGCAGCCGGTGCCGTCCTGATGAACATGGAAACCAATGAAATCCGCATTGCAAAGGCAAAGGTTGTGATTATTGCAACCGGAGGAGCCGGACGCATGCACTATCAGGGGTTCCCGACATCCAACCACTACGGTGCAACAGCCGACGGTCTGGTGCTTGCATACCGCGCAGGTGCAAAGCTCCTCTATCAGGATTCATTGCAGTATCACCCGACAGGAGCAGCGTATCCAACACAGATTTTGGGAAAACTCGTAACAGAGAAAGTCCGTTCACTCGGTGCAAAGCTCATCAACAAGGACGGAGAAGTATACATCCATCCGCTTGAAACACGCGATGTCAACGCATCAGGAATCATCCGCGAAGTCAAAAACGGACGCGGCGTAAAGAATGAAGTTCAGGAAGCTGTTTGGCTTGATACTCCGATGATTGAAATGATTCACGGCGAAGGAACCATCCTTAAGAGAATCCCTGCCATGTACAACATGTTCATCAAATACGGTATCGACATCAGAAAGGAACCTATTCTTGTTTACCCGACACTCCACTACCAGAATGGCGGTGTTGAGATTGACAAGGCCTGCCACACAACAGTGAAGAACCTGCTGGTCGCAGGAGAAGCTTCCGGCGGTGTACACGGTACAAACCGTCTTATGGGAAACTCCTTGCTTGACGTCGTAGTATTCGGACGCGAAGCCGGAATTGAAGCTGGCAAGATGTTCAAGGACATCGCTTCACCGACAGGACTGAACCTCCAGCATGTAAAAGACTTCGAAAAGGAGCGTGCATCAGCTGGCATCACGTCAGACCTCGTGTCTCCGAAGCTTTTGCCGCACTACACCCACGGCAATCCTGAGTTTGAAAAGGATATCCCTGGAGCTTCAAAGTAAAAACAACATACACCCGCCTTTCAGACGGGTGTGCACCCCAAGGGTGCAAGCCTTTAGCCTTTTGAAAACGCAAGCCTCCGGCGTATGCCGGAGGCTTTTTTATCGCGTGCGATTCAGAGTGTTCCGACAGCCGGTGAGTGGTGCCCCGTTTGCCTCCCCTGCAGAGTGCAAACGGAGGTCTTTGGAGGTAACGGCAAAGAATTTGAACAAACAGGCCGAAAATAACAGTATATATGGTGCTACTGCAGCTTGCGCAACGTGTGATTCCATAGAAAATATACATCCCAAAAGGAGTTTGGAAATGAAAATTCGGATGAAATCTTTGCCGATTGCCGTAGCAGCCGTTCTCGCAGTCGTGGTGACGGGCGTTTTTATCTCTAAAAAAATGGCACGTTCGGCATTCAACACCACGACACGCGGACTGATGAACCTGCACGCACAGCTTCGCACGTTGAAATTCGAGGCAAGCATGAACGAGCAGCTTACGCTCGTGCGGCAGATGGTCAAAACGCCGTCGATTGTAAACTACCTGACAAACCCGAAAAACTCGAAAAACCGCTCCGCCGCTTTTGAGGATTTTGCGTCATTCCAGAATTCTTTTTTGAGCAAAGTAGTGTTCTGGGCGAGCGATGCCGACCTGGAATTCTGGAGCGGCATGGAATACTCATACACTGTAAACCCCGATGATCCGAACGACTACTGGTACAATATGACGCTCTACGAAACCGAGGAGTACAATTTCAACATCAATTACAACGAGGCTCTAAACGCCACGATGCTCTGGGTGAACGCCGTTGTGCGCGACAGTTCCGGAAAGAGCGTCGGCATGGCGGGAACAGGAATTCCTTTGCAGGACTTCATCGACACGATGTATCACGAACTTCCTCCGGATACAACGATGTATCTTTTCAACGACAAGGACGAAATCACTGGTGCACTCGACCCAAGCATTCTCAAGGACAAGCTGAGTATTTATGATATGCTTCCCGCGGTCAAAAACATGAATATCAAACCAGAGCAACCCACGCCAGTGTCTGCCGCCAACGGAGAGTACCTGTTCGCTCCTATTCCGCTCGTACATTGGCACATCGTGCAGTTCACACCGTACACGACCGCCGCCTGCATAAAAAACGCAGCTCGTTCGCTCGGCGTTACCGCCGCAATTGCGCTTGCGGTAGTGCTGATTGCACTGATCAGGTCTTTCCTCATGCAAAACATCCAAAAAAATGAGCACAAGCTTGGCGCAAAACTCATCAGCGAGACACAGGACCTTTCGGTCGCTGCAAAGGAAAATGCGGCGACGGGACAGGACCAGAGTGCAGCAGTCAAAGAAATCGTGGCAACAATGGAAGACAACAATGCGCTCGCCGAGACAATTTCACAGAAAATCACCGATGTGTCGGGCGTGGCGAGCAAGACGAACGGCAATGTGCATGAAGGTGTGGAACTTCTCACCCGGACGATAACACAGCTTTCGGAAATTGCTTTGGCAAACCAGACCACAATTAATGGAATCAAGTCGCTCGGCGAAAAAATCGAAAACATCTGGGATATCGTGACGCTGATCACAAACGTTGCAGATCAGGCGAAAATCATCGCATTCAATGCGGAACTCGAAGCATCGAGCGCAGGCGAATCAGGAAAAAACTTCCACATCGTCGCATCAGAAATCCGGCGGCTCGCGGACGGAATCATTGACGGCACAAAGGAAATCAAAGAACGGATAACCGAAATCCAACAAAGTTCGGACAGCCTGATTTTGGCAAGTGAAAACGGCACTGCAAAAATCAGCGAGGGGCGTGAAAGCGCGAAAGTACTCGAAAAAAAGTTCACGAGCATACAGAACGCTTCTGAGGTGACTGTACAAAGCGCAAACGACATCACCACAATTATCCAGCAGCAAACGGCGGCAAGCGAGCAGATTCTGACTACGCTCAAGCAGATTGCGTTCGGCATCCAGAACTTTACGCAGGCAACAGAGAGGATTTCAAATGCATCGGAGAATTTGCGCGTGATTGCAGAGGACTTGAACAAGTAGGCATGTACAGTTCGCCCCGCCGGACACAGCACAGCGGGGTTGCTCGCCCTGCCGCATCTGCGTGCAAGACAGGCAACAGGGCTCGCGGCACTGGCACGCGTTCTGGCATGCAGTACCATCGCGCAGGATCCTGCGCATTGTTATTTTACAGCGGGAGTGCTACAATGGATTGAAAGGAGTTCACGAGCAATGGCTGTCTCTAGGGTTCAGTAGTGGGGGCAGAGTCCTACCGCCGCGTATAGGCATTGTATTGCGCGGCAAAGTTTATGGCTTCTTCTTCCGGCACGCCGGCGTCCACAAGGTCGCTTACAAAATCTACGCCGTCAGGCTCAACCTCATCGTCCAGAGAGGCAACGGTAGTTACAAGCTTAATAGTATCCATCTCTTTTCGCAGCAAAAGGTTTGCCGTATTGTACGATCCCTTTACAACATCCAGCATGGACACTTCATCGGGAATGTCGTACAGATTGCCGCTGCAAAAGACTCTGGGTGAAAAACCTTCAGCGACAGTAATAGAGTTTATGCCGTCCCCCTTTATGATGCAATAAGAACCTTCTCTATTGTTATACCGATTGTTATACCCATTGTATGCCAGCCATTTCAGGCTCTGCGGAAGGGTAACAGAAGTAATGCCCGTGCTGTTAAACGCACACCATCCCACATACAAAAGACCTTCCGGCAAATTAAGTTCCGCAATCGGGCAGCCGTCAAAAGCCTGCCTGCCTATCACGCGAAGGGAGGGCGGCAAAGACAGCGAGGACAGTTTGGCACAGCAGGCACAGTGCAAGGGCGGCTGCGCACAGTTTTATTTTATTGGTCATAGTTTTCCCTTAATAAAATAAGATTACAAAGCATTTCCAAAGAGCACAGGCTTTTTGGAAATGCACAATAATTAATATAA
>CADBRT010000096.1 GCA_902797055.1 uncultured Spirochaetaceae bacterium
TCTCCCCACTGCGGATGTCCTCCTCAGTAACGACAGGCACAACCTTCACGACAGAGGCGTCAGACATATCATGAGTTTTCTGCTCAGGAGCAGTTTTCTGAGGCGCGTGTGGAACATGGGCATTTTTAACGATTTTTGCTGCGCGGTTCACTGCGGACTCCGTATAATGCTTTAACTTGGGGCCGACTTTCTTCCGCATGGATTCCGTAGAGAGGACTATTGCCAGAAGATATTCCATGACCGCGAAAAGAATGGCGATTGCCATGAGGATGAGAATCTTCGTAACAGCGAGCGGACCAACATCGTAGAGCGCAATCTTGCGACAGGCATGTTCAGCAAGAACAACGGTGAAGAACGGAACGACGCTTATCGCAAGGCAGACCTTGCGTTGAACAGACCAATGCTCGTCATCGAAACAAAAGATTCCTGCGACGAGGAAAAAAACAGGTATAAGAAACGCTGACAAGCCGTACACCGAATACAGCATGATTCCAAGCCTGAGCACAGGACCGCCCGTTCCCGGCATGTACGCACCGAAGTTCAAAACTCCCCGAATAAGACTGATTGTGACAACCGCGGCTATGATAAAAAGAGCAACGCCTGATATAAGGGTCACCCGCTTGGATGTATCGGACATGAGATCCACCCCTCCCATCTACCAAAATTGATTATATCCCGTTTTTACTATCGGAAAATCGAAAGGCGGAGTAAACTGTTTTAGAACGCAATCCCAACAACGTCATTCTTTTCTTGATTTCGCAGGGCTCGAAGGAATTCACTGGACTTATGCACATAAATTCATATATAATAAAGATGTGTCAGAGTTATACATTGTTGGAACACCTATTGGAAATCTGGGTGACATAACATACCGCGCTTTGGAAACATTCAAAGCGGTCGATGTAATCGCAGCGGAAGACACCCGCCACACACTGGAGCTGCTGACGCACTTCGACATCCGCAAGCCCCTCATAAGCTGCAGGGCGCAGAACGAAGAGCTGGCAGCAGAAAAGATTATCAAAATGCTCGAAGAAGGGCAGAAGATAGCATACGCCAGCGATGCAGGTGAACCGGGCATAAGCGATCCAGGGGCGATACTTGCAGGGCTTGTCAGAAAAGCAGGCCACAAGGTGATTCCGATTCCAGGCCCCAGCGCATTTGCGACGTTAGCAAGCGTTGCAGGAGCGGGTGGAAAGACTCTGATTTTTGAAGGTTTTCTCTCCCCGAAGCCGGGAAGGAGAAGAAGCAGGCTCAGGGAACTTCTGGCAACAGGAGACGCAGTTATAGTCTACGAAAGTCCGTTCAGAATCGTGAAACTTCTGGCGGATTTGGCCGATATTGACAGTGAAAGGCGTGTGGTAGTAGGAAGGGAGCTTACAAAACTGCACGAGGAGATTACAGACGGAACGGCACAGGAAGTCTACGAGGATTATGCAGCACGAAACAAGATTCAAGGGGAGTTCGCCGTGTTCATCTCGGGTTTAAAAAGAATTCAAGTTTCGGACGAAGACACCGAAAATGAAAAGAGAGGCAGATATGACAATAGATAAGATTTCTGGACCATCCCAGATTACCGATTTGCAGAGCATGAAAGGGAATTCAGCTTCGCAGCGCGTCTCAAGTTTTGCCGACGTGATTTCCGTATCTGACGAAGCCAAGGAGATGGCTGACGCTTATTATCTCAACAAGGTTTCCGAAGAGACACCGGATGTCAGGGCGGAGCTTGTAGAACAAGTAAAATTAAAAATTAAAGACCCTAACTATCTCAGCGAAGCAACAATTGCCGCGACAGCAGATCAGATTTTGAGTGCATACGGTCTTTAATTTATATATTCCAAAAGACTTGCAAAGCTGAATTAGGGCGGAAATTTCAAATTCCGTCCTTTTTTTATTCCTAAAGAGAGGTTTAGTATGGCAGATTTCGTCTTTAACGTTCCGCAGAAAATTATACTGAGTTCTTATTCCAGCTCACGTATCGGAGAGTTTATAAAGCCGTGGGGACACAAATTCATGATTATCCTTGACCCCACGCTCATGCAGATTGAGGTGGCGGATAAGATAACAAAACCGCTTGAAGACAGAAAGCTGGATTTCTTCATATTCAACGATATAGACGAACAGGCTACGACAAAAACAATCGACAGCGCACTCAAACTGGCACGGCAGGCCCACATCGACGGCATTATCGCAGCAGGAGGCGCAAAAGCGATGAACCTCGGAAGAGTGCTGGCCTCAATCTACTATGAAACGAGGTCCCCCTACGAAGTGCTGGACTCCGCGGAAGCAAAAGCAAAACCGCAACACCTGATTTGCGTGCCGACGACGATGCGTGACCGCTTCTTGTTTACACCGTACATTCCTGTTGTAGACTCCCGCTCATCGCAGGTAAAAATCATACAGGCACCGCAGGGGGTGTGCGAAGCAGTCATTCTGGATCCGACACTGATTCTGTACCTGTCCGACAGCCAGAAAGTCGCCATGTCCCTCGAGACACTGGGACTTGCCATTGAGTCCTACATCAGCCCGAAGGCGAATTTCTTCAGCGATATGGCAGTGGAAAAAGCAGTTGAAAGATTGGGCTACGCATCGAAAGGCGTTCCAACGCTGGAAGCGACAACGCCACAGGAAGTGTTGCTGAGCGAAGGCGGGCTCATGGCTTCCATAGCGGCAGCGACTTCTTCTCTGGGGGCAGCATCGCTCCTCTCGCTCTGTCTGAATTCCAGATACAACATAACATCTTCGCTGATAGCGACAATCCTTTTGCCCCATATCATCGACGATGCCAAAAAATTCAAGTTGGACAGACTCTCAAAGATCAGCCGGATTATCCGCGCCGCCGATGCAAAGTCAACAGACTCAGAAGCTGCGGACGCGTTGGCGGAATATGTACGGCAGGAGATTGCAAAAACAAACCTTCCGGCACGTCTGAAAGACCTCTCTGTCACCATCGACCAGCTGGCAATCATTTCGGAAGACGCAGGACAGACGCCGCTCATCAATACGCTCCAGCGGAGCATGACCAGCGATGATTTGTTCACACTCATAAAGCAAGCGTTCTAAAGCAGACGGATGATTGCACCTGACAAACTGTTCCAGCTTACTCCGGGTCAGAAACGGCGGAAACTCGCGCTGACGTTCGGAGAGCTGGAACGCGATATTTTAGGCATTGCAGAACCGGGCTTATCGTACACATTTGAATCCATGCCCCGTGCAGAGTACACTCGAGCAATGGCAAAAATTGTCCTTGACGACCCGAAACTCCCGCAACCGGTGAGGGAAGACATTTCCAAACTCATACAAAAAGAACCGCTCGATGAACTGAGAGTATGCAACGCTGCGCGGAATGCGCTGCTTGCGATTCTCGGGACGTTTCCGGCTGAGTGGGATCTGGTCATAGCCCCGCACGCCTCTGAAAAACTGACGGTCGAAAAACGGGAATTCTTCCCCGGCATGTGTGTCTACGCCGAAGATATCCGCTCACCATTCAACGTCGGCTCCATATTCAGAACAGCAGAAGGACTCGGCTGCGACAAAGTCTATATCTCCCCTCAATGCACGGATCCAGAGCACCCCCGGGCAAAGCGCAGTTCCATGGGATGCATCGACACGATGGGCTACACGAAATGTTCCCTCGACGAATTACCGGAAGACAAACCTATTTTCACGCTGGAGACGGGGGGAACAGCGCTTGCAGACTTTGTGTTCCCAAAGGAAGGAATTGTCATCATCGGTTCTGAAGAACTAGGAGTCAGTCCGGAAGCGCTGAGAAAAGCGACGTATGGAACGGTGACAATCCCCATGACAGGCCTCAAAGCCTCTCTCAATGTCGGAGTGGCTTTCGGCATACTGATGCAGGCATGGGTTACGGCCAGACTCAACGGTCTTTGCCGTTCTTAAACTGAACATCGAGGCTGTCTGCCAAAAGAGCAATCTGAGCTTCATCTTTTATATTGAACAGTTTAAGGGCGTCGGTGTCGAAGTTTGAATAATCGACAATCCCCTCTTTATAGTGGGCAAGCAAATCAGAAAAGTGAATCAAAAGTGTCAGCTTCTTTACAGCATCAGGGGCTTCTGCAACGTCATGATGATAGCGGATGACATTGATGATGACAGACGGGAAATTCCATTTTTCTGCGACAAGCGCACCGACATCTCCGTGATTCACACCGGCAAACAATCGTTCAAACAATCCGGGAGAGACACCTTTTGCTTGGCATAACACCCCCATCTTTTCATACATAGTAGGTTCTGCCGTCACAAACACAATCTTGCCCATATCGTGGAGCAGTCCGCAGACGTAACTGTCTTCAACGACTTTTTTGTCGGCAGGAGTCTTAAAATACTTGCGCGCAAGGCTGTACGAGTAGAATGCGACACGGTACGAGTGATCCCACAGCGCTTTTTTCTTGGGGTCAGAATCAACCATAAGGCTTTTCATGGAACCGATGGAAAACAGCAGGTTCCGTATGCCCCTTATACCGGCAAATTTCACTGCCTCGCTTATGGAACGGCAGGGAGACGCCAGCGAGAAAGCGGCAGAGTTCACCATCTTCAGGAGCTCCCCGGTAAGTGAAACATCGTTTGAAATCCGCATGGCTATATCGCTCATCTCAGAATTCGGATCGTTGATGAGGCGGTTGATTGCGCTGATGTTCTCGGGGAATTCAGGCAAGCCCTTGATGAGGTCCACAAACTGGCGGGAAAGCATAACCATATCCTGCCGGGAAGACTCGCTGAACGGAAGAATCAAGCGGGTTATTGTCTCACCGCCCTCGCTCAACACCTGATAGTTCTCCTCCGTAAGTCCAATCTTGCGGAGCATGAGAATCATCATGATGAGCCCCAGTCCTGCTCCTTCGGATTCATCAAGCAAGGCAGCCATGCCCTGCTCTATTGAATCAAATTTTGTGGCGCGGGTGATTTTATCGTGGATCCGCTTGTATTCGTCTACGGTAAGCTCCGCCTTGTTGCGGATTTCCAGCTTCACCTTGCTGTTGCTTGTCTGGAGTATAATCTTTATGTACAGTCCTTTCTTCTTCTGAAGGTCCAGATAATAACTCTGGTTGTTGAGAGTATCGGACTTGAAAGCTTCCATGCCGCGCTTGTATTCATCGGTTTTGTTGATGTCCAACTGCTTGAGTTCAAAATAAACACGCTTGGTATTGGCTTTCTTCGCATTGTTAGCAAGCTCTTTCAAGCAGTAGGAAAGCGTTTCAACCATCTGTCCTTGATTCAGCTCCGTCAGAAAAACGCGGAGAATATCGTCTACATACGCCTCTATGGAACGAGGATACGTATATGTTGTGAGGACAAGCGGTACACCGGAATGAATTGCTTTTCTGACTTTCGTAACATCAACAGCAACTTTCGCCATTTCAAACTCCTATCTTTTAAGTATACAACCATTACGGGCAAAATAAAAGGAAGAAATTATGGAAGCTTTCTGTGTTTTGCTGTAGAATGCAGAAAATGTTACATATCACATCCCTGCTACACATAACGTACCAGACGCTCAGCGAAATGACAATTCTCCTGCTGCTGATTCTGTCCTGCATGAGGATTTTCTTTATACATGGAGAGCGGCGAGACTCCTTGGCAATAGTTCCAGTTTTTTCTTTTGTATTATCCGTTCTGAACATATTCGCATGGGGCTGCTCACCGCAGGAAGTTCTCGTATTTATAATGGCTTTCTCCGTCTTCTTCTGGAACTTCCGCGCACTGCTGCGCATAAGCGACAACCTCATCATAGACCACTACGGTCCGCTGTTCATCCTTATTTCAGCCATACATCTTGTGATTCTTATCCCGCTGACGGCAGCAGTGTTTCAGCTTCGGCCCGTACCGGTCAACATCCACAAGTACAAGGTCAAGAAGACAGTCGAACACCTCTATGGAACTATGAAAGACGGGTACAGGTCTCCCGTCCAGTCCCTGGAAAATAAGCCGGACATGATAGGCAAAGGCATAATCATCACCACCTATGAACCAACGAACGGCGTTTCTAAAAGAAAGATTCTCTTTGTCCCGGGGGAATGCACCAATACTTCTATATATGAACCTTTTTTTGTAAAACTCGCACACGACGGCAATACAGTCATCTCCGCCGATTTTCTGTCCAATGACTCTTGGTATAAGCAAACAGCAGCCTTTTCTCCCCTGTTACGCCGTTCAACCTTCCTCTATATGAGCATTCAAAAGAGAGAAGAATATGCACAGTGGCAGGAGACAGATAAAGACGCTTTTTTTGAAAAGCAATACCGCAGTCTCTTAAAAACAGTGAATCCGGCAAAGGAGGAACAGGTCATCGTTGTCGGTGACGGCATGTCCACCCAGATGTACCTCGACCTTTTGAAAACAGAAGAAAACATCGACACCTGCATTGAAATGACGACGTTCACCACGTACACGACACCGGGCTACGGACCTGTGGAGCAGACAGACCCGCTCGTCGCCCTTGCACTCGGATACAAGAGGGATTCCAGCATGTACATGTCTAACCACATTGCGGGCATACTGGAGGATTTAATTGCAAGCAGCGAACGCAAAGAACCGCTGACAGCCGGCACCTCCGCGCAATAGACGCAGACACGCCATTTCTGCTATACTCGGTGCCATGCAAACGCTTGATACTGCAAAACGCAACCTTGCGGGTAAACTTCTCCCGCTCACGCTTACGGTTGCCGTTATTCTGCTCGACCAGATAACAAAGACCCTTGTAACAAAAAACATACCGCTTCTGACACCGTTCGCTGACGACTGTGTGGTTCCGGTCGTCGGAGACTATATACGGCTCATACACGTCAGAAACAAGGCCATTGCATTCAGCCTCGGTTCCAGCCTGCCCGGCAACATACGGCGCATTCTTTTCGCTTTTCTCCCGTTGATAGGAATAGGCATCGTATTTGCCATCTATTTCCGCAACAACGAGTTCTCAAGGACTCAGCGGTGGGCAATCTGCGGAATTACAGGCGGCGGACTCGGAAATCTGATGGACAGGTTCTTCCGTCCGGACGGTGTAGTTGATTTCATAGACTGCTACTTTTTCGGAATTTTCGGGCTTGAACGGTGGCCAACCTTCAACGTCGCCGATATGGCGGTAGTAATCTGCGGTATACTGTTTGTAATCTCCTTTTTGCTGCAGGTAGCGAAGGAAAACAAGCAGACCGGAAATAAAGAAAAAAACGAAACAGAGGTTCAAAAATGACGAAACGTTCTTTTACAGCGTTGTTCCTGTTCGCTGCTACAATTCTGAACATACTGCTGACAGTCATCATCATCCTTGCTCTTGTAGTCGCGACAACATTTGTAATCAGAATGGCGACAAAAGGGGCAGAAAACGAGACATTGTTCTCTCAAATCGTATTGATAGACTGGATGATATGCTTTGCCGGCGGAGTTGTGCTGGACATGTTCCTGTACTCCAAAATAACGATGAAGGTTATCACTGCATTCAATCTGGAGACGAAACTCGACCCCCACCTCCTCGGCCGCAAATTCGAAACGAAAGGCAAAGCCCAAAGCCAGAAAGAGGAAAAACCGAAGACAGTCATGCCAAAATCCGTACAATGGGAAGAGGAAGCAGATACGTGGGGTGCAAAAATGCCGAACGACAACTCCGGCAACAGCGACTTATAAAGCCGCAGAGTCTTTGTGAACATCTACAATCTGACGGTACGCGAAATTTATCGTCTTGATTGTAGTCATCATGTCAGTATTACTCACATGAGAAAAGATTTTTGAATACTGCTCTTCCGAAAGGTTGGGCAGAGTGCTGATTACCTTTGCCTTGTCACAGGCAGAGTTGAATCTTTCAAACAGTTCTGTCTTCATAGGCGTTCCCCAGATTTATAATAAAATAAAATTTTGAAAGAATTTGTGCGGGTGGGAAAATGCACAAAACTTTTCTGTGTAATAAATTATAACAGGCAAACACAGCCATCGTCAAGAAACTTAAATAAAAAAATCAAGAAAATAAATATTTCTTTGCGGATTTCACGATTAGGGGTTATACTATTCTTAAGAAAAAAACAGGAGGACACCCATGAATCTGCTAAGAGACTACGGATATAATGAAAAGGACATTCACAATCGTGTCATAAGTACGTTCCATACTCTGTTTGAAGGGAATGACAATGAACGAATCTACTTTGAGGACAAGGACGGAGCCTATATACTTGACACTGGGAACAACGATGTAAGAAGCGAAGGCATCGGATTCGCCATGATGATGGCCATACAAATGGACAGGCAGGACATATTCGACAAACTGTGGTCCTGGGCTATGAAGCATATGTACATACAGGAAGGACAGTACAAGGGGTATTTTCATTTCGCTTGCAACACAGACGGATCCCTCAAGAACGAACTTCCACGACCGGACGGAGAAGAATATATCTCCCTTTCCCTGCTCTTTGCCTCCCATCGGTGGGAAAACAGGGACGGAATCTTTGATTACGGCACAGCCGCCCAGAAAATCCTCAGCACTGCGCTGCACTCAGAAAACCCGCTTTGGAACAAAGAAAGCTATCTGATAAAAAATAAAATTACGGAAACGCACAGCGATGTTTCCTACAATCTGCCGCATTTCTACGAACTCTACGCCATGTGCGCCGACAAAAACGACCATGACTTTTGGAGCCGGGCTGCAGGAGCGAGCAGGGAATTCATCGTGCGCTGCACCAATAAAAAAACCGGCATGGCACCGGAATACGTTACGCTGCGGGGAGAACCGCTGCCGGAAGACGAACACGGAACATTCTTCAGCCACAGCTACTTAGTTGCAGTCAACATAGCGACCTATACGCTGTGGTTCGGAGACACCCCTGAGTTTGCAACAATTGCAAAGAATCTGCTGACATTCTTCGACGGCAAAACGGTTGATGAGTTCATGGATTACAAGATAAACGGCACGCCGAGAGACAGACACTCACTCCACCCCATCGGTCTGTCTGCATGCCTTGGAGCAGTCGTCATGGCGCTTGAAAGGACGCAGGAACCGGTAGGAAGCGAAACACAGAAGGCTGCGCAGCGTGCGGTCAAGCGCTTTTGGGAAACGCCGCTCAGAACGGACGGAAAAAGATACTATGACAACTGCCTCTACTTCTTGTCGCTTTTAGCACTGAGCGGTGAGTACAAAGTATACTAAAAACTGGCGCGGCCTTGAAAACTGCGGGCAAGCGTCAGGCGGTCGATGTACTCCAAATCCCCACCGACAGGCAGACCTGAAGCGAGTTTCGTAACTTTGCACCCGCTGTCCTGCAAGAGCCGTTGGATATAGAGGGCGGTTGTGTCCCCTTCCACGGTGGGATTCGTGGCAAGGATGACTTCCTCCACTCCGTCCTTTTTGACACGCTCAATCAAACTCGCAATGCGGAGCTGATCAGGGCCAATGCCGTCGAGAGGCGCAATCACACCGCCGAGCACATGAAACAGCCCGTGGTATTCACGGGCATTTTCTATTGTCGCAACATCCTGCGGCTGTTCCACGACGCATAACGTCTTCCGGTCGCGGGAATCATCACTGCAGATGGGACAAGGGTCGTTCTCTGTCCATGCCCCGCAAACAGAGCAAGGTTTGATCCGCTCTTTGAGCGTGGAAACCTGAGTTGCAAACCGCTGAACAAACGATTCATCTGCGCGCAGCAGAAAGTTCGCAATCCGTCCCGCAGATTTTTTGCCGATTCCGGGCAGACGGGAAAAGCTTTCCGTCACCTCATCAAGCGCGTTCACTGCAATCCGCCGGGAAGGTTCAGTCCGGACACAAGGGGACCAAGCTCTGCGCGGATAGCTTCCTGCACTTTTGCAAGCGCATCGTGATGAGCAGCCCTGATCAAGTCCTGAAGCATAGGAACATCGCGGTTGTCGACACAGATGGGGTCAAGCTTCAAATCAATCATATCGAACTTGCCGTTTAGCGTCATAATAACCATGTTGCCGCCGGAAGATCCCGTCGCTGTAATCTCGCTCAGTTTTTCCTGAGCCTTCTGCAACTCTTCCTTTATATTGCCCATATTCTTGAGCATTTCGAGAGGATTCATCATATACAACTCCTTACCATAAAAATCTATTTTTCCCCACACAGGCAGCAAGATGTCAAACGGACTGCCCCCAAGGGTGACTCAACTGACGATGACAGTACCTTTGAACGTATCGCGCAAAATCTGAACTTCCAACGGAAGTTCTTTCTGCGTAACAGCAGAAACAGTTTCCTCAAAAACGACTTCAAAGGACATTTGCTTGCCGTACAATCGTGACAAATACTGCGTGATTTTAGATGCCTGCTGTCGGAGCTCCATCAGCTCAAATTGGCTGTGGATGACAGCCTGTACCGTATTTCCCTGTACGGAACGCTTTTCGGATTTTGCAAGCACGCCTGCAATCAACCCTTCCCCTACGGCATTCAGCTCCTCCATCAATGCAGAAAAGACCGTCTCTATATTGCTGGTATCGATTGCAGGACCTGGTACAGGGGCCGACTGTTCCGCAACCGAAGCGGTAGTTTCAGGCTCCATAGTTTCAGGAGGAACAGCATATTCTCCTTCCGGTTCAGAAACGTCTTCCTCTGCATATGCGACGTTCTCTTCCGCCGCTGGTTCGGAAGGCTCCTCCGTTGCTGCCAGTTCTTCGTGAACAGGTTCTGCGTCATTCCCCAGTACAACAGGCGCTTCAGAAACCGGTTCGGGAGTAACTTTCACTGCATCAGGCACCTCAGCAACTGGCGCTACGGGAACAGGCTGTCTAACGGGTTCCAGAGGACGCTCTACAACGGGAGATGGAGCAACGACCGGTTCCGGAACCAGCTCAGAAACAACTGCGTCCGGATGACGTACTGCATCACTTCCAGATGCAGCACGGGAAGCAAGAAACTCAGAAAAATGGCTTAAAGGCGACTCGTTTTCCTGCGGACGAGCACCGCCATCAGCGAAAGGGCGGGACGGTTCCTGTCCACTGTCCGCAGCAATAGCTCTCGCACCGGACGCACGTTCCACAACAGGGCGCACCGCATCAATCGCTTTTTTGACATCTGTGGCACTGACGTAGTCCTTAAGCCAGCAAAGTCTGCTCAAGGCGAGCTCCATTTCATAGCGGGGGCTCAGTGAATATCTGATGTCCCGGTAGAGTTTCAGGAATATATCGATGGCTCGCTCTATCTGAATGCTGTTCCATGACTCCAGCACCAATGGCGCATACCGGTCAGGGGACTGCCCCAAAAGGGATTCCTTTGAAATGCCGCTTTTGATAAGCAGCAGGTTCCTCAGATAATCGGAACACGTGGAAATGAGCTGTTCAATGCTCACACCGTTTTGCAGATAACTGTCCAAAGCAAGCAGAACAGCATCCCGTTTGCCCTGCACGCACAACGTAAACAATTCGTTCAGCCGGTCGACGCCGACAAGTCCCAGCTTATCACGGATTTTCTCGTATGTAATGGCATCCCCGCTGAACGCCGCCACCTGGTCAAACAGCGTATAAGCGTCGCGCATGCTTCCGGTGGACTCTCTGGCTATCCAGTACAGCGCCTCATCTTCCGCCTGAATATTGATGTCTTTAGCGGCAAGAGCCAACTGTTCTTTGACTTTTTCAATGGGTACCAGTCTGAAATTGAACTGCTGGCAGCGGGATTTTATGGTTGCAGGAACCTTCTGCAGCTCCGTTGTAGCAAAGACAAATACGACATATGGCGGCGGCTCTTCAATAGTCTTCAACAGAGCGTTGAATGCACTGGTAGAAAGCATGTGCACTTCATCGATGATGTACACCTTATAGCGGCAGGAATTCGGAGGAAAGAGCACCTCGTCCTTTATCTGTCTGACATCGTTTACACTCGTATTTGAAGCACCATCGATTTCTATCACATCAAGGGATGAACCTGCAGTAATTTCCCGGCAGGCAGAACACTGGCCGCAGGGAGTGGCGGTAGGTCCTTTTTCACAGTTCAAAGCCTTTGCAAGGATTCGAGCGGTAGACGTCTTACCGCATCCGCGCGGACCTGAAAAAAGGTAAGCATGTGCTATCTTCCCGGACCCAATGGAATTCCTGAATGTTTCTGCTACAAATTCCTGTCCGACAAGATCCTCAAAACGCTGCGGCCTCCTGCGGGTCGCCGTCACTTCATAAGCCATAGACTCTAGAATACCTAAAAAAAGCCAATGACACAAGGGTAGCCAGATTCCCGCAGCTGCCGCGGGAATGAAGCGGTACATAATACATAAAGAACTAGCATTTGCATAAACAATGTATTATACTCATACATACAATCATGAAAGCATTTGAAACACCTTGGCAGCAGATGATTCTTGGCGGTCTATGCGGAATATTGAATTTTATCATCGGATACAGTCTGAAATCGCTGGAACTACCCCTCTTCTTAGACCAAATTTTGATTGTCACAGCCTCTTTTTTCGGTTGGTGCAGCGGCATAACGAGCGTCATCATCCATCATATCCTGTGTTCCGCCATTTATTTTTCCATTTCCCTGCCGGACTTGCTTTTTTCCCTTTGCAGTTTCGTAACGGTCGTTACAATCAGACTTCTTTTCAAAAAGCAGGAAACTCCA
>CADBRT010000097.1 GCA_902797055.1 uncultured Spirochaetaceae bacterium
CAGAATCTGAAGTGCTACCATTACACAATCGGGGAATGCAATGTGATGATGATAATATAGTGCATCGAAAAAAATGTCAAGTACTTTTTAAAAATCGGATATTTATTTTTGAAAACTGCCAGCAACCTTGCTTTCTGTCCACTTTATGCGGTATACTACCGATAATTACGAAAGCATCATGGACGGAAAAAGCAACAAGAACAACACTTTTGAGAATCTCTCAAAAGGGCTTACTGCTTCAGAGCGTAAGACACTCCTCAATAAAATGGACACCTCCTCACAAGACGCTTCCGACCTGGTCACAGGAAAGCGGGAAGTTTCTCAGCTTTCTGATGTTTCATCCGAGTTGTCCACGGAAGATCTGTTGGAAATATCCAGCAGATTGAAAAAGGAACCCCTTTTATTTAGGATCTACCTCTGGTTCAGGGCATTGTTCACCGATGTCTCTGTAGAGAATATTTTTAATGGTTTACTCGTACGGAATGTGTCTGTAGACTTGCAGCGGAAATTTCCCGGACTCTGCAATCTTCGCCGACAGGTGCTTTGCAACATCTTCTATGAAAAGCTCCTGCAGGTGAAACATGCCGCAGATTTCTTCAGAAAATACATGGATTTATACCGGAAAAACCCGGGCGCATTTTATGTGAGCCTCGCGCACATAATAATGCCAGAAGCCCAGGTTGCAATTGAACAGGAATCTGACCCGTTCCAAATAAGCCTTTCAGAAAATGTCGATCCCAAAATAGTCCGTTCGGATATGATCCAAAAACTACAGATGAATCTCGCAGCTTTATCTGCTACCGACCAGAAGTTGATGTATCACTATGCGCAGATAATCAGTTGGATGGACGCCTTTGTGCGCTTGCCGCTGGACAGAATGGTGTCAAAGTTTTCACGGGAAGCAGGAAACGGAATGGAATGTCCGTTCAGCTTTGTGAAGACAGATTTTCAAGACTTTTCAAAGGTTATGTGCAATTATGTGCATATCGATGACAGAATTCTGTCAACATTTGTTCTCCATATTGAAAACAATTCTGATTTGCTCGACATGAATTCTGCCGACAAAGCGGCAGAACAGAACAAAAACTTCCGGGAAACAGCCTCTTCTGAAATAGCATTCATCGAAATGTTTACCAGCACTGTTCCCATGGACAAACTTTCAAAGATTGTGTTGGAGAATGCACTGTACACCTCGCCCCTAGCAGGAGGAAACGAAAGCTGGTTTGAGATGTACAGCACTGAATGTAAAAACATATTCAGGAAACAAATGGATTTATGGGAGCGGGATTTCGAAAAGGAAAAACTCAAATCCAAGCTGAAGAAATACTTTGAACTGAATTCGTTCCCCGTTCTGCCTATCCGACCTTGGGAAAAGATTTGGAACGGAATGAACTTCACCTACGAGTTTACGCTCGGTTTTTTATACTACTTTGTCAGGCAAGGATTCAGAGAATGCATGCCCATCTTCAAAAGCATATCTTTGGAAGGACGTTTTGCAAACAAAGACAACCCCAAGAAATTCTCAGAGGCATTGGACTCATTCAATAGAATCTATACTTCCTTGGAAACGTTTTCCAGCATGCTCTCCACAGAGGGAGATTACGGGAGTGAACTTTCGAAATGTTCTGGAGACGTGAGAAAGACCGACGCTGCGGTCGCCCGCGTCAACTGGCTCATGTCAGAAATTGAAACGGATGCAACAAACATCATACGTCAGTTCAAGATAACAGCGAATGAATTGGTAAAACTGCTCACAGGGTTCATATCCGACAAAGTGAGCGGTGAATACGCATCTGTTACAAATCTGTCTATCATAGGGCGGAAATTCGGAAACTTCCCGGTTATCGTCAGAAAAGTATGCATGTCATTTTCCCATGCGCTTGAGATAAGCACCAGTTTGGAAATTATCGAAAAAGTTCCATCAAAAAATGGCAAATAAATCTTTTATATCCGGAACATTTCCGAACTGCACAGGCGGTCCCGAATGGGGCATGAGTTTGAAGGCTGCCGGAAACATGAGATTCCGCTGGGGGGAAGAAAACACCGTCAGAGATTCATTCCTTTCCTCTGTTGCAGGGCAGAACCGCAGGATTGTTCCCGTTGAGCTCATTCACTCCCATACAGTCTATAACATTGTCACGGGCTCTGAAACCGAAGGTAAAAACGGCGACGGCATGATAAGCAGAAACAAAACTATTATGCCTGTCGTAACAGCCGCGGATTGCATGCCGATATTCCTGTACGAGCCAGAGACAGGGGTTTTCGGCGCACTGCATTCTGGCTGGAAAGGAACGGGAATCGTACAGGATGCAATTCTGTTGGCTCACAAAGAGTACGGAGCAAGAACTGAAAATTTCCGCATAGTCATGGGTCCCCACATCCATGATTGCTGTTATACAGTCGGCAAAGAAAGGGCTGATTGGTTTACGGAGCATTTCACTCCCAAAGCCATATCCACAACAAAAGAAAAGGATACTGAAATATTCCACCTCTCGCTCGCTCAGGCAAATCTTGCGGTACTTGAAAAACTCGGTATTCCAAACGAAAATATCTTCATAAACGGTGCCTGTACCAGCTGCGACGAGCAATTCGGCTCATTCCGGCGGGAAACCAGCAGCCTGCCGGCTGAAACTCCTCTGGAGAAACGGCTCACTTGTTTCACCGTACAAGCGGCATGGATCAAATGGTAAAAAAGTACCATTTCTTCGTCGAAAATTGCAGAAAACCCGTAAAAACTACGAAAAAAATTGAATTCCTCTCAAAAGTATGCTAAAAAGAATATAGTTGTGTCTGTTTTCAAAAGACATCCTGTAAAAGAGAGTTTTTAGGATGCCATATACAGTATTTTTACTCGGTATTGCATAAATATTACCAAGACTGTATATTGAATGCATAAAATTACATTTTGACGAGGCTTGTTATGGCAAAAGACAAAGTTGTTCTCGCTTATTCAGGCGGACTGGACACAACCGTTATCATTCCATGGCTGAAAGAAAACTATGACTATGATGTAATCGCCGTTTGTATCGATGTCGGACAGGGCGACGACTGGGAAGCGATAAAGGCACGCGCGCTCAAAACAGGAGCTTCCGCATGCTACGTAGTAGACGCGAAAAGCGAGTACATCACTGAGTACTGCTGGCCAGCTCTCAAGGCAAACGCAGTATACGAGGACGAATACCTTTTGGGAACATCAACAGCACGTCCTCTCATCGGAAAGATTCTTGTAGAATATGCACGTCAGGAAAAGGCTGTGGCAATCTGTCACGGAGCTACCGGCAAAGGAAACGACCAGGTTCGATTTGAGCTTGCTATCAAAGCATTCGCTCCTGACATCAAAGTTATTGCTGCATGGCGCGATGACAAGTGGAACATGGACAGCCGTGAAGCTGAAATCAAGTACCTCGAAGACAGAGGACTTGAAGTTCCGATGAAGAAAGACCAGTCTTACAGCCGGGACGAAAACATCTGGCACTTGAGCCACGAAGGTCTTGAACTCGAGAAGACAGAAAACGAGCCGAACTACAAGCACATGCTCAAGAACACAACTGTCCCTGAAGAAGCACCGGCAGACGGTGAATATGTGCAGATAGACTTTGAAAAGGGCATTCCTGTCGCAGTAAACGGCAAAAAGATGGAAGCCCTTGAGCTTCTCTCTGAACTGAACAAAATCGGCGGACGCAACGGAGTCGGACTCGTAGACATCTGTGAAAACCGCTGCGTAGGCATGAAGAGCCGTGGCGTTTACGAAACACCGGGCGGAGCAATCCTGTACTTTGCACACCGCATGCTCGACCACCTCTGCCTTGACCGCGACACATACCACTACAAGCAGCAGATTGCCATTAAGGTGGGAGAACTCATCTATGACGGCAAATGGTTTACAACGCTGTTTGACAGCTGCATGGCATTCGTTGACAAGACGGAAGAGACCGTAACAGGTTGGGCAAAGGTAAAACTTTGCAAGGGTCAGATTCGCGGAGCAGGAAGCGGCTCAAAGTACAGCCTCTACAACGAGAGCATTGCAAGTTTCAAAACGGGAGACCTCTACGACCACAAGGACGCACAGGGCTTCATTACACTCTTTGGACTGCCTCTCAAAGTTCGCGCCATGATGGAGCAGAACGTCGGAGAAGGACAGGCTATCATCGAGAGCAAGAGCTTCAAAAAGCGCCCGACAGAATAAGCAGTCTGAGGGGATAGGCCTTGCAAAACAATTCCCGGTGAAAGAGCATTGACGGACAACAAATGTTCAAAAGCTTTGAAAGGAGTATAGAATGGCTAACAGGAAAAGCGGTGTTTTGCTGCACATCACGTCTTTGCCCGGAACACCGGGAATTGGAACTTTAGGAACCGAAGCGTACAGGTTCGCAGACTGGCTCAAAAGTGCCGGTCAGAGCCTTTGGCAGATGCTGCCGCTCGGTCCTACCGGCTACGGCGACAGCCCGTATGCCAGCTTCAGTACATTTGCAGGCAACCCTCTGCTGATTGACATGGATGACCTTGTAAAACGCGGCTGGGCTGAAAAAGATGCAGTAGTTCCACCGGAATACATCAAAAACGACGGAGATGTCGATTTCGGCTCTGTCGTCTGGTGGAAAATTCCTCTTTTATACAAATGCGCTTCATACTTTCTTGCACACGGCACAAAAGATGACCTCGTAAAATACGAGGCGTTCAAAAATGACCAGTCAAACTGGCTCAACAATTTTGCAGACTACACAAGCATAAAAAAATACTACGACGCAAAAGCACAGTCAGAAAAACTTTTCGGCGTTGAGACAATGTGGTGCAACTACTGGCCGCAAAAGCTTGCAGAACACGACCCGTCAGCAGTTTCTCAGTGGGATGCGGAACACACTCAGGACATAGAAGAAATAAAGGTCGTGCAGTTCTTCTTCAACGAACAGTGGACTGCTCTCAAAAAATATGTAAACAACCTCGGCATACAGATCATAGGTGACATCCCGATTTTTGTCGCAGGGGATTCAGCCGATGTCTGGGCAAACAGAAGATTCTTCCAGTTCGACGGTCTCAAACAGAAGACCTGTGCTGGAGTTCCACCGGATTACTTCAGCGCAACAGGTCAGCTGTGGGGGAATCCGCTCTATGATTGGGATGCGATGAAAAAAGACAACTACAGCTGGTGGGTTGACCGCATAAAGAACATGCTCCGCCTTGTTGACATTGTCCGCATTGACCATTTCCGCGGGTTCGAAGCATTCTGGCAGATTCCGTACGGCGCTCCAAACGCTGTCAAAGGCGCATGGATAAAAGGACCGGGGAAAGCTCTGTTCGACGAAATAAAGAATCGGCTCGGAACACTTCCCATCATCGCAGAGGATTTGGGCGTCATCACACCGGAGGTAGAAGAACTCCGCGACAGCTGCGGATTCCCCGGCATGAAGATTCTCCAGTTCGCATTCAACGAACAGAAATGGTCTCCCGAAAGCGCTCAGAACAAGGATCTTCCATCAAATTACAAGAGCAACAACATTATCGTATATACGGGAACGCACGACAACGACACAACCACCGGCTTTTTTGCAGCAGCGGACAAGAATCTTGTAAAAAATGCTGCCGACTACTTCAATGTAAAAGAGACCCCGGAGCCGGCAGAGATGACCGATGTGCTCATCAAGGCAGCATTTGCATCGACAGCTGACACCTGTGTCATCCCTGTACAGGACATATGCGCATTGGGCAGTGAAACAAGGATGAACATGCCCAGCACAACCGGCAAAAACTGGAAGTGGCGCATGACTCCAAATCTTCTGGACAGCACTAAAGCAGCTTACCTCAAGACACTGGGAGACAGGTACAACCGCAACCTTCAGTAGTATGAAGGCATTTAAGTCCTGTGTATTACAGGACTTAAAACGTTACCGTTTCCAGTATAAGGGGAAGAAGTAGATTATCATCGTATAGATTTCAAGGCGTCCTGCAAGCATTACAAAGCTGTACAGCCATTTTACAGCATCAGGCAGAAAACCATAGTTACAGGAAGGCCCCAGCTTGTTGAACGCAGGTCCGACGTTGCCCATCATGCTCAAGGCTCCCGTAAACGACGTAAACAAGTCGATGCCGAACAGCGTCGTGATGAACGTGGTGATTAAAACCATCATGATATAGATAAAGATAAATGCAGCAACGTTAAAAACGACATCCTTCCGTCCGGCTTTTTGATTCAGTCGGACGGTAAAAACACCATGCGGATGAATCATCCGCTGCACTTCGTTGTGAAACTGTTTGGCAAGAATTGTCCAGCGTATCACTTTGACACCACCGGCTGTAGACCCGGAACACCCACCCGAAAAAAATAAAAAGAAAATGAGCATCTGGCTCGCCGGAGACCACAGTGTATAGTCGGCAGTTGCATAGCCAGTCGTCGACATGACGGAGAGAACTTGAAACGAAGAATATCGCAGCGACGAAAAGAAACCGCCATACGTACTGGACTCAAAAAACGCAATGGCAAGACTTTCCAACACGACAATGCCAACATAGACTCGGAGTTCTGAATCCCGCAAAGCATCCTGAACCTTCCCGGTCAGAATATAATAGTAGAGTGAAAAGTTTACACCGGCAAAAAACATGAATACCGTACAGATTATATCTATGGAAGCAGACTGATAGGCACCTATGCTTGCATTCTTTGAAGAAAAGCCACCCGTCCCCAGCGTCGAAAACGAATGGCTCAACGCATCGACGAAATCCATTCCGGCAATCATCAAAAGCACTGTCTGAACGACAGTAAAACCGAAATACATGAACCACAACAGCTTTGCAGTGTTGGTAATCTTCGGTGTAAGCTTCCCCTTTTCCGGTCCTGTAGTCTCAGCCTTTATCATCTGAAAGCCTCCGACGCCAAGCAGAGGCAGCAAAGCAACGGTCAAAGCGACAATTCCCATGCCTCCCAGCCAGTGCATCTGGCAGCGCCACAGGTTTATGCTTCTGGGCAGGCACTCGGCATCGGAAAGAATCGTTCCTCCGGTCGTCGTAAAACCGCTGACGCTTTCGAAGACAGCATTGGTAAAGTTAGGGATTGCACCGCTTGCATACAATGGAATCGAACCAAAAAAACAAGCAGAAAGCCAGGAGACAGCAACAACAGAAAAAGCCCCACGCGTACTTAGACGTGTCTTTTTGCCCCGCCCTAAAAAAACACAGACAAACGCAATTACAACACTTGCGAGCATGGGAACAAGGAACGACTGGATGACTTCCGTTTCCCCACAGAACAAAGCAACGGCAATCGGAATACTATACGTTGCTCCTATAATGCCGATTACGACGCTTGCTATCCGAATCACTGTGAATGTCATCATTAGTTCCTTTTCAGCTCAGACTGAATTTGTCAAGAATCTTTTTATTTCCTGCTTTTTCAATAAGAACAAGGTGGTCACCGGCAGAAAGGACAGTGTTTCCTGCCGGAAGTTCATAGGAATCAACACCTACTTTTTTCACCAAAAGCATGAGGTATTCACCAGGACTTGCAATATCCTTGAGCGTCTTGCCGGTAAATGAACTCGTCGGAGGCAGGTCGCATTCAACAATCTCAAACTCCCCGTTACAGACCGTGTGCAGTCCGGTTACGTTCTTTCCCCTGAGATGACTCATGATGGAATCAACGACGGTATCCCGGAGCGGAACAGCAACTTCAACTCCCAACTTCCTCGCTATGTCGGAAAAAGCCAGACGGTCTACCAATGCAATCGTTTTGTCAACACCCAGACTCTCAAGGTATGCGGAAATAACCATATTCATCTCATGGTTGTGAGTCGCTGCAATAACGAGATCAAAGGTATTCAGGCCTTCCTCCTGAATCAGCGTTTCATCAGTAACATCACCGTTGATAACCTTCGCAGAAGGATACCGCGCGCTAGCATCTTTGCATTTCTCCTTGTCGGAATCAACAATAGCGAAGGTCTGGGCTATTTTGTTTTTTCCAGGCAGGAAGATTCTTTCCAATAGCGGGCGGGATATCTTTTCAATTAAATTGTCTGCAATAATTGTGCCGATTCGCCCTGCACCGACCAGTGCAATCTTACGCAACGAGTCCACACGAGCCCCGCACAGTTTCAGCAAATCGGTAACACTGTCCTTATCCGTCAGAATGCCGATTCTGTCACCCGCGCGAAGAATACTCTCTCCGAACGGCAAAGAAGAACCTTTTTCTTTTTCCACATAAACGACAAGGAATTTTTTATCAGTCAGCGTGCGGAGCTGCTTCAGTGCAACGCCGTCAAATTTGCTTCCTTGTTCAACCAACAAAGCCATCAGTTCAAATTTGTCGCCGAACGAAACAACATCGGTTACAGCTCCGTGTTCCACAGCCTTGACAATAGCTTGGGCTGCAACGACATCAGGATGAATCATAAAATCGATTCCGTACAACGGCCTATGCTTGCCGCTGAACGTATCTGCATGCTGCTTCTGCACTTCGTTCGTATTTACATAGTACTCATAGTTTCTGACGCGGGCGATTTTCAAAAGATTCGGATAAACAGAGTCAACCAGCGAACAGGTTATCATGTTGATTTCATCGCTTTCAGTCAGCGTAATCAGGGCATCTGCGTTTCCAATGCCAACCTTCTCAAGCGTTTCCAGACTGTTACCGTCCGCCTGTTCCACAGTGCAATCAAGCCGGTTGCTGGCATGTCGTACAATATCCTCGTCATTATCAATCAGAACAACATCATTTTTTTCATCCGTCAGTTTTTTTGCAAGCTGTATACCTGTAAAACCGGCGCCGATTATAACTATCTTCATGTCACACGCCGCCCAATGCTACATCCAGAACCATCATCAAGGCAAATCCGACAGCAAAGCCCAAGGTACAGATATCGGTCTTTTCGTTCCTGGTAGCCTCAGGAATAAGTTCCTCGACCACGACATAGACCATTGCACCGGCAGCAAACGACAGAAGATACGGCAGGAAGGCAGTGATAACACCCGTCAGCAGTATGGTTAAAAAGCCAGCGATGGGCTCCACAATACCAGAAAACGTGCCTATGATGAATGATTTCAGCTTACTGTTTCCCTCCGTCCTGAGCGGCATGGAAATCACAGCACCTTCAGGAAAATTCTGTATAGCAATACCGATGGAAAGAGCGAGCGCCGCTCCTATGGTCATGTGATACGCCCCGTTCACCACACCGGCCAAAACTACGCCGACGGCCATTCCTTCCGGAATATTATGCAAGGTGACAGCAAAAACAAGCATCATGGTGCGGGAAAGTTTCGTGCGGGGACCTTCTGGATTCGCCGCAAGTGCATGAAGGTGAGGAATCAGCCGATCAAGAAGAAACAGAAACGCAATGCCGAGGACAAACCCCGTCAAAGCAGGAATGAATGTCAACTGCTGGGGAAACGCATTTGCAGCCATCTCCATGCTCGGAATCAGCAGAGACCAAACCGATGCAGCTGTCATAACACCGGCAGCAAAGCCCATTAAGGCACGTTGGAGTCCGTCGTTCATGGAACGGGACATGAAAAAGACACATGCCGCTCCTAGAGTAGTTCCAGCAAACGGAACCAGCAAACCTATCAGTGTATACATAGATTAAAGTATAGAACATTTCAAGAAGGCTATCAATGGTTGGCAGCAATCGAAAAAAATACCCCGGCGCAAAGCACCGGGGATAAATAATGACCCACGCGGGAATCGAACTCGCAACCTACAGCTTAGGAGGCTGTCACTCTATCCAATTGAGCTAGTGGATCAAACATATCCGGCAGTTTTTTCTGCCGGACACAGGTCTTTTTATTTATCTTTAGCACGTTCGACGAATGAACCGTCGCGTGTATCAATGACGATTCTGTCATCGGTATTGCAGAACAGAGGAACCTTTACCTCCATTCCTGTATCGAGTGTTGCCGGCTTCAGAGACTTTCCGGAAGTATCTCCCTTCACGCCAGGCTCGCAATACTGAATAGTGCGGATGACCTGAACAGGAAGATGCACACCAACGGGCTTTCCCTCATAATAGGTGATTGAAACCTCATAATCATCATCAGGGGAAAGATAACCGGCATTGTCACCGAGGTCATCCTTCTCCAGTGGCACATCGTCATACGTTTCCTGATCCATGAAGTGGAAAGTTGTTCCATCGATGTATGAAAGCTTAACGTTCTTCTCCTCAAGGTCAACATCATCGAACTTTTCACCAGCATCAAGACCCAAATCCTGAGTACCGCCAGTAACGATATTCTTTACACGCAGACGTGTCACCATACCTGCACGACCGGATTTCTGTCCGAGCATGCGCTGGACGATAAATGGTGCTCCTTCATACATGAAAGCGGAGCCAACTTTGATTTCGTTCGTTGTTAACATAGGTATCCCTCAAAAAATACTTACGGTAGTATAATAATTTATCTAAATAATTTCAACTCCCTGTACTCAGTTTGCCCATAAATTCAAGCAAATGCGCCCCAAGGTCACCGTTTGCAATCAAACGGTCAGCGAATTCCGCAAAGTACGTTCGGAACAAATCGTACTTGCAGAATATCATGTGCAACAGTTCTTCTATCTCTTTTTGTGCGTCATCTCCGTTCCGCGGGAAATCCCTATATTGATCCAAAACAGTGTCAGCCTCCTCACCGGGCACCACCTCATAGCACCGATTGTACAGAGCAAAAAGCCTTCCTATTGTTATCCTACACTCAGAAGAAAACTGCTTCAACCGCTGTACGAATGCGTCTGCCTTCACCATTTGAAATTCCCCATCCTGACGGTATGCATCCCACACGAAAGGAACTCCGCATAAAGCGGCGCGTGAAAAAGAATCCTCTCCCCTCACAAAATTAAAATCAGAAAGCGTCAAGAGCGCATCCCATGCCGTCTGCGGCAACTGTGGCAAAAGAGCGTAGGAACAGCTCGTCACCTCCGGCAACACACTCATAAACGGTTCCCGTCCCAGTCCAGGAGCAACGAAAACCCGGACAGGACGTATCTTTCCGAACTGTTCAAGTGCCCGGACTACACCCGTACAGTTTTTCGTGTACGAAAAAAAGACAACCTTGAACGAATCATCACTCAAATCAACACCTGGAAGAAAGGGGGCCAGCTGTTCTATGGCGTTCTTATGATTTGCAAGACTGTTCAAAAAAGTCTGGTCCAATACCAGCCCCCCCGTTCTCGGAGAAAACCCCGGCATAAAATTCCATTTTTTAACGAAGCGGGAGCGGGTACCACCTTTGAGCAGATGAAAATCGTCAGCCCACGCTTCTGCCGTCAAATACTCCACATTTATAACAGTAACAACACCAAGGGAGCCATCTTTATTGTCTTCAAACAGAAGTTTTTCAAGCCAGTCAGGTCTGCCGCACTGGAAGCACTCCAGAACAAACTGAGGAGTACGTCCCTTACAATAACGAGTGCAGACAGCAGCATCGTTCCAGTCCAAAACCGTCCAGCCGCAATACTCCTGCCGAGGTTTTGAAGAATCAATGCCGGGAGCCATGGATGCAAAGGATTCCATATTGCTTACAACCAAAGCAAGCTTCAATGAAGGCTCAAGAAGTGAAAGGCTGCGCGCAAGGCGGTACACAAAGCCGATGTCTCCATAGTTGTCGACAACTCTGCACAAAATCATACAATCCATGCACCTATCATAGCAAAAAAAACGAAAAAGTGTGCTGGCTCCTGCAGAATCCGTGCAAAAAGGTCATTTCAAGACTATCTATAAGGCAGAGGCGTTTATGAAGATTTACAGTTTTTCACCTTTCGGCTATGAAGGTTCCCTTGTCAGTGTAGAAGTAGACCTCCGAAGAGGCATTCCGGCGATAGACATGGTAGGGCTTGCAGACGGAGCAGTCAAAGAATCGCGGGAGCGGATG
>CADBRT010000098.1 GCA_902797055.1 uncultured Spirochaetaceae bacterium
AGTTCTGAGTAATTTTCAATACAAGTCTTTTCCTTAGCCTCAAGCATTATATGATCAAATAACACACAGTTAAGGTTCCAGTTGCTATCCATATGTCCGCCGGCAGTCGGAAAAGCTATAATGTATTTCAAATCTCCTATAATTTCTTCCACTTCAATACGTTCGTTCCAGAAATTACAGAACAGTACAATAGTTCCTTTCATATTTCTCTTACGAATAGTATCTAAAGCACTCCCAAGATTTCCGCTTGCCACACTGACAAATATAAAATCAAATGCATCATTTTCTCTTGCCGGAAAAACATTGTATGTGCCGTCTTTTTCTTCACCTTTATTATCATAACGTCCATCTAATAAATGAACGGATATTTCAGATGGTATGTTTTTCTTACCGTCTCTCAAAATGTGAAAAGTTTCATGCCCTGCCTTTTGAAAAGCATACGCATACGTTGTTCCAATAACACCTAATCCCAATATTGCCACTCTCATGTTAATTCTCTTTTACTCTTTTACCGGTCATGTGTTCTATTTGCAAATCCAAAACAAGGGCGCGGGAGGCGGCGCTTGCCATTTCTTTTTCAAGATGTTCGGCGGTAGGAAAATACTTCGCTCCAAGCAATCTAAGCTTTTTGTCTTTTTCAACTTCGTCCGCTATTTCTGAGATTCTTCCAAAAGCGACGACGCTGGTAAAGTGATACCACCAGTCGTTTTCTTCCTTTACGCCTTCGGAAAGAACGCAGAAAGAGGCCTTATCATGTTTTCTGATTGCATCCAGCTTATGATCGGACATTGCACAATGAAAATAAATATGCCCATCTTCATACACATAGTCCATGGGTACAGTATACGGATAATCTTCATCCCCCAGAACTGCAAGCACACCTCTCTTTCCATTCTCAAGGATGCTGATACATTCTTCTTCAGATGTCTGCTGTTTTATACGACGCATTTCACGAAACATATTTTCCTCCGTTTTCTTTCTTTGCTCTGCCGAAAAAGACAGATACTAGTATAGCAGTAAGAACCTGTAGGCCACACGAAACCAATGTACTGATTCCATTATTAATGGTCAATCCATAACTAACAACAGCGTTGCCAATGGCATGAAAAAGTATGCAGGGCATTATATTTCCTTTCACCCTGCGCAAACCCGAAGTGCAAAAAGCAGAGCCCAGCAAAGAAACTGCAAACCACAGATAGCTTCCGGAATATTGATAGGTGCCTTTAATAAAGCAAAGAGGAATATGCCATACAAGCCATACAGCATAGTTTATCAAAGTAGCAATTATGAATCCACATTTCTTTTCCAGCATTGGTTGTAAGTTACCTCTCCATCCAACTTCTTCAAATCCTCCAAAGAGGAGCATTACCGGAGTAAAAACAACTACCTGCCACAGCCTGCCCGTAATTCTGACGTCTCCAGACAGGAAGGGTATGACAAATCTGATTGATAAAAAAACTGCTAGCAGACTAAGTTCTAGAACAGGATTACTGAGGTGGAAAATCTTTTTCAGGATTTTTTTTAAGCCCAGATTGGCCTGCTCTTTTTTCCAAAGAACAATTGCAGCAATTGCCGGAGCGCAGGCTGCAATGATGTAGAAAACTATTCCGACATTGTATCCTGGATGTTCATACAACCCCATACTGCTTAGGGCTATATCAAATCCCCAGAACAAATATGTTATGGAAAATGTTATTGTTACATATCTGATCATCTTAAAAAACATTTACAGTCCGCTGAAAAGTACCGACATACACCTTCCCTATAGTATGTATCTCTGTCAATTATCTTACTCATTTTTTCCATAATTTCTCCGCTTTCTTAGCATCTCCTCTAACATTTAATCAGGAAGTTAATCTTTAGTGCTAAATTAATGTTTCTTAGTTCCTAGCAAGAAACATATCAACGGGATTTTCAGACATATCTCAGAGCATATCCATGTGGCTATATATGCCAAAATAACAGGTACAATATATACCAATATAATCTGATCCTTCATAGCACCGGAAAGCCAGTATTGAAACATGACGATCCATACAAAATGCAGACTGAAATACGGAAAAGATCTTTGCGACATATAATCTGTTGTCTTATTTCTGAAATCCAGCTTATTCTTCCCGATTCCTATCAAGCCCAGTATCATAAACCATTCCGCAAAGGCCTTGGCTATGACATTCAGTATCCCAAAATCCTTTCCTGACCAGATAAACATATATACATCTATCACAGCGGCTGCAATCCCTATCTCCAAAGTCAGGTATCTGTATTTCTCAACATCCTCCAGTACCTCATCATTTGCCAGAATGTAATACCCTGTCAGAAATATAAACAGATACTCGGTAAAGCTTTTTCCACCGACAGAAAGCAGCTCATAAAGAAACGGAAGTGGAATTACAAAAAGACAAATCAATGGAAATGGTATTTTATTTATCTTCCCCCGGTCCTTAAATATCCTTTTTGCCAAAACAATGATGCCAGATGAAACAAGTGATATGCTGAAAAGAAAATACAAGAACCAAAACTGACCTACACTAAAGCCGCCATCAAATCCCGACAGATCAGTCCACTTTGTAAAAAACACTCTGTAGTGTTCAAAGAAACTTCCCTCATAACCATAATTAGATTTGTCTCCAATATATGCAAGGATCGGACACAGTAAAAGCGTTCCAGTCAAAAATGGAATCAACAATCTTTTGACTCTTTCTGCAATATACTGTCCTAATGTACGTTTATTCAGAGCATACCTGGTACTCATGCCCGCGAGAATGAAAAGTAACGGCATAAAAAACGGGCTGAAAAACACGATAAAACTACTTATTGCTCTGTTTGGAACAATATACACATAATTTAGTTCTCCCCATGTATTGAAGGACTGTGCTGCATGATATGGAATCAGCAGAATGACATCCAGCCATCTTAAATTATCAATAAAAGACTTTCTCATTATTATCCCTTCATTTTTTACAATTAATCGCCGCAAGGATGATGCCGATATTCGCAGTGACTATGTGGTCGCTTTCACATTCGTTGTGCAGTCCTGCTGTCACCATCTCAAATATCGCAAATAGAAAAACTGTCATAGTTACTATTGCCGAGCCTGCTTCAGATTTATCATTCCAGTGATGCAATAAAATTCCTTACACGTTCAGCAATTTGTTCCTGCTCAAAATTATGTACATAATGACCGCAATCTAATTGTATTACTTCTGCATTTGTTAAGCCGACAGCATATTCTTTCTGAATATCCACCCAATTCTCAACGCCTGTTTCGTTACCGTCAGAAACAAAAATGAGCATAGGAACATCGGGAATAGGTTTACTGTCAATTTCGTTTACGGCATCCGGAATTGCAATTCCTTCGTTTATTATGCAATCATTAACAGCAATTCTGACCGCGACTGCCCTGTAAATCTTCTTTTCTACTTCCGTAAGGTCTTTCGGCAGCGAGCCATCAGAATAAAAAAAACTGACTATCCCCAGTTCTCTTGCAAAGGCTGCAAGCTTTTCCATTCTCATCATGCCGTCCCAGCTGCTTTAATTGCTCCCAAAGAATGGATCCTTACGACTCTGTTGCTATCAGTTTCTGATATTTTTTTCAGCTGTTCAACATATGGTCTTACCAATTCCGGCCGGCGTTTTCCCAACACACGGAATATTTCAGGCGCTTCCATTCGAACCTTATCATTCTCGTCATACAGCAATTTTTCAAATACTGGCATATACTCCGCGTAAATGTCCGGCGTGTTTGTTGCAATATTCTCCGATGCCCAGATAAAACTCAATCTAACCTTCGGCTCTTTGTCTTCGGCGAAACGAAACAGTTCTTTCCAATGCTTTTCAATCAGATGATAGTCAGCTCTGCCTATCCTGCCAAGCGCATTTACTGCGCGTTCTCTCAAAAGCGAATCGTCACTTTCACAGAAAACAGCTATCGCCTCAACCGAATCCTTTACTGCCGAAGGATGCCCAAGCCCCATCTCGCCAAGCAACCAAAGTGCTTTTGCCTTGATTTTTACAGATTCATTGCCAAGGAGTGTCGCTACATACGGAATGTTCTCTTCCCACCTGCTCTTATCCTTTGTCAAAACTCCAAGTTCTTTATAAAGCTCTGATTCCTTCAATTTTTGATCCCCTCATCTATTGATCCTGATGCTCGCTGTAATCGCAAGCGAAAGATACATAAAGGCCAGGTTCAGTCTCTGCCATAAGCCTTCATTGCCAATAATCGTGTTTTTGAACTCTCGCTTATCTGACATCACAAAAAACGCAAAGAAAATCAATGCGACGATAAAACTTACAACACTTACCGTTCCCATCATGAGGTTTTGAGCCATATAGTAGAGAATGCCGATAAGTAACGGAACAAAGAGAAAGAGCATAAAGCCTGCAACCGCCCCCGCCCCATGAATCTTCGATGCAAGCGTTACGACATCCTTAGATTCGTTTACGCTGAAAAAACATGTAAAGATACAGGCTCCTATTGCAAAGCATACAATAAATATGAGCAGGGTATTCGTGATTCCACCCGATATAGGACGAAAAGCTTTATTGATTGCAGGTAATGCCAACAAAAATAGAATTCCTTCGATAAGCATCCATATATTAAATGGCATCCTCACTGGACTTGACGGATTTCCTAACGCGCTGATGGACATTTTCAGATTGCTGTATTCTCCATAAAAAAATCCTCACTTCTTAGTTCTGGTTTCAGCCTTTGGACACTTTAATCGCAAGCGTCAATTAATCGCCCAGCCGCCATGTTCAACAACGGGAGTCATCACAGTTCGCTGTAGTCGGTGTCGATTGCAGCCTGAAGAGCAAAATCAGGATATGCGGACTTCACCTCATCAATGACCTGTTGAAACACGGTGCGCCGGTCATCAGCATCAAAACTTATCACGAGGTCAAAGCGGACTGTCTTTGTTGCCTTATTAAAATAGAACCCGTGCATCTGAAGGACATGCGGATACTTTTTTGCTATCCCGCTTATTCTCTCACGAATAGCAAGGGATTCTGGATCTATCGTATTGAAGGAATAAACGCCTATTGCAGTAAGCACGACATTGTGTTCCTTATACACAGCCAACTGAATAGCACGGACAAGACCATCTATTTTGTCAGCAGTATACGTATCAGGCACTTCGATATGGATGGAACCGTTAAAGGAGTCGGGACCGTAGTTATTCAAAACCAAATCATACGCACCGCGCACGTCTTCAAACGAAGTTACCGTTTTTTTTATGTCGAGTGCAAGAGAAGGAGCTGCCCGTTCCCCCAGTATCTCAGAAAGGGTATCGTGCAGCATTTCGATGCCGGATTTCACAATGAACAGTGATATGAGTGCCCCCAACCATGCCTCGACAGAAAACCCCGTAAAGAGGAAGATCCCCGCCGCGACAAGCGTGGAGGCAGAAATGATGGAATCCATCATAGCATCCTCACCAGAATTTACCAAAGATTCAGAATGGTAGCGGACACCGCGAGCCTTTACAAACCGACCAAGCACCAGTTTTACGACAACACCGGCAGCAATGATAACAAGGGACACCGGTGTATAGTCAGGAACTTCAGGAGAAATAATCTTTTTAATAGATTCCGAAAAAGATGTAATACCTGCGTACAGAATGATGATGGAAATAATCATTGCGCTCAGGTATTCAATGCGCCCGTAGCCGAACGGGTGTTTTTTGTCAGCAGGTTTGCCGGCGAGTTTTGTACCAACGATGGTGATGACAGAAGATGCCGCATCAGAAAGGTTGTTCACAGCGTCCAGCATGACCGCTATCGAATGTGAAAATATTCCGACAAAGACTTTAAAAGAAGCCAGAAAAACATTTGCGAGGATTCCTATGATACTTGTCGTTATAATCCCCTTATCGCGGGCTGTCTGCTCATCGCTTTTCGCTCCCAAAAGGAGGTTTTCGTTTATCTTTTCCATATTTGGGATTATACAGAAGGCCCCCCAGGAAAGCAAGGAAGAAAGTTTTTATTCCCTGCCCTGCTCTATTGCAATTCTGATATATATTTGCTAGAGTACGGCATACGTTTCTATGTACCTAGTACGGAGGAAAAACATGAACAAATATGTAAAGCGTTACCTCGTTGACGCTTTGGGCGGCATGTCATTGGGACTTTTTTCAACGCTGATTATCGGTCTGATTATCGGACAGGTAGGAAAATTCTTCCCTGGAGTGGACTCTGCAAGCCCAAGATTTCTGGTGTATACAGGACTGTTTCTCATCAAGATAGGACAGTTGCTCACCGTCTTTACCGGAGCCGGCATTGCTGTCGGTGTCGCTCATTCATTGGGAGCACCAAAGCTCGCTGTCTACGGAAGCATCCTCACAGGAACCATAGGAGCATATGCGCCTAAGTTCATTGCAGCGATAACGACGCAGTCAGATGCATTTATAGGCGCTACCGGAGCCGTAACACTTGCAGGACCGGGAGATCCGCTCTCAGCCTTTGCAGCAGCGCTTGTCGGAGCAGAGCTCGGTCGCCTCGTATTCGGCAAGACGAAGGTTGATATCCTCGTTGTACCGGCAGTAACCATCATCACCGGATCCATCATTGCAGTAGTCTTCGGTCCGCCGCTTGCCGCTGCGGCTAAATGGCTCGGCGAAGCGATAAACCTCGCTACGGAGCTGCACCCATTCTGGATGGGCATTATCATAAGCGTCACGATGGGCTGCATTCTCACGCTGCCGATCTCCTCCGCTGCAATCGCCATCATGCTGGGCATGACAGGACTTGCTGGAGGAGCCGCAACCGCCGGCTGCTCCGCACAGATGATAGGTTTTGCCATCATAAGCTTTAAAGACAACGGATGGAACGGATTGTTTGCACAGGGAATCGGAACTTCCATGCTCCAGATTCCGAACATCGCAAAGAATCCGAGAATCTGGATTCCGCCGATTGTGGCTTCCGTCATCACTGGACCAATCGCGTCCTGCATTCTTAAAATGAAGACGCTTCCTGCAGGAGCGGGAATGGGTACCAGCGGACTGGTGGGACAGATAATGACGTTCCAAGCCATGGCAGGAGAATCCCCTGCTGTACTCATAATCATAAAGATGATTGTCATCGATGTGGTGCTTCCAGCCCTCCTGAGCTATGGAGTTTATCTCCTCCTAAAAAAGAAGAACTGGATACACGACGGCGATATGAAACTAGAATCTTAAAGACACTTCCCCCTGCAGTGCACCATGTTCATGCAGGGGAATATTTATTGGGGCTGTCTAAGAAGTTTGCACTCTAGCGTCATTCCGAACGCTACGCCACAACTGAACGCACCTGCTACGGCACAACCGAACGCACCTGCTACGGTTGTGGGGTCGGAATCTCACACACTATTTGTAGCGTAGATGCTGAA
>CADBRT010000099.1 GCA_902797055.1 uncultured Spirochaetaceae bacterium
ATCGCTTTGTATCCCCGTGCCCCCCGTGGTGGTTCCGGTAGAGGAAACAGACGGCGTATCGGAATCTGAGGAATCGGAGCCCGTTTTGCAGGATGCAAGCAGGATTGCAGAGCATAATGCAAGGGCAAGAATGCGCAGTACCGCTGACAAAAATGATTTCTTCATAAACAAATCTCCTATCGTATATAAGGTTTACTATTATTTTACCCCCCCCGGTGTTTTGTCAAATCTTTTTTAAGATGTTTTTGCAACGCAACAGGGGGCTGTCTAAGAAGTTTGCACTCTAGCGTTCGGAATCTCACACACTATTTGTAGCGTAGACGCTGAAATAAATTCAGCAAGACATGAAATGTCACGACATGAAATGTCACGACATGAAATGTCACCATTACTTTATAGACATCCCCCATCGCCCGCCACGTGATGTGCCATCCGCCCCTCACGTGACCCGCCATCCGCCCCTCACGTGACCCGCCATCCGCCCCTCACGTGACCTGCCATCCGCCGCCACGTGACCCGCCATCTCCTCCTCACGTAACCCGCCATCTCACCCTCACGTGACCTGCCATCTCACCCTCACGTGACCTGCCATCTCCCGCCACGTGACCGCACCGCTAGTTATTGTTCCTTTAGGCGTCATTTGATACAATATTCCCACAGTTTATGAAGTACACAGTCCTTGACTACCTAGAAGCGACTGCACAATCGTTCCCGGACAAGATTGCCTTTGCTGACGTAAAGACGTCCGTCACCTGGAATGAACTGGTACAGCAGTCCAAAGCATATTCCACTGTTATTGCCGCACACTATGCCCCCGGCACCGCAGTTCCCGTCATGATTGAAAAGAGCGTTGAGACGGTCATCTGGTTCTTTGCCGTCCTCTACGCAGGATGTTTTTATTCATATATCGACGCCACGTTCCCGGACAGCCGGCTAAACTCCATGCTGGAAACCTTAGGCACCAAAACAGTTCTGGCACAGGAGCGGTACGCCAAAAAACTGACCGCGCTGGGTTGCACCCCGGTCTTTACGACGCAAGCCGCAACTGCTTCAGAAAGCCAGCCGGACGCTGACAGAAGGCTGGCAGTCATCGACACAGACCCAGTCTATGCAAATTTCACCTCCGGTTCCACAGGAACTCCGAAAGCGGTCGTCGTCAGCCACCACAGTGTCATTGACTTCATCACCTGCTTTACTGAACTGTTCGGCATTACAAACGAAGACGTCTTTGCAAACCAGGCGCCGTTCGACTTTGACGTGTCCGTAAAAGATATTTTTTCCGCGGTTTTCACCGGGGCAACAGTCCACCTTGTACCAAAGATGTTCTTTTCATTCCCGACGAAACTGCTCGACTTCCTCGAGGAGCGGCAGATTACCACCCTCGTGTGGGCGGTCAGCGCGCTCTGCCTTGTGACGACATTCGACGGATTTTCCTACAAGGTACCGTCAAAAATCCGCAAAGTCATGTTCTCCGGCGAAGTCATGCCGCCGCGCCATCTGAAAATTTGGCAGGAACACTATCCTCAGGCGGAGTTCATCAACCTGTACGGCCCCACCGAGATAACCTGCAACTGCACGTACTACCGCATTAAAGGCACTGTGGAGGAAGGGACAGACATTCCGATGGGAATCCCGTTCCCCAACGAGCGGGTGTTCCTGCTTGACGAAGACGACCACCTTGTTTCTCAGCCTGACGCCGTGGGTGAAGTGTGCGTAAGCGGAACGTGCGTCGCCATCGGCTACTACAGCAACGGGGAGCGGACACAGAGCGTATTCACCCAGAACCCGTTGGAAACAAGGCGGTACGAGCGCATCTACCGCACCGGGGATTTGGCGACGCTCGGAAGCGATGGACTGTTCTACTACCGCGGCAGAAAGGACACTCAGATAAAGCACATGGGGCATCGGATTGAACTGAGCGAAATAGAGGGTGCCATGATGACACTGGAAGGAGTCAAACGCGCCTGCTGCGTCTTTGTAAACGCCAAGATTGAATCATTTTATGTTGCAGACGCGGAACTAACCAAAAAGGACTTCTCCGCAGCCCTGAAGAAGACGCTGCCGGAGTACATGGTTCCGACTTCGTTCACGCGTCTTGAATCCCTGCCGTTGAACAAAAACGGCAAGATTGACCGCCATGCGCTGGAAGCCTTGGCTGAGGAGGAAACACATGCTTGATTCAGCAACGTTGGCGTCACTCGCTGCCACCCATGCACGCAGCACACCGTTCTATGTGTTTGACGAAGATGCCGTCATCTCCCGCGTCCGCACGCTGCAGGGAAAACTGCCCCCGAACGCGGGCTTGTGCTTTGCCATCAAGGCAAACCCTTTTTTGCTCCCCGCACTCAAGGACTTGGACATCCTGTTTGAAGTCTGCTCACCGGGAGAGCTTTCCATCTGTGAAGACTACGGAGTGCCGCCGCAAAAGATTGTCTTTTCCGGCGTGTGCAAAACGAGACAGGACATAGACCGCGCCGTCGCCCTCGGCGTCAAAACCGTAACGCTGGAGTCCCCGCTGCACTGCGACATGTTGCTCGACTCCCTGCAGGCAAGCGGCAAAACACAGGAAGTGATTGTGCGCCTCACCAGCGCATGTCAGTTCGGCATGTCCAAAGAAGACGTCGTTTCCTGCGTCAAAAAAATTGCAGCGTCGCCGCTCGCCACGCTGCGCGGCATACACTTCTTTACGGGAACACAGAAGAAGTTTTCAAAAGTAGAAAAAGAGACCGCCGAAATCCAGGCGTTCTGCGACACCCTCAAAGCGCAGACCGGTGTTGACTTCCCGTGCATTGAATACGGGGCGGGTCTTGCCTATGATTATTTTTCCTCCGGCAAAGGGGAGCCGTACGAAGACTTTGACCGCCTGTGCGGCTGCCTCAAAGACACCTGCTACGAGTGGACGATTGAACTCGGCCGCTTCATCGCAGCTCCGTGCGGAACCTACGTCACCACCATTATGGACAGCAAGAGGGATGGGGAAAACCGCTACTTGATTGTGGACGGCGGCATCCACCACATACAGTACTACGGGCAGATGATGGGCATGAAACTGCCTCCCGTCACCCACCTGCGGGTCGCAAAATCCCCGTCGAATGACAGTGCATACATCCCCGCACGTTCAGAGCAGACAGAAGCAGCGTATACGGTCTGCGGCTCCCTGTGCACACTATCTGATGTCATTTTGCGCAGCATAAAACTGTCGGCACCGCAGATTGGCGACCTGCTGGTGTTCTCCGACATCGGCGCGTACTCTGTCACCGAAGGCATCTACCTGCTGTTGAGCCATCCGCTCCCGCGCATTTTCATGTACTCGCAGAACGCAGGATTGCGCGAAGTCCGCGGCGCGTTCGAGACATACACGCTGAACCATTGAGTTTTTCGTCCTGAAAATAGCAGGACTTAAAACATCGCATTTTTAGAGATTCCATTTCGTATAGGAGTTTTTTTATGGATGAATTATTGAAGATTTTGCAGGACGTCAAGCCTGATGTGGATTTCGCAAGCGAAAAAGGACTTGTGGACAATGCAGTGCTGGACTCATTCGACATCGTGCAGATAATCCAGCAGCTCAAAGACACCTTCGACATAGAAATCACCCCGGCAGACATCGTGCCGGAGAATTTCAACTCTGCCGAAAGCCTGTGGGCTATGGTCGAACGCCTCCAGTAGCCGCTTCCGAAGCGGACGTGCCGTCCAACAGCGTGTCGAGCGTCTGCTGAGTCCCGAGGGCAGCCAGCAACGCGCGCTTCCGGCTTTGTGCGGCGGCAGCAAGCCTGCTGTTCTGCGCTCCATCCCGTTCGCCCGACTTGCGGACCGCCCGTATCAGAAGGTTCTTCGGCGTATGGGACATATCGATGAATTCCAGCAGCTGGACGCTGTACCCCTGCTCTTCCAGCAGTTCAGCGCGGATGGCATCAGTAGCGAGGGCTGCAAAGCGTTCGCGCAGAATGCCGTGGCGTGTCAGCGAAGCGAACGGACTGTCATCTGCAAAATCCTTGTACCTCACACTAAGCGCGTTGTTGATTTCGTGCTGGCAGCAGGGGACGGACAGAATTGCGACAGCACCGCGGCGCACTGCGTATTCAAGGGCAAAGTCGGTGGCAGTGTCGCAAGCGTGCAGCGTTATAATCAAGTCAGGGGCTTCCTTCCCCGCGTAGTCCGCAATGTTGCCGACAGCAAAGTTCAGCCCGCCGTACTGGCAGTCACGCGCGAGTTTTTGGCAGTCGGCGATGACGCTTTCCTTTAAGTCCAGCCCCGCTATTTGCACCGGAACCTTCTGTACAACGCTCAAAAAATAATAAGTGGCAAACGTCAGATAGGATTTTCCGCACCCGAAATCCGCAATCCGCAGGGGACGTTCCGCAGAAAAGCCCTCCCCGCCGGTAGCAATGCGTTCAATATCCCCCAGAATGTCGCGGATGTATTCCAAAAACCTGTTTATTTGCCTGTATTTGTCGTATTTCGACGTGACAACCTTCCCCTCCCGAGTCATCACCCCCAGGCGCACGAGGAACGACACCGGAACCCCTTCAGGCAACAGGTAGGCCTTCTTTTTTTCGCCGGTGGATTTCCCTGCAAAACGGTTGTCGGGTGAAAGCGCGCGCGTAAAAGTCTTCACCGCTCCGTGACGGTTTGCCCGTATGGTAATCTCGCTCGTTTCCGTCCGTTCAACGGCTATTTTAAAGGTCGTCCCCGCATGGGACTCTATAAACTTCTGAACTTCCTGCTCCGTCATCTGCTGTTGGAACGCCTGTGTCTGTGTAAAAAATTCCGCTTCGTACGCGACAGTTTTCCCCGACAGGGAAGCCTTTGCGTTCCGTATGATTCTCGCTTTCTTGTACGGGCGGCCAAGACGTGCTTCAATGTCCGCCGCAGGTTTTGAAAATGATATAGACAAAATCATGGTGATAAAGTATATACTTCTAATAAAAAAAATGATACACTGGACTGTATATGGGAAAGGTTATTGTCTTTGTAAACCAAAAGGGCGGTGTAGGCAAGACAACTTCTGCAATAAACCTTGGCGCCTATATTGCCCTTGCCGGTAAAAAAGTTCTTCTCGTTGATTTCGACAGTCAGGGAAATATGTCCAGTGGAGTCGGAGTCGGAAAAGAAAAGCCGACTGTGTACGAACTGATTGCCGGTCTTGCTACACCAGATCAAGCGATAAAGCATTCCTGCGTATCGAACCTCGATGTCATAAGCGCCTCTATTGACCTTTCCGGAGCCGCCATCGAGCTTGCAGACCAGAATGACCGCGAATTCTTCCTCAAACGGGCGCTCGACCCCATAAAACCGAACTACGATTACATTCTGATTGACTGCCCGCCGTCTTTGGGCATTCTGACGCTCAACGGCCTCGTCGCCGCCGACAGCGTGCTTGTCCCCATGCAGTGCGAGTACTTCGCACTGGAAGGAATCACATTGCTTCTGACGACTGTCAAGCGCGTGCAGAAAAGTCTGAACAAGGACCTTTCCATCTGCGGCATTTTCTTTACCATGTACGACAGCCGGACGAAACTCGCCCTTGATGTTGTCAAACAAGTCAAGAGCTACTTCAAAGAATCAGTATTCACTACCATCATACCGCGCAACGTGCGTCTGGCAGAAGCACCGTCACACGGAATGCCCGTCTGCATGTACGACCCCTCGTGCACCGGTGCCAAAAGCTATGAAAAACTCGCCCAAGAGGTAATTGAACGTGGCTAAACATTCAGGTTTGGGAAAAGGACTGGATGCACTGCTTGCCGAACAGGGAAACTTTGAACTGGAGTCAGAGCTCGAGAAAACCGCCATCCCGGAAACAATACAGACAACAATACCAAGCGAACCGGTACCAGTCCCGGCTGCAGAAATAACACGGAATCCGGTACGCAATCTACCGGCAGGCATTTCAGTAGATGAAGATGGAACCCTTTGGGTCAACCCGAATCTCCTCAAGCCGAACCCTCATCAGCCGCGCCACTACTTTGACGAAGAAAAGCTTGCCGAGCTCACGGAGTCCGTCAGGAAAGACGGAGTCTTAAACCCAGTAATTATCGAAGATGCCCTTGACGGTACCTTCTACATCATCGCAGGTGAACGGCGCACCCGTGCTGCGCGTGCGGCAGGGCTCGAACGCGTTCCCATCATGCTCAAGCGCTACTCTGATTCTCGCAAACTGGAAGTCGCCCTCATTGAAAACATCCAGCGCACCGATTTGAACCCCGTCGAAGAGGCGGAGGCATACTACGAAATCATGCAGCTGGAAGGCATAACGCAGGACGAAGTTGCGGAGCGCGTCGGGAAAAGCCGTTCCGCCGTTGCAAATGCAATCCGTCTGCTCAGGCTGCCGGAAGACATCAGGACGTCCCTCGCAGCAGGTACCATCTCTGCCGGACACGCGCGCGCCCTCCTGAGCATTGACGATCCCCGCTCCCAGCGGACTCTTTACAAGAAAATCCAGAGTCAGGGCATCTCCGTCCGACAGACAGAAAAACTCGCACAGGAAGCGCGTGCGGAACTTGCAGGAAAAACCGCAGCTCCCCGCACTCAGGTGCAGGACACACGCGACCCGAACCTCATTGCGATTGAACAGAAATTCATAGAAGAACTCGGTACAAAGGTACAGGTCAGGGGTGACTTCAACTCCGGCACCATAATCATCGACTACTTCACCAAGGACGATTTGGACAGAATCTACAACCGCATTGTGGAAAAGCAGTAAAGACAGCTGAACAGTCCCTCTATGCACATCGGTGCATACCATTGCAGAGCGACTTTTTTTACAGTATGATTCGCTCATGATTAAGGCGACGATTGAAGACAAGGAACTCTCTGAGTATCTGAATGTACTGAACAAAGATGAAATGATTCACTTCACCATGGCGGAAGGAAGAATCAGGGGGGCAATTTTCCACGGAACCCACTTTGTAAACCAGATGAAAGCGCAGCACAATTCCGGCATACTGGAGTCCTACATACTGGGGCAGGCATGTCTGAGTGCCGCACTGCTGATTCCCGCGCTGATGAAAGGAAGGGAGCACATCAACTGGCGGTACGATGTCGAAGACTCCCCCGCAAAGGGCTTTTCCGTTGAAGCCGATTCCACCGGCTGGGTCAGGGGCTACCTGTTGGCAGACCACATTCCGGTGGACAAGCCGCTTGAAAACTGGGATTTGAAGCCGTTTCTCGGCGGCGACGGGTTCATGACCATCCAGACGACGCGTCCCGGCGACAAATATCCGCAGACCAGTTCTGTCAACACGACCGGCAACATAGCCGACGACCTTGTGTTCTACTTTGACCGGAGCGAACAGCTCAAAACCGCGCTCACGACTTCAATCCAGATGGACCGAACAGCCAGAATCATAGGAGCCGGAGGTATCTTCATTCAGATGATGCCGAAGACCGGCGGACAGTTCAAAGGCGTAAAAAAGCTCGGCAGCCAGATAGACAGCTCCCGTGACGAAAACGACAACTCCGACGACGAACTGGTTTCCGGAGTGGAGGAATGTTGGAGACGTGCACCATCGCTCGGTACCTGGTTCAGCCAGGGACGCACACCGCAGTCCTTCCTACAGGAAGTGTTCAAGGACTACAGCCCGATTCCCGCCCTGACACGGGACATCATCTACGACTGTCCCTGCTGCAAGGAAAATTTCCTGCGCTATGTAAAATCACTGCCGGCAAACGAGCTGCAGGACATCAAGCAGAAAGGCGAAGTGCTGGAACTCGTCTGCCGCAACTGCAATTCAGTGTATCATATTGACCCAAGTGAAATCTAAGTTTTCTTTGGAGACGCATATCCCCACGCTGGAACTACTTGCAACGGGAAGACAGTCTCTGTCCGCCGGGGAACTGAAAAAAAGTGCCGCTGCCCTTGTATCCCTGCAACGAGGACTGACGGGAAGCCGCGTTCACGTCGGAGAATCCTATATGGAAGACAAGGCGCTCTTTTCCGCATACCTGCTCTATTACTGGCCGGTCTCCTACATGCAGATGTCGCACATTCTGCGTCCGCTGTACGCCATGCTGTCAAAGCGGTACGACCGGCGACAGCGTTTTTCCATCCTCGATGTCGGCTCTGGGCCGGCGCCGGCTTCGGCTGCAGTCTGCGATGCGCTGTCCTCTGTATTCGGAGCGGGGATACAGGCAGATGTCACGCTGCAGGATCACTCACCCCGTGCGCTCAGCGTTGCCAAAAAGATTTTTGAACGGGACTTCCCTGCCATCAGTGTGCAGACACACATCTCACACTTTGAAACAGCAGAAGCGGGCAGTCCCGGTTCCCGCTATGACATCATCGTGATGTGCCACGCGCTCAACGAACTGTGGAAGAACGATGAAAACCGCATTTTAAAACGTACAGAATTTCTGCACACGCTTTCGCATTCCCTCACCGAAGGTGGCTTCCTGATTGTCTGTGAACCCGCACTGCTGACGACGAGCCGGGACTTGCTGAACGTCCGCGACAACCTTGTATCAACGGGAGGGCTGCAGCTGCTTGCTCCTTGTGTCGGCAGCAGTGCCTGCCCTGCGCTTTCGCAAGGACCGAATGTCACCTGCCATGCGGATGTTTCCTGGGAACCGGTGGAACCAGTGGCACGCCTTGCTTCCCTTGCGGGGCTCGACCGCCAGTCCGTCAAAATGACCTATCTGGTGCTGTCCAACACAAACACTGCTGCGGATCACACCATAACCGCCCCCTGTACAAAACAGCACCTCGACCAGCTGCGGGGGCTTGTCGTTTCGGAAGGCATGCTCAACAAAAGCGGAAGAATCCGCTTCGTGCTCTGCGACGGAAGCAAACGCTTCACCGTTTCGGCAAAGAAAGGGGATGCTGTTGCCACCCGGCTCGGCTTCTTCGACCTGCACCGTTACGATTCCATCATCATCACCAACCCAGAAATCCGCGGAGACGCGTCCAATCCTTCCTATGGGATTCAGGAATCAACAAC
>CADBRT010000100.1 GCA_902797055.1 uncultured Spirochaetaceae bacterium
AGGGGACACTCATGTTCATCGTACTGATTATTTCAAGCGTCATCATGATGATCACACTCGGTGGCCCTGCCGAAGCAGTTGAAAACGTCAAGGCATTCAGCGAAAAAGCTATATCCGGAGAATTCGGCAACATCATGAGGGAAAAATTCACTGGCAACCAGAACTATTCCATCATGTCCATCATCTCCGCACTTGCCTGGGGATTGGGATATTTCGGCATGCCGCACATCCTCGTGCGCTTCATGGGTATCAGAAGCAACAAAGAGATTGCACTTTCCCGCCGCATTGCAATGGCTTGGGTCACCATCGCTTTCATCGGTGCTGTCTTAATCGGCTCCTTCGCTTCCATCTACCTCAAACCGATGCTTGACGCTTCACAGAATGAAAGCGTTATCATCGCCACCATCATGCAGACGTACCAGCCGTTCATCGCAGGTATCTTCCTGTGCGCCATCCTTGCGGCCGCCATGTCCACTGCGGACTCCCAGCTTTTGGTCGCGGCAAGCGCCTTTACCGAAGACTTCTGCCAGAACCTGCTCGGCAAAAAATTCTCCGAAACGACAAATGTTCTGATCAGCCGCCTTACCGTTCTGGGCATTGCAGTGATAGCACTTTTCATCGCCGTGGACGAAAACAGTTCCATCTTCGGACTGGTCAGCTATGCGTGGGCAGGCTTCGGCAGCACCTTCGGCCCGCTTATCCTGGTAGCCTTGTTCTACCGCCCTGCAACCGCAAAGGGAGCAATCGCGGGACTGCTGGCAGGAGGAATCACCGTAATTCTGTGGCACAACCTGCACGGCGGTATCTTCAACCTATACGAAATAGTGCCAGGCTTTGCAATGTGCCTTTTGTTCAGCATTTTCGTCAGCACGCTCGACAAAAACAAGGATCCTGAAATGCTGGCCGAATTCGACAAATACAAAAAACTGGCAGACTGAGAGGGGATTGCAGGCATCTCATTTCCAAAGGTTCTTTTAAAATTTTCTGTTTTACAGAAGATATTGGACTAGCGTATTTTTGAAAACCTGTGCTATAATAAGGTAGGTATGGATAGAAGTATTTTGTTTATAACCGAGCAAAGAAGCTTTTTAGTGAATGCAATGATAAAGGCCCTTGAAGAAGCAAGGTTCCAAGTCATCACCTCACAACCAGACATCGTTGAAATAAACCTCATTCAGAAGTTGCCGGATATATACATTGTCTATCTGGAGGGAGATATAGTATCGTTCAACGGAACACTCGGTCTTTTAAAACGCCTCGTGACGGAAGACGGAAAAGACCGTGTACTCTATCTCATAGGCAATCCGCAGGAAATTGCGAGTGCCTATGACATCATCCCCAGGGGTCTCGTCAGCTCCTCCTTTTTGCGCCCCATAAATATGCGCGATGTTATATTCAAATTGAACAACCTGATTACCGATGAAGACAACTACGATGCCCGCCACGGAAACGGTGCGCATCTGAAAAGGATTCTCGTCGTCGATGACGACTCTGTAATGCTCAGAACCATGAAGAACTGGCTTTCAAAGAAATACGAAGTCTCCATGGTCAACTCTGGAATGAATGCCATTTCCTTCCTTGCAACAAACTGCGTGGATCTCATTTTGCTGGACTATGAAATGCCGGTGATTTCCGGTCTGCAAGTGTTTGAAATGCTTAAAACCGGCGACAAGACAAAAGACATTCCGGTTATCTTCCTTACAGGAAAAGATGACAAGGAGACTGTTCTCAAAGTAATCTCTGCCAAGCCGGAGAAATACCTGCTCAAGAACATGCCTGCAGAAGAACTCTTGAAAGCGGTGGACGACTTCTTCCACGGTCGCTGATGAATAGCTGACGGCGTCATTACGCCAGTAATCATCTCACAGAACTGCACTGGTTCCCGCATGGGAGCGGTGCAGTTTTTTTTGCCTTTTTCCACTCCCTTTATCATTAACTACCGATTGGTATGGAAAAAGTTTCCACAGGTTTTTAACAGGCAAAACTGGAATTCTAGCGTTTTCCACAGGCTCTGGAGTATTTTGAATTCACATCTAAATAACTGTAATACAAACATTTATAACCAAACAGCGAAAAATTTCGAACCTAAGAACTCCGATATCCCCAAGGGAATTCACCCTTTATCCACAGTTTTCCCCTTTCTTTCCACAAATTCCTTCAGACATATAAACAGGTTGTGAAGAAGGCACTTTAGAATTTTGACAGACATACAAACTTACGGTATGATAAGGGGCATCTTAAAAGGATAACGAGGCAAGGATATGGATACAGGTCGAAGCCGCCGCTCACAGACGGTTTTGTATCAGGTGGGACATTCCCTGTATGTGAATTTAACGAACAAATGTCCGTGTGCATGCACGTTCTGCATACGGCGGAACGCAGACCACGTTTACGAAGAGACAGAGTCTCTGTGGCTCAACCACGAGCCGGATCTCACAGAAGTCAAGGCTGCATTTGCGCACTGGGACATGACAAAATTTCAGGAGCTGGTGTTCTGCGGATATGGAGAACCGACCGAGGCATTAGACCTGCTGCTTCAGACAGCCCGCTATGCAAAAGAACAGTTCGGCATCCGCACGCGGATAAACACAAACGGACTTGGAAACCTTATAAACGGCAGACAGATAGAAAAAGAATTACTCGAAGCGATCGATACCGTTTCCATCAGCCTGAACACCAGCGACAGCGAACAGTACAACAGCATTGTGCGCCCCCGCTTCGGCAGACAGTCCTGGCAGGCGATGGTGAATTTCGCAAAGAACTGCGTTGCCGCCGGACTGGAAGTTGTCATGACCACCGTCAGCACGACAATATCCGCTGAGGACGAAGCAGCGTGTGCCGAATTGTGCCGCACAATCGGTGCGCGGTACAGAATCCGTACGTATTCATCTGCACCCGGAGACAGAAACGTGCCGGAACAACTTTCCGAAAACACGGTGGGAGGGCACGATGCCGACATACAGAGAGCATGCTGAACTGACAACCCTCTGCTACATAGACGACGGCAGCCGCTACCTCATGCTTCACCGCGTTTCCAAGAAACACGATGAAAACGGCGGTAAATGGATAGGTGTAGGCGGGCACTTTGAAAAGGGGGAAAGCCCGGAAGACTGCCTGCTGCGGGAAGTAAAAGAAGAAACAGGTCTGGAACTCCTTTCATGGCGCTTCCGCGGCATCGTTACCTTTGTAAGCGATGACAACGCCCCCGAATACATGTGCCTGTACACTGCCGACTCATGGAAGGGCGACATCACCCCCTGCAATGAAGGAGAGCTTGAGTGGATTGAAAAATCAGCCATTTCTGGTTTGAACCTCTGGCAGGGAGACAGACTGTTCCTAAAGCTCCTTGCCAGCGAAGCACCGTTCTTTTCCCTCAAATTGGTATACAAAAACGGCACGCTCATCCACGCGGAACAGGACGGAAAGCCCGTCGAAGCTTGACAGAGAGACGGTCGAAAACCTTCTACTATTGATACAAACCGCCAAAACCTGTATTCTAGAGCCATTATTTTCTTTTACATACAGTTTATGAAGGTTCAATATGGCAGTTGACGAAAATTTGCAGACGATGAGACACAGCCTGTCCCACGTCATGGCGGAGGCGGTTCTCCGTCTGTTCCCGGGAACAAAACTGGCGATTGGTCCCGCTATTGACAACGGATTTTATTATGACTTTGACTTCCCGGCAGACCACAAGGTGTCGGAATCCGATTTCCCTGCTATAGAAAAAGAGATGCGCAAGATTCTTGCAAGCAATGCAGCATTCGAACGCAAGGAAGTTTCAAAAACAGAGGCGCTTGCCCTGTTTGCAGACCAGCCCTACAAGACAGAACTTATCAACGACCTGCCTGACGGCGAAACCATTTCCACCTACACACAGGACGGTTTTACCGATTTGTGCCGCGGTCCTCACGTTGAGAGCACAAAAGAAATAAACGCACAGAGCTTCAAACTGATGAGCATAGCCGGTGCATACTGGCGAGGCGACACAAAGCGCCCCATGCTTACCAGAATCTATGCAGTCGCGTTCTACAAGCCGAACGACCTCAAAGCATACCTCGACATGCTCGCGGAAGCAGACAGGCGCGACCACCGCAAGCTCGGCGTACAGATGGATCTGTTCCACATCATGGACGATGATCCGGGACAGATATTCTGGCACCCGAACGGCTGGAAACTCTACGTCACACTCCAGGACTACATGCGGCAGAAAGAGATTGACGACGGCTATCTCGAAGTCAACACGCCTGCCGTCATGCCCCGCACACTTTGGGAGCGCAGCGGCCACTGGGGACACTACCAGAAGAACATGTTCGTCACTGAAAGCGAAAAGAAAATCTTCGCCATCAAACCGATGAACTGCCCGGGTGCGCTGGAAATCTTCAATTCTCGCATACGCTCATACAAAGACCTCCCGCTCAGACTCGCCGAATTCGGACACTGTGCCAGAAACGAACCGAGCGGAACACTGCACGGAATCATGCGCGTCAGAGGTTTCGTACAGGATGACGCACACATCATCTGCATGGAAGAACAGATCGGCGCGGAAGTCGCGAAGTTCTGCCACCTGCTTAAAGATGTATACAAGGACTTTGGCTTCGACAAGAACCTGCTCGTAAAGCTTTCCACCAGACCGGAAGACCACATCGGCGACGACGCTACATGGGATAAGGCGGAAGCCGCACTTGCAGACGCATGCAAAGCAGCCGACATGGCATACGAAATCCAGCCGGGAGAAGGCGCATTCTACGGACCAAAACTTGAGTTCACACTGATTGACGCCCTCGGACGCCAGTGGCAGTGCGGTACTATTCAGGTTGACTACCAGCTGCCGTCAAAGGAAAGACTCAACGCTGAATACATCGGCGCTGACAACGCAAAGCACAATCCAGTCATGCTCCACCGCGCTGTCCTCGGCTCCATCGAACGCTTCCTCGGAATCCTCATTGAAAACTATGCGGGAGCATTCCCTGCATGGCTGCATTTCGAGCAGGTTGCTGTCATCCCTGTCAGCAAGGATTTCAACGACTACGCACTCAAAGTCCGCGACACGCTCCACGCTGTCGGAATCCGCGCAAATGCGTATGTTGATGATGGCAACATGAAGAGCAAGATAAAGGTCGTCTCTGGAGAACATAAAACACCGTACATCCTCGTTGTAGGAGCAAAGGAACAGGAAGAAGGAACCGTCACTGTGCGTTTCCGCGCTTCCAGCAACCTCCCGCAGAAGACCTTCAAGCTTGAAGAATTCCGCGAGTACGTGCTCGACAAAGTCGCCACACACTACAACGGCATATGAATTCACCCTGGCAGCTTGACCAAATCATCTCACGCACTCCGCTCAGGCAGGTGCGCGGGCAACCGGACTTACTCATCTCCAAGGACTTACTTCCTTTTACGGACTTGAACAAAGCCTTGCATCAAGTTGCCGTGGAAAATACAGAAACAGGAAAAACATTCCAGTATTACTGGCAGGACGGAGGCAAAGACATATGCTATGTGCATGTCAAATGCTTTTCCGTCCACCTGTTCAAACACGACAAAGACTACTACATCATAACGCATGAACGGGAGTCCGAAGCATACCAAAACACCCTCATGCGCACGTATCAGAAAGGCGAAAAAACTCCCGTAGATGAACTGGAAAAACAAAATGACGGGCAGTTCCATGCCCGTCATGATTACAAATCAGAAGACCCGAAGCGCAAACAGCTTCTCAAAAAAGTGATACTGTTTGGTACGGTTTCCGCATTACTTTTCTTTCTGCGTTCCTGCTGAACACCGCTAGAACGACTCCAAACGGGAAAGCAGACGGTCAAGTTTTGCTCCGTATTCTTTATCCGCCGCCCACGTTCCCGCGAGACCGTAAATGGTAGGAGCTTTCCCCCTCGGCAGAACCCATTTATACCGTTTATCTATGAGTTCATTGTGAAGGGATACCCCTTCTGGCGTTGCATAAGCATGCAAATGCTGGATGTGAGCTCGCACCCCCATCTGTTCCGTAGGGAACCGTTCCCCGCGGTGGTCGGCATCGATGGCACCAAGCCCGCAGTAATTGTGCATATCGGGGGTCACAAGACCGCCAAACGACAGGAAGCCGGTCTCAAGGCACATCTGCACGAACGCACAGTCGCTGTTGATTCCCTCTGTTGCCGCTTCCGACACATAGTATCCCGCCATGCGGTTCACCATATCCCTGTCGGCATCCGGTCTGGAAGCCATAAAGAAATCCACCAGCTGTTTCTGTGTCTTAACGCCCGGGTCTGTCAGACTGCGGGAAACAAACTTTTGTCTGCTCCCCGTAGACATACACCCCGTCAATACAGCTGCAACACAGCATATCAGCACCAGAGCCAAGCGGTCTTTGTTCAATATCTTCATCAGTATCCCCTCCCCCCGCTTTTCTAGCAGATTGTAGTTCCTACATACTCTTTGCTGTCAAGGATATTGCGGATATTTGCAATATTCTTTCCTGCAGCGCAGATAACGGTAAGCCCCAACTGCTCAGCCTTTTTGCTGGCAATCGGGTCAAATGGAACGTTCTTGCCCGGCACCCACTCGTCGCCGACCATCTTGCGGAAATCCGCCCAGCTTATTTTGTCCAATGGACGGGCGTCTGGATTCGTCCGGGGGTCATCGGTGTAGACTTTCTCAATGTTTGAGAGGTTCACCACAGTGTCTGCATTGAACCGTTCTGCCAGCAAAACAGCATCGTTATCAGAAGAAAATCCAGGCTTCCAGCCGGCAGCGACAAGCACGCGTCCGGTAAAATCAGTCACCTTGGTAGGATCAATAACTACAGCCTGTTGGCAAAGAGAACCGAACCCAGCCTTGAGCAGTTGAGCATTAAGCCGTGTTGCCATGATTCCCAGCCAGTCACAGGCGCTGTTCCGATCTTCTATGGAACCGTACACAACCTGGTCAGTCTGTCTCTCAAAGAATTTCTTGAATGCGTTCTGGTACAGCCGTGCCGGACCGCCGCCACCTGCAACAAGAATCAGCCGAGTTTCATTGTTCGTAACCAACCAGTCCTTTGCCATTTTGCAAAAGCCGTCCAAAAAAGCCACATCAGGCTCGGAAGGTGCAATGATTGAACCACCGACACTCAATACCTTTGTTACCATACCAGTTCCTCCTGTTAATATATACCGACAATGACGGGCTCACCCCACAGGGAGCTGTAGTTCGCATTGTCTCCGATCACTTCTTCCCAGACAGACTGCAACGCCCAAGAACGGGGCCGCTGTACTGTCTTTTTTGCGGTAAGGGAAATCCGTATATCCGTCCAGCCACGGCTGAAAGCGATATGCTGACTGTCCATATTGCCAAAATAATAGTTCCTCACCGCTTCCCTGTCTTCATTCAACGGAAACGACTCATAGCGCAACCCTGTCCCCAGCGGAACATCCACCGGAAGCCACCCGTAGTGCTCCAGAAAAATCTCTGTCCACCAGTGGGGATGTACGGTATTCGGTCCCTCACAGATGATGCCAGCCACCGGAACGGCAACGACACCTGCTTTCCGACACATTGCGGTAAACAGCATGGTCAAATCATAGGCATCCCCCGATTTGCCGGTTATGCTGTCCAACGGGGAAACATTTCCCCTTCTTACCTTGGGGCGGACTTTATATGAAGTGGTGATGTAATCATAGCAAAGACGGGCTGCGCGCGCCGGATTTTTTTCTTTGCCGACAACTTCCTTCACCAACGCATCAACCGAGGCACTTGCGGAAGGAACGACGGAGTCCTGAACCATATACGATTTATACCTGAGCTTTGAGCGCTCGGAGTATGGTTCCGCTTTTGACAGTCGAAGGTTTCCTGCGACCTCAAATATGGAGATGACATGCGTAGCGGAAAAATCCTGTACAGAGCCCTTTCCTGCCATTTCTTTGGACTGAAAAATAATGTTCTCCATATCATCGGAAATCAGCGGAACTGGTGCAACATTGCTCAACGAAACAGAAGGCTGCATCGTGGAAACTGCAGGACGCGGAAGATACAGCGTGACAGGAGGGAGAATTCCGTTGGACTCGTTTTTAAGGTCAGCAAATGTCTGCACCACGTAGGTGCGCATAATGGAATACGTTTTTTTGCCGGCCGGAAAATTCAAAGAAATAAGAGCGGACCGGCTTTTTCCGCGCGCCGTCTCTACAAATATTTTTCCACTGTCGGCCCCGTCAGGAACACGCACGCGTATCTCGGTATCACTCCAGTACTCATAACCGGACCCCAAAAGCGCAGTGTCGATGACCTGTTCATCGGAGGAAACTGATTGTCTGTTCGCGGTGAAGTAGACGCGCGATTCTCCCCGCTCCACACCAAAATTCGTGCCTGTTATAGTTATGCTGTCACCGACAAGGGCAGTTTCCGGAGAAACCGCAAGGATAACCGGCAATGTTGTTTTCGGGTCCTGTCTGACAGCGACGGGGATATTCGCCTTGCTTGCAAAAAAGGAGGGGCTGGACGTTCCGTACCCGGTGGTAACCGTTACAAGCCCGTCCTGCACATTTTCAGGAATATACAGTTGAATCTCTGTATCCTGCCAAGAGATACAGTGGCTTCCGGTAACGCGGGACGATGAAATTTCAACATAAGAATCTCCACGCACAGAGCCGAAATGCTGACCAGTTATGGTAAGTACATCACCGGGCAGACCGACTGCGGGATCGGATGACTCTATGACAGGAATTTGGGAATGCCGTTTTTTTTGACCGACAATGAAAAGGATAAGAGATAAAAGGATTACAAGGCAAAAAAAAGACGCAAGGCGTGCCCACGCCCTGGTCTTCAAAAGTTTCAGATATGACAGCACGAAATGACGACTCTCATTTCACTGCACAGGCTATTCGCCCTTTCCAATGTCCAAAGAGAACAAAGCAGAATGGAAGGAGAAGTGGAATCCACCATCCTTCTGCACCGGCTGAGGTTCTTCCTCAACTGTCGCAATCGGGCTGAATACATCGTAGCTTGCAAGAGAGAGCTTCTCATCTGCATGCTTGAGGTTTGCAGTCGCTGTCGTAGCAGCAGGAGCAACCACCGGAGTGCCGAACGGCATTACTGCAGCAGCAAGAGAATCGTGAGCTTGGATACGTGAAGAAGAAACATCGCTGTTTTCATCGTCCTTCAAGAAAGCTGCAATGCTCACCGGATTTACATCACCGTCGGAAAGCACAACAGAAGTCGGAAGTGAAAACGACGTTGTTCTGGCAACAGGCTGGAAAGATGCCTGCTGAGCATTCACTGCCATCTCAGGAGCAACAGGATTCATACCCAGACGGGCAGGAAGAATAATCGCCACAACTGCCGCAGCAGCCGCACCAACCATAACATCGCGGAATACAGTGCGTTTTCTCGGCTTCTGAACAACAGGCTTCATAACCCTTGCATAAGACATACGGGCCTGAAGACGGGCAAAACTGTCCTCCTTATCCTTGTCACTCAATGCAAGCGCTTCGCTGTCTGCAGCGAAAAGAGCATTCAGTGCACGGAGCCGCTTAAGCTGAGCCTGACACTCGGGACACTTTTCAACATGTGCCTCGTACTCTGCCAGATACTCCTTGGGCATTTCTCCGTCGAGATAAAGCGAATGAAGGTCTTTGTTAGGACAGGTAAACATCATCTTCTCCTATATACTTTAACAATTGTTCTCTAGCTCTGAACACCCGCACCTTGACGTTACCCTCAGTGATGCCGAGCGCTTTGCCGATTTCCTTATAATTCAAACCGCTGTACTCACGGAGCACTAAAACTTCGCGCAGTTTCGGCGGCAGCTTTTGAAGCGCTTCACGAGCTTTTTCGACGGCCTCCATCTTCAGGACATCGGTTTCGCCCCCGTCCATGTGCTGTCTTCCTTCGTACAGAGCTTTGTGATACGCTTTCGCCTCCCTGACCTTTCGTTTAGCATAATTCAGGGATGCATTTTTTACGACGCGGATAAGCCAGAACTTGGCATCATCAAGGGTCGGGAAAACCAATTTTTTTTCATTCGCCTTGATATACGAATCATGAACCAAATCCTCGGCGGCTTCCTCATCTTCTACAATCCGTAGAGCCACCTTGAACAGCAAGTCCATCGTCGCATCGTATACTCGTCTAAAGTCCTCGGAATTGGAACAGTCTATCGGCTGTTTATCTCCAAGAACCCCTTTACTACTAGAAAACACGGCACCCTCTTTTGGTTACATAAATTTTTTCTTATCTTTCAGCGGCGGCTCCACACCGGCCCCTGAGGCGTATCCGTCACCAGAATGCCCCGTTTTGAAAGTTCATCCCGGATTTCATCAGCTCTGGCGAAATTCTTGCTCTTTTTAGCCTCGACGCGTTCTTTTACCAGGGCGTCTATTTCCGCAGCTTCAGGATCCCCGTCGTGACCGCTTGAAACCTCGGCTGCAGGGGCTGACAAAACAAGTTTTGCTCCATCCAAAAGCCCCAAAGCAAGAACGCTGTCCATCCGCGCAACCAGAGAAAGAGCTTCCGCCGGTGCAAGCGCCGACTCCTTCACCACCTTCTGTATCTGGCTCACCGCCACCGGTGTGGAAAGGTCGTTTTCCAAAGCATCTGTGAATGCGGAAAGGATTTCCTTTGCACCTTCCGACAGGGCAGAACCATCTGAAGCCTCACCCTTTGCAAAGGCAGGAAGCGCGTTCAAAGCGGTAATTCCGCCGGCAGCCTGTACAATACGCGCAACCTTCTGCACCAGAGACTTACGCGCGCTTTTTGCACCATCCATTGCCTCCCAGCTGAAATATATCTGCTTGCGGTAATGGGTTCCCAAAAGGAAATACCGGTAATCCAGCGGATGATAACCTTTATCTATTAACGTTTGAAGTCTCAGAAAGTTACCGGCGGACTTGGACATCTTTGCCCCGCCCTCTTTGTCGTCTTTATCTTTGCTGACGACAAGGAATTCATTGTGCAGCCAGTAATTCACCCACTTACGCCCCGTCGCGCCTTCACTCTGCGCTATCTCGTTGGTATGGTGAATCGGAACGTGGTCGATGCCTCCTGTGTGGATATCGAAATGCTCTCCCAAGTATTTCATGCTCATCGCCGAACACTCTATGTGCCACCCCGGATATCCGCGTCCCCATGGGCTGTCCCACGTAAGCGCCTGATTTTCGAACTTGCTCTTTGTAAACCAAAGAACGAAGTCATACGGGCTTCTCTTGTTCTTGTCGATATCGATTCTCGCACCAGCCTTGAGGTCGTCGAGGTTCAACCCGGCGAGCTTGCCATAATCGGGATACGTGCTGACATCATAGTACAGGTTCCCGCCGGCCATGTAAGTGTGTCCGTTTGCCTCTATCCGCTTTATCAAGTCAATCATTTCGGGGATGTGCTCTGTGGCTTTGCAGACTACATCCGGACGGATTATGTTCAGGCTGTCAATGTCCTTGAAAAAAGCGTCTGTATAAAATTGAGCGACCTCAAGGACAGATTCATGCCGTTCGCGAGCAGTCTTGAGCATCTTATCCTCGCCTTCGTCTGCATCGCCGGTCAAGTGACCGATATCCGTTATATTCATGACGTGTTTTTTGTCATAGCCGAGGAATGTCAGCGTTCTGTCCAAGGTATCAAGAAATACATAAGCACGCAGATTTCCTATATGAGCATAGTTGTACACGGTCGGACCACAGCCGTAGAACCCCACGTATCCCGGCGTTATCGGAGCGAAATCCTCCATACTCCTTCCCATCGTGTTAAAAAGACGCAAGCCCATGAAAATCCTCCCTGTTTCTTGAGATTGCACAGTTTTTCCTATATAATACTGGCAGTCAATAGTTATGGACAGAATACGAGAAATAGGCGAAAATATCAAGAAGTCGGACTTTTTCAAAGGTTCCGTGCTCTTTGACGGAAGCATGGCGGAACGCACGACCATGAGAACCGGAGGCACTGCACCTGTCATCGCAGAACCGGAGGATGCACCATCCGCCGCATATGCTGTATGGCTCAGCCACAAGGAACACATTCCTGTATTCGTACTCGGAGGCGGCAGCAACACAATCGCTCCCGACGGACAGCTTAAAGCGCTGGTTCTTTCACTTTCACGCATAAACACCATTTCATACAACGACGGCATTCTCACCTGCGGAGCGGGAGCAAAGATGACAGACATTGTTGACTTCTGTGCTTCACATTGGCTTTCAGGTCTGGAATCGTTTTCGGGACTCCCCGGGACAGCAGGAGGAGCTGCGTACATGAACGCACGGTGTTACGACAAAAGCATAAGCGATGTTTTCGCCGCGGCAAACTGTCTGAATGTGGAAAAAATTCATAAATCAACGGTTTTTAACGTTGCGGATTTTACGAAAATACACCATAATGATAGAGAAGAATGGAGTTATAAGCATTCCCCGTTTCAAACCACGGGGGAGATTATTATGAAAGTTTCTTTTTCAGTTACAGAATGTGAGCATACAGTAAAAAGTGCAGAGCGCATAACAGCCTTGAACGCAAAATACGTGCATGACAGAGAACTGAAAGGACATTTCCGAGCACCGAGCGCCGGAAGCGTTTTCAAAAACGACAGAAGCATCGGGAAACCTTCCGGGGTGCTGGTTGACGAAGCCGGCCTCAAAGGACTGAGGATCGGAGGAGCGCAAGTCGCCCCATGGCATGGAAACTTCATTATCAACACAGGTTCTGCAACATCGGCAGATATCGCAGAACTGGTAAAAGCCGTTCAGGAGACAGTACGGCAAAAAACCGGCTTCACATTGAAACCGGAGATAATATTTATGGAGAACTCTGAAAACTTCATTTTTTAGAGATACCATTATATGATTCGGCTTAAATTTGTCCGAATATATAAACATATAGGGAGATGAACGGGCAAGGGATTTCTTGTACCGGCGAGGCGAGGTAAATATGTTACAACTTTCATTTGCTGATTACACAGCGAATTCCTACCTTTGTGTCGAGGGAACCGATAGCAACGACAGATTTTTCATTATTCAAAGCGGCAAAGTACAGTGCTATCATGAAACAAAAATCCTTATAGGAAGCACAAAAACACTCGGTCCCGGAGACTTCGTGGCTGTTATCCCCTGCATGTCAGGACACGCGCAGACAGAGACCGTTATTGCACAAACAGATGTAAAAGTTATTGTTGTAAGAAGAGATCAGTACATGGAGCTGGTCAAACGAAATACACCGATTGCCATCAAGCTTGTCCGTTACTTCGCGCGTGAAATGCGCCAGCTCAACGACATGCGCACAAAAATCACACTAAAGAAAACCATCAACGACTCGCCGGAGGAAATGTTCCGCATTGCCGAATACTACGATAACCAGGGCGAGACAGACATCGCAGTCTACGGGTATTTCCAGTACCTCAAGAAATGTCCGCACGGCGAAAATGCAGAAGCTGCGCTCAAAACCTTCAAGCGGCTGAAACCGCGCTCTCATGCAGTATACCTTGAACCCACTGAGGATCTTGTCCGCTTCTATCCGGAAAACACGATGATTTTCTCAGAATGCCAGACCGGACCGGACATGTTTATCATCCAGAGCGGTTCCGTCAAAATCACCAAGGTTGTCGACAACGAGGAAGTAACCCTCGCACTGCTCAATAAGGGAGACATGTTCGGAGAAATGGCGTTGCTCGACAACGCTCCCCGTTCCGCATGCGCTATCGCTCACAGCGACTGCCACCTCATGGCGGTAAACCGCTCCAACTTCGAGACAATGGTAACCACACAGGTGGAATTCATAGCCCGCCTAACATCAATTCTCGCAGAACGCGTTTGGTCCATGTACCGCCAGATTGTCAACGGACAGCTGACAAACCCGCGCGAAAGAATGATTGACATGCTCGCTCTGCAGATTGAAAACAAAAAGATTGCAACCGGCAAGGGGGTGCCATACAGGACAGACCTCACACCACAGGATTTGGTCAACCTCTCCGGCATTCCAACCCAGAACCAGGCAATCGCAAAGGGGCAGCTCTTCACCGACCAGAACATCAAAATCCGCGACGGAAAAATTGAAATTCCTGATGTCGATGAACTCATCAAGCAGGCGGCATTCTACCGCAAGCAGATGAGCCGCAAGAAGGACTAATATTGCATAGGAATTCACTGCGCCGATGCCGATAAATTCACTATGAGCCATAGACTGTTGACTATTTTTGCAGCAACCGTACTTCTCAATGTGTACGCATCAGCGCAGACTTCCAATCTGACGACGACGGTGTCTGAAGACGACGAAAGCGTGACAGGCACCATTTCCGGATCCCAAGGTTCCGTTTCCATAACACTTCCTAAAAACAAAAACTCCGGCTCTTCAAGCCGGAATCCTGCCACCGGTAAAGAGACAGGTCCTGTACAGGAGCCTCCGTCAAGTTTCGCCGGCGTTTCACTGGGAATGACCCTTGAAGAAGTAAAATCAGCACTTCAAAAAGACCAGCGTTTCGGCTACCGCGGAGACAGAGATGTCTCCCTCATGCCCGGCAAAGAGAAAGTCCTCATAGAGACAGATGCCGCACGGTACTCACCGTCCCCTTATCTGGACAGATGCTGGTTCCAGTTCCATGACGGAAAACTCTACGTCATGACTATCAACTTAAATCAGGACAAACTCGACCACTATTCAGTGTTCAGCTCCCTCTGCGAAAAATATGGAGAGCCGACGACCCTTACACCGCAGAAATCGGAATGGGTCAGCGATTCCGTCATCGTAGATTTGGAGCGTCCGCTTGCAATCAAATACACCGACCGCGCTGTCATGACAAGCTTGATTGACGCAGCCAGCGTACAGGATACCGCAGCCGAAATGAACCGTGCACAGTTCCTCGAAGGTCTGTAAAAACAAATATGAAAAGCAACAAACAATTTCTCCCCCTGCTCATTGCAGCACTTGTATTTCTGCCGTCATTCGCTTCCTGTTCAAGCAAGCGCAAGTACAAACTTCCCGTTGAAACCCTCTCCATACAGAAGAGCGACGGCACTACACAGGAAGTAGAAGCGGAACTCGCAATAAAAGAAGAAGAACGAAACTACGGTTTTATGTACCGCAAGAACATACCAGACGGCACAGGAATGCTTTTCGTCTTTGAGAGAGACCAAATCTTGAGTTTCTGGATGAAAAACACGCCACACCCGCTCTCCATCGCATACATCGATTCCAACGGCGTCATAGAAGACATACTGGACATGACACCGCACAGCCTTTCAAGCGTCAAAAGCACACGCAGTGTCCGCTACGCGCTGGAAGTACCGCAGGGTTGGTTTGAGAAAGTCAATGTCAATGTCGGGGATACGGTTGTAAAGCAGGACGGGGGAAGCCTCAGAGGCTTCATCCCGTTTAATTAGCTTCCTGCTCCAGTTTTTTCAGTTCAAGACCCGCAATCTTATCCTCGGGGTCTATTTCGAGCACTGTCATAAAATATTTTCTGGCTTCCTCCGGTTTGCCCAAGCGCAGACAGAGGTAGCCCATATTGCTGATGACTTTCGTATTGTCGGGGTCCATCGCAATAGCCGTATTCAGACTTTCCGACGCCCCGTCATAGTCACCGGTTTCAATCTGGCAGATTGCAAGCTCGTTCAAGGTGTCGGCATTTTCATCGCCGCCCTCGCACTCCCGGGCCTTTTCAAACGCCAGCTTTGCATCCGCAAACCGCTCCAGACGGCGCAACCCCCAACCAAGCATGAACCACGCGTTCCACACTGCAGGATTATCCTGTATGAACCGACGGATAGAAGCAATGCCCTTCTCCTCTTCACCCCGGGAAATAAGCTCATACGCCTCATGGAAGGTTTCGTTTTCGAGTTTGCGGGAAGATATCTTTGACAAAATTTCCCTTGCGCGGTCGATTTTATATTCTGTATTGCTGTCCTCGGATTTATCATCGCTGTCCGCAAGAAGCGCGAGATAGTTTTCAAAACACCCCTTTGCTTCGGAATAGTTGCGCTTTTTGCGGTAGAAAAAGCCTGCGTTGAAAAACGCGTCAGGTATCTCGGGGTTTGCATTCATCGCGTCCCGATAATACAGCTCTGCGTTTGAATCGTAGGCGTCGGCGTCATCAAAAAGACCCTGCGAACGGTAACTGTCCGCCCGCTGATCATAGAACAGCGCCATATTCAATATGATCGCCATATCCTCGGGGTCAAGCCCATGCAATGAATCCCAAATTTCCTCTGCCAAATCCCAGTCCTCATTACGAGTTTTAAGGATGGCAGCTTCGGCGAGTTCCTTTTTTATGCCCGGCCGGGCTTTTGTTATGAGGTCGCGGTAATAATCGAGGTGCTCATTCTGCTTGTCATAAGCGAGAACCGTAAGGATACCGGAGAGAACCTGCTCAGGGGAAAGCGTTTTCGTGTGGAATGTTCCGGGAGCATCCCCGGTCTTGCGCTGAACGGGGAGCGGAATTTTCGGATCCAGCTGAAGAGCCTCTTTGGACAGAGTGAACCCCTCCGGCAGTGTTATGAAATATACAGAGTCCATTGGATTGGAAGGATTCATGTCAGTCCTCAGAATGTGGCGTCAATGTCGCTGTCAGGGGAATCAGGAGATATTGACTGCGGCGTTGCAATAGCCGGCGGAACCTTTCCCTGAGCAACGTCAAGATCCTGCTTGCGGGTAGTCGTAAGATAGTTGTTTATGTGTATTTTATAGCTCAGAGAAACCGCATTCTCATCATACTTGATGCTTGTCGCAACAATCTCTTTTCTGCCTTCGACAGGAACAGCGTCTGTGACAACACCTTTCAGCGTTATGATTTCATGAGGATCATCAAATTCCAGAGACAACTGAGTCGGCTTGTTCACCAGGAACTTAGCAACTCCGAGAACAACAACCTTTGCACCGCCGAATGAAATATCGCGGAGTATGCAGCGGCGGGGAACGTTGTCTATGACGATTGTTCCCTCCTCCTTTGGAATACCAAGCTTACGGCAACTGTCCGCATTGATAAGGATTCGCTCGTCCTTTCGCTTTACAGAGTTGATATTTGCATCGATAAGATGGCTCAGCATGATGATAAAATCATCCGGCGGCCTCTGATTGAAGGCCAACGTAATGATGGCAAGATCATTGCTGTTCATATACGGCTGAACCTGTTTGACCTTGCAGGAGATGAAGAAACTCAAAGTCTGCTTATCTCCCTGATAGAAATAGAAGCGCAGGTTCATCACGGGAGGTTCCGGCTTAGCCATTTCCTCATACGCCCCACCTTTTGTGCCCACAATTATCTTTGCCGATGACAGGGAAGAAGAATTGATAATGCACGGCCACTGGCCCCCAGAACATTTTATATAAATCTGGCGCGGATCCAGTGAAAGGGTCTTCAAGATATCCTTTGTAAAAGCAACTTCCGTATTACGATACGTATCATAATACGTATTTAGTTGCTGAGCAGTTATCATAGCCATGTTATTCATAATAAAACATAAAACGACAATTGTAAAGTCAAGGAACTCAAAAAAGACGAATGGATGGGCAAACGTTTCCATAAAACGCGAGAAAACGATACAGCAGATACAAAAGAAACAGAAAAACTGATACCAACCATGCAGAACACGAAGAATCAGAAGTATAAGTTATAAAAGAAAACGTACTGGAATTGAAAATTACAGAATCAAGAAATGAATGCCGACAAAAAAGGCCCAGATAATTTCCGGCACCGTCCCAATCTGAATACCGTTGCTGCATTCCTGCTCTGGCGGGGTTTTCCAGCTGATACGTGCAGAACATCTGGACCAAACGGAAAGATGGGGATTCGAACCCCAGGTAGAGTTGCCCCTACGCATCCCTTCCAAGGATGTACCTTAAACCACTCGGACATCTTTCCAAAAAAAAATACAGGACTTTTTGAATCAAGACTTCGGTTCTCCTAGATGAAGAAACACAGAACCGAAATCATCCGCTCTGGAGCAAAAACCGGAATGAGGGGGATTCGAACCCCCGATACCTCAAATAAGGTATAACGGTTTTCGAGACCGCCCGAATCGACCGCTCTCGCATCATTCCAAAACGAATAATTCAAAAACCTGTAACTACGAGACTAACACGATTCGAACGTGCGACCCTCACCTCCGCAGGGTGATGCTCTAATCCAGCTGAGCTATAGTCTCAAAAAAATTTCCAAAAACGAACGAGCCGTTCCGGATTAGCGGAGGCGACA
>CADBRT010000101.1 GCA_902797055.1 uncultured Spirochaetaceae bacterium
ACGCTGCCATCGCCCTCGACTGCAATACGCTCAAGTACGAGTACGCACCGCTGGAACTGGGCGACTATCGGTTTGTGGTTATGAACACAAATAAGCAGAGACGCCTCGCAGACAGCAAATACAATGAACGCAGAAGTGAATGTGAAAAAGCCCTCAAACTGCTTCAGGACAGTGGTGTAAAAATCAATGCCTTGTGCGAACTCACTCCTGAAGACTGGGAAAAGAACAAGGGCGCGGTTGCAGATGCTGTGCTCCAGAAACGCGCCAAACACTGCGTCTATGAAAACCAGCGGGTAAAAGACGCTGTTGCTGCTCTCAAAGCAGGGGACCTTGCAAAACTGGGACAGTTGCTCAACGCGTCTCACGCGTCGCTCAAAGATGATTACGAAGTAACGGGCATAGAGCTTGACACGCTTGCCGAAACAGCCCAGAAGCAGAAAGGCTGCCTCGGTGCACGCATGACAGGAGCCGGTTTCGGAGGCTGCGCAATCGCCCTGGTTCATAAGGATGAACTGGACAACTTTGCAGCCAACGTGCAGAAAGTCTACTCGCAGGCGATTGGCTATGAAGCAGGTTTCTTCGACTGCGAGAGCGGTGACGGCGTAGCACACTACACCGCCAGCTGATTTACATGCCGTGTTCCTGCATAAATTTTTCGGTATCGATGCGAGTGGGCAACGCAGGAATTGCCCCTCGTTTTGTCACACACAGGGAAGCGACAGCGTTGGCAAATGATATGTCATGCTCTATCTCTTTCTGCGTAAACACAAACGGGTTGCTTCTCCGTGTAATGCAGTACAAAAGTCCGCCGGTAAAGCTGTCACCGGCACCGGTGGTGTCCACAACCTTGACTGACGGAACACCCAATGCGCCGGAGAATGAAGCGTCTGCGGTTCTGGCGGCATAGAACACGCCCTTTGAACCAAGTGTAACAAGCACCAGTTTTGCCCCTGCATCCAGAATTTTGGCGGCTCCGTCCGCATAGGAGATATTTGCTCCGTACAGTAGGGAAAGTTCCTCTTCTGAAACTTTCACCATGTCGGCAAGTGGCATAATGCTTTTCATGATGTCCACAGCATCGGGTCTTCCATTCCAGAGGTTTGCGCGGTAATTCGGGTCATAGCTGATAAAACCGCCAGCCTTTTTTACCATATCGATTGCAGCCATTTCAGCAGCGCGTGACGGGTCGTTTGTCAGGCTCAGCGAACCCACGTGAAGAATCGTTGTATTGGCGAGAACGGATTCATCCAAATCAGAAGGTTCAAGCTGTGTGTCGGCACCGGGATTGCGGCAGAACGAGAAGTGGCGTTCTCCGTTTGCATCCAGACTGACGAATGCAAGAGTGGTATGCTGTTTGTCGGTGTACCGCATGGCACTGGTGTCCACATGTATGTCGGACAGAACCTTGCGCACATCTTCCCCGAAGCTGTCCCGGCCGGTCATGCCGATGAACGCGCCCTTTCCGCCGAGTTTGCAGACTGCAGAGACGCAGTTTGCAGGAGCTCCGCCTGGGTTCTCCTCATACACATTCTTTCCGTCAGCATTCGTACCGGCAAAGGTGAAATCGATAAGAATCTCTCCAAGCGCAACTACATCAAATTTCTTAGCCATAAAACTATTTTCTCCTTGTTTGACTTACTTTGTTACATTTTCCTTGAGCCAAAGCACCTCATACGGGCCCAGGCGCAAAGACTCGCGGTTGTCGTACACTTTGCCGGAAAGCACATCCGTTGAAGACGGCGACCATGCACCTGTCTTGAACCACGCTTCACTCTCCGAAAAGTTTGCAACCACGTGGATTGTCCCGCGGCGAAACGCGAAGACATGGGAATCCTGCACATCGTAGAAGGAAACATCGTTTCCGCCGAGCATATCCTCGCCTGCCCGCAGCGAAATAATCTTGCGAAGGAACTCATTGAATGTCTTCTGGGACTCATACTGGAAGGTTCCGCTCCAGTCGGTCTTTATGCGGTGCACCCAGCGGGAGTCTTCACGTTTGTGCACATCATCCCGGTAGCTGTAGTCATTCAGCACGGCGTTTTCATCGCCTGCATACAAAAGCGGTATGCCCGGTAGCGCAAACAGTGTCGCGTACAGCATTTCCATGCGCCTGACAGCCATGTCGCGGTACAAATCGTTGTTGTCCTGTTCAGCCTGCTCAAGACCTGCAAGGCTTGCCATTGTTCCGCAGATGCGGCAGTCCCCGGTCGTCGGGTTCATCTGGAACGGCTCACCTTGTGCATACGTACCGTCGAACCTGCCGGTGAAGAACCGGTTCAGGAACTTGCGGTGGTCGTATCCGTTTATGCCGAGGGAAGCGGCATCCTCATCGCTAAAAGTCCAGCCGATGTCGTCATGACAACGGATATAGTTTATCCAGGCGCAGCCTTCCGGCACACGCCAGCGTTTCTGCAGTGAAAGCGTCAAAAGCCGTGTGTCGCGGGTGGCAAGTGTTGACCAGAACAGAGCCATCTGCAACGGATTGTAACTCAAGTGGCACTCATCGTGGTTTATGTACTGAATCACCTGATCGGGGTGCACGATTGCTTCGCTCTTGAATTCCAATGACGGGCAGGCTATCCGTGCCACGTACTGGAAGGCCTGTATGAGCGTGTGTGCTTTCGGCAGGCTTTCACAGACGGTATTCTTCTGCTTCCAAACGAAGGCGAGCGCGTCGAGGCGCAATACATCAACGCCCAGATTTGCAATGGAAAGCATCTCTTCGCACATGGCGAGGAACACTTCCGGGTTTGAATAGTTCAAATCCCACTGGAAGGAATTGAACGTGGTCCACACCCACTCATCCTGCTCTTTCAAATAGGTGAACGAACCTCTGCGGACAGTCGGGAAAATTTCGCGCAAGGTGCGGTTCCAGTCATCGACTTCCTGTTTATCTTTGTACATATAGTAGAATTTGCTGTAGACAGGATCCCCCGCCTTTGCCTTTACAGCCCATTCATGTTCGTCACTGGTGTGGTTGAAAACGAAATCGAGTACAACGCGCATACCGTTTTCGTGGAACACATCACAGACGTGGCGCAAATCCTCCATGTCCCCAAGGCGGGGCTGCACTTTGCGGTACGAACTGATGGCATAACCGCCGTCATTCTCCTCTTTCGGGCAGTTAAAAAGCGGCATTAAATGGACGTAGTTTATACCGAGGCTTTTGAGGTACGGGACTTTTTGAACCAGATTCTTAAGGTCTCCGGCAAACAAATCCACGTACAGCATCATGCCGACAGCGTCCTGCTTCAAATACCAGTAGTTTTTTCCTGCAGCAGCAGACTTTATGGCACCGTCATCAGATTTTTTCAGGTAGCCGGTGCGTTTGAGGGATGCCGCGCGCATGATTTTTTGCAGTCTTCCCAAGATATCGTAGAAGTCCCACCGTTCTCCGTAGAGCTCGTACAACCGTCGGGTAAGGGCAGCCATATTGGCTTCAAGCTGTCTCTTGTACATACAATCCTCCTAGTTCGTTGTCTGCCGCTCAATCACAGTGAGAGGCAGCATTATATTGGTCACAGCATTTGCTTTATGCTCCATTGGGGAAAGAATGAGTTGCGCCGCAGCGCGCCCCGATTCATCGAGGTTCTGGCTCACAGAACTCAATCCGATGTAGCTGGCGATGTCAATGTCATCAAAGCCCAGTACCTTTATGTCAGTACCAATCCGTATGCCTTTTTCACGCGCAAGGGCGACGAAACGGGCTGCGATTAAATCGCTCGAACAGAAAACCCCGTCAGGGAGCGGATTCTGGGACAGAATGCCAAAGATACCTTCATCCTGTTTCTGCTCCGTAAACTCCCCCATCCAGACATATTTTTCATCTATCAGAATGCCCTGGTTGGCAAAATAAAATTTAAAGCCCTGAAATCGGTCCTCTGAAGCGCGCACTGCATACGGAAGGTTGGATTTTTCCCCGATGAAACACGGTCTTCTGCACCCCTTTGAATACAAGTGCTCTGCAGCTTTCTGCCCTCCCTCCAGGTTCCGCACGATGACGCTGTCGAAGCCGTCTACCGGGTCTTCAACAAAACACACGGGAAAACGGGAACGGGACAGCAGCGAAAGCATGCGGGAATCGAGGTGGACACAGAGAAAAATCAGACCGTCAACACGGTTTGCGGTAATCAGTGTGCTGATATAGTTTTCCAAGTCCTCATTGGAATCGATGGAATACATGACGAGCTCATAGTGTTCGGGGGTAAGAACAGTCGCGATGCCACGCAACCGCTCCAGAAACGATGTCTGTGTAAAGAAAGGCGCAACAACACCTATTTTTTTATATGCTTTTCTGGCATTTATGACAGCATCAGCCTTAGGAACAAAGTGCAGTTCCCTTATGCAGTCAAGCACCCGCTGTCTTTTTTCCTGTGCTACTTTGGATGGTTCGTTCATCACGCGGGAAACAGTCGCAGGGCTTACACCTGCCGCACGGGCAACATCATAGATTGTGACAGTCTCAGACATACCGGTCTCCTGAAAAAAGAAAAGCAATTGTATGAAACTGGTTTCATACAATTGCTTTCAGTATACGATATTCTGGCGCTTTGTCAAGTTTTTATTTTCGTTTACCGGTACAGAAAGCGCTCAAGTGCTCAATCTGTACTTCCGTGCAGACAGGAGAAGGTCCACCGGTCGTTGTTCTGTGCTCCATGCAGGAAACGGGTGAAATCGTATCGTAGAGGTCTTTTTCGATGAGCGGAGAGCAAGCCTGCAGTTCTGCAAGCGGCAGATCCTCTATGCGCGACAAACCGGCGTCAATCGCCTTTCTGACGGTAGCAGCTGCGACACCGTGGGCTGTCCTGAACGGCATTCCTTTGCGGACGAGATATTCCGCCACATCCGTCGCGTTTGCAAATCCGCCTTCACAGCTTGCAGCCATCGCTTCAATATTCCACTTTGCAGAGGAAACCATAGCGGTAAAGACCTTGAGGTTTGCTTCAACAGTATCAAGGGCATCAAAGAGAGGTTCCTTGTCTTCCTGCAGATCGCGGTCGTACGCAAGGGGAATCCCCTTCACCATTGTCAGAAGATTTATCAGATCCCCGTACACTTTTCCGGTACGTCCGCGAATGAGTTCCGCAAAGTCCGGGTTCTTTTTCTGCGGCATAATAGAAGATCCGGTAGACCACTTTTCGCTCAAATCCACAAATTTGAATTCTGTCGTCGCCCAAAGAACGATTTCTTCACACATGCGGCTCAAATGGGACTGCAGCAAGGCGAAAGCCGAGGTGAACTCAATGCAGTAATCCCGGTCGGAAACGCTGTCCAAAGAATTCTCAGTCACTCCGCCAAAGCCCAAAATTTCGGCAACGCGCTCCCGATTCAGCGGAAGGGTGCTTCCTTCCAAAGCCCCACTGCCCAGCGGGGACAGGGAAATGCGGCCGAGCGCATCTTCCAGGCGGCGCCAGTCGCGCTGCAACATGCATGCCCATGCCAACAGGTGCTGGGCAAGCGTTCCCGGCTGTGCGTGCTGCATATGCGTGTAGCCGGTGAGCAACGTCTTTGTGTGCTTTTTAGCAATATCCACCAGCGATTCCATGGCGGTCAGGATTTCATTCTGAAGCAGCGGAATCACACGCCGTAGATACAAACGCTCGTCCAAGGCTATCTGGTCGTTGCGGCTTCTTCCAGTATGGAGCTTCTTTCCCGCCTCACCGATTCTGTCGGTCAAGGTCGCTTCCACAAACGAGTGGATATCCTCCGCGCTGTAATCGATTGCCAACGCCCCCGAAGCAAGATCGTGCTCAATGCCCTTGAGTCCGGTGACAATGCGTTCCGCATCCTCCTGAGGGATAATCCCCTGTTCGCCGAGCATTGTGGCATGTGCTATGGAGCCATGGATGTCATCGAGCGCCATCCGCTCATCTACGTGGATTGATGTTTCAAATTCAACAGCTGCTGCATCAGGACCTTCGGCAAACCTTCCGCTCCACAGAGCCTTGTGGTTGTCGTCTGTCAGCGCACCGTGAGTGTTTTCTTTTTCTGTCATTGGATTATCCTATGGAAAATGCTATGCGTTCTGCTGCATCCAGTTTTCGATGCCTTTCTTGACATCAGCATCAATGTCATGCTCTATGCGGCATGCATTGTCTTCAGCCTGTTCCTCACTGACACCGGTTATCTTCATTAAAAACTTCGTTAAAAGAACATGCCGGCTGTACGTTTCTGTGGCTTGAGCCTTTCCTTTTTCCGTCAATTGCAGGAAACTGGTGTCTCCGACTGTTACGTAACCGTTTTCCTCGAGCACACTCATTGCCCTGCTTACACTCGGCTTGGAGACGTGAAGTTGACGGGCGACATCAACAGCGCGTGCAGCACCGTTCTTTTTCTGCAGAATGAGGATTGCCTCAAGATAATCTTCTCCGGATTCGTGTATCTCACCCATAACCTTACCTCTGAACAATAGTTAACTCGTTATAACTAGTCTATCACAGTTTTAAATATCTGTAAATGAGCGGTATAAAAAAGGAAAAATAACGCCTGACCGGGGAGGTATAAAACGGCGGTCAGGCGGAGCTGCTGTCAGTACTGGACTTCTTTACTGACGCTCATTATCTGGTTGTAAATCGGCTTTCCGCCGGGAACCATCGGCAGAACCATATCGTCAATGTCGACTTTGGCATCGATGACGGCGGCTTTTCCGCTGGCGAAGGCTGCATCGAACGCTTTTGCAAAGTCTTCAGCAGTCTCTGCGCGGTACCCGGCAATGCCGTAGGCCTCTGCCAGCTTCACCCAGTCAGGACCGAAATCAAGCGTTGTCTGGCTGTAGCGTTTGCCGTAGAACAGCTTCTGCCACATACGGACATTACCCAGCGTGCCGTTGTTCACCACAACAATCACAATCGGCAGATTGTAATGCTGTATGGTTGCAAGCTCATTGCAGTTCATGCGGAATGAACCGTCTCCTGCAATATGGACAACGCGGGCCTTTGGCAGTGCCGTCTGGATGCCGATTGCTGCTCCGGTTCCAAAACCCATTGTTCCGAGTCCTCCGGAAGTAACGAAGGTTCGAGGCTTATTGAACGGATAGAACTGAGCTGTCCACATCTGATGCTGACCGACTTCCGTCGTGATGAACGCATCGTCGCCGGCAACTTTGTGTATGTATTCACAGATAAATTTCGGATTGATGGAATTTGCAGGAGATTCATCGTAGCAGGCAGGATACTCTTTTTTCCATGCCTGTATCTTTTCTCCCCACACAGGAAGCTTGCGGGATTCTACAAGCGGAAGCAGTCTGTTTAGGACAGCTTTTACATCGCCGACAAGATTTGCCGCAGTCGGAATGTTTTTGTTGATTTCCGCAGGATCCACATCGATGTGCAGAATCTTGCTGTCCGGTGCAAAATGGGCTGTATCGGAGATAACGCGGTCAGAAAAGCGAGCCCCCAAAGCGATGACGAGGTCGCTTTCCGTGATTGCCATATTGCTGGCTTTTGTTCCATGCATACCGACCATCCACGTGCACAACGGATGGTCTGACGGGAATGCCGCGCGCGCCATAAGGCTCTCCGAAACAGGAATATCGGACTTTTCTGCGAAGGCAAGCAGTTCCTTTTCTGCATGGGCAATGACAATGCCGCCGCCGGCATAAATCACCGGACGCTTGGCGCTGTTGATGAGCTGCGCAGCGGCTTTTATATCTTCATCTGCTGGAACAGCTGCATTTACAACGCGGTTCATATTTGTCTTTGAAGCCGCAAGACTTTCACTGCAGGCGTTGATATCGGTTATCGGCTCGAAGTCCACCATCGCGCTGGTGACTTCCTTCGGTATGTCGATGAGGACAGGTCCCGGACGGCCGCTCTTTGCAATGACGAACGCTTCGCGGATAGTCTCAGCCAACTCATCAACCGTTTTAACCATGAAGTTGTGCTTTGTAATCGGCATTGTGATGCCGGTGATGTCAATCTCTTGGAAGGAATCCTTGCCCAAAAGCGATGTCGGCACGTTGCAAGTTATTGCGACCACCGGGCTTGAATCCATATAGGCGGTTGCGATGCCGGTAACGAGGTTTGTGGCGCCAGGGCCGCTTGTTGCAAACACGACACCGACTTTTCCTGTGGCACGTGCGTAACCGTCAGCAGCGTGAGCTGCCCCCTGCTCGTGTGCTGTAAGGATGTGAGTAATACGGTCTGAATTTTTGTACAACTCGTCATATATATTGAGGATGGCACCTCCCGGATAACCGAAAATAGTGTCAACGCCCTGTTCGACAAGGCACTCAACCACAACACGTGAGCCGGATATTTTCATAGCAATTTCCTTCCATCAGTATAAGTGTTAAAACTTTATCAATACTACATTTTTTTCACAATATGTGCAAGGCGGAACGCTTGCAGGCAGGACCCCCTATCGATATACTTGGTTCATGTCCAAAATCTTGTATACCATAGTAATATATCCTGTCTATCAAATCATAGAATTCATATATCAACTGTTCTTACGGCTGTCCAACGAAGGCGGCGCAATAATCGGTGTGAGCATAGGGGTGACCCTTCTGTGTCTGCCCCTCTATGCAGTTGCGGAGCGCTGGCAGGAAACGGAGAGGGACATACAGGCAAAACTCAAACCCGGTGTCAAACGCATAAAAAAATTCTTCAAGGGCGACGAGCAGTACATGATTCTCTCGACATTCTACCGCCAGCACCACTACCACCCGCTCATGGCGATGCGCTCTTCATTCGGTTTGCTGATACAGATACCTTTCTTCATTGCCGCATATTCGTTTCTTTCCCACCGGGAGGAACTGCAGGGAGTCAGCTTTCTGTTCATAAAAGATTTGAGCAAACCCGACGGTCTGCTTTCTTTTGGTTCTGTTCACATCAATTTGCTACCCATACTGATGACGCTCATAAACATTACAGCAGGGAGCATCTACACAAAGGGGTTTACCCTGCGTGAAAAACTGCAGCTCTACGGAATGGCACTGGTATTCCTTGTCATTTTGTACGATTCACCAGCGGGGTTGGTCTTCTACTGGACCATGAACAATCTTTTTTCTCTCGTCAAAGACATCCTGTACAAAGTAAAAAAACCGCTGCGCCTGCTGTATATCGCTGCCTGTGCCATACTCTTAGCAGCCGACGTATACTTCATCAGCATAAAGATGAAATATGCCTATGCCATCGTCTGTTTCTCCATTATTATCTTTGCCCTGCCGCTGCTTGCAAAAGCCGTGGTCCTGCTTAGAACCAGCATTCTGCATGATGTTGAGCAAGACGGGAAAGAGCGGAACGGCATTTTTATCCTAAGCGCAATCTCCCTTGCAGTGCTTACCGGCAGCGTCATTCCTTCGCTGCTGATGGTTTCCTCAACACTGGAATACAGCTACATAGACTCCTACACAACACCGCTCTATTTCATCGGCAACACAATGCTCCAGACGGCGGGACTGTTTGTATTCTGGCCGCTGTGCATCTATTTTCTGTACCAAAAAAAAACGCAGTCCGTACTCTGCTTCCTGTTTGCTTCATGTCTGTTCATCGCCATGGCAGACTGCTTCCTGTTCCCGGGAAATTACGGAATTCTCCTGCCGGAACTTATTTTTTCAGAGCACAAAAGCTTCAAGCCCACCGTTCCCGAATTTCTGTGCAACATGGCAGTAATTGCAGCAATTCTTGCACTACTGCTCGTGCTTTTTAAGAAGAGAAAGTCGTTTGTGTTCCAGCTCACCGGTATTGTCTCCTGTGTATTTGTCATTTTTTCCTGCATAAATTTAGTGAAAATACAAAGCACATTTAAAACAGTCCAGGCGCCAAAGGCTCAGATGACCAACACGGAGCCCATCATACACCTGAGCAAAACAGAAAACAATGTGATTGTGTTCATGCTTGACCGTGCGCTCGGACACTTTTTGCCGGAAGTATTTACAGAATGTCCCGAACTCTACGACCAATACACTGGCTTTACATTCTATCCGAACACCGTATCCTTCGCCCGGTGGACCGTACAGGGCGCGCCGGCGTTGTACGGAGGCTATGAATATACACCCTGGGCAATGAACCACAAGCGTGAACTGCCCATGGTTGAAAAACACAATCAGGCGGAAACTCTGCTGCCTTTCCTCTTTGAATCAGCCGGATACCACTGCGACGTTATAGACCCGCCGTATCCAAACTACGACAACGTGCCTGTTTTCAAACCGTTTGAAAACCATGAGAACATTTCACCGGTCATTGCGACAGGCATGTACAGCGATATCTGGTACAAGGAAAACGATTATCCGCCGATTCCCATCAAAAGCAAAATGATAAAGCGGAACATGCTGTGGTTCAGCCTGTTCCGCATTGCCCCGAATATCCTCCGCTCCGCCATCCACTACAACAACTGGTGGTGGCCTCCCAAGCACACAAACGAGCAAAGCATTTCGAACTTCATCGACAGATACTCGGTGCTGGACTTTCTGCCGGAACTTACGGATACAGACGCTAAAAAGAATAATTTTATTATCATTGACAATGAAGCAACCCATGACACCGCATTCTGCCAGTCCCCTGATTTCGTCCCAGTTCCGAATGTTACTGACACCGGTAAAAGCAGGTACCGGAAATACACGGGTTATTCTGCTATGGTTGCGTCCATGAAGCGTATCGGGGAATGGCTGGAATATTTAAAGACAAACGGGGTATATGACAACACAAGGATTATATTCGTCGCCGACCACGGTTCTGCAGAACGTTCCCCGTTGTTCGGTGACAGTAGCGCATTCCCGCACTGCTTTGAATGGTTCAATCCCCTGCTGATGATAAAGGATTTCAATGAAAAAGGAAGGCTTGAAACTGACATGACGTTCATGACGCATGCAGATGTACCGGCACTCGCCATGGACGGACTGATCGAAAATCCGGTCAATCCGTTCACCGGCAATGCGATAAAACTTCTTTCTACGGAAGAAAAAAATGCGCAGTGCGTCATATCCTTCAGTCAGGCAAACGCAGTGCGCTCTACTGCAAACAACGGTTTCAAGATAAAGGATTCCGAGTGGTTCACCGTTCACGACAGCATATTCGAAACCGAAAACTGGAAACCTCTGCACTAATCACCAACACTCGGCGCAGAGAGGCGGAGTAATTGAACCCTCCGCACGAATAAAAAGCTTCCGGTCAGATAACCTGAACGAACTCAACAGTCTGTTCAGGTATGTTGATATTCGTCGCTTTTACTTTGATGACCTCGTTCAGCTGTACGGTTTTATCGGGCACCAGATAGGTCTGCATGGCGAGTGACGGAATGGAGAACTGTGGCTGTTTTCCGTCGATGTTGACGCAGACCGCTTCCCCTGTCCAGTCAGAATTTTGCAGCAGGTAGACCAAGGTCCAGTGCATGTCAGTCTTGCGCTCAGCTTTCTTTGCAGCCTGAGCACCGGCATCACCCTCGCTTATACGCATCAGCATTTCGTCCTTGTCGATCAGCGGTCGCTTGTCCAAAAAGGCCCTAAGCTGCTCGTGGGCAATTAAATCCCCGTAGCGGCGCAGGGGGCTGGTGACTTGGCTGTACATTGCAATTCCGAGCCCAGAATGCATGGACGGACTCACACCGACAGACCGTTTGTGCATGCAGCGCAAAAGACGGAACTGTCCCGCAAGGCCTTCTGGCAGAGAGTCGGGAACAGTGGGTGCCTCCTGGCTGACGAACGGAAACGGAATGCGGTTTTTAAATGCAAAGCGTGCAGCCCCCTCACCCGCCAGAAGCATCATCTCACGTATCATGTCCGCACTTTCAGGACGTGATTCCTGAACAATTGAAACCTGCTTCGTCTCCGGGTCGACAGAGATATGAACTTCCGGCAAATCGACCTGCACAGCACCCGCACGTTTCCGGCGCTCGACATTGCGCCTGGCTATATCAAACAAAGGTTTGAGTTCAGGGCTGTCCTTCAGCTCATCTGCTTTTTCATACGTCATGCGTTTTACCGTAACCATCGTCTTAAATACAGAGCAATCATCGATATTTCCGTCAGCATCGAGTTTTATTCTGAATGAAAGTGCACGGCTGTGTTCCTGCAACCCCAGAGCATAGTCCTCGAGCGCATCTTCGCAAAGCATTCGGCTTGCCCCTTCGGGGATGTACAAGGTCGCACCGCGCGCGCGCGCAGCCTTGTCGATTGAGCTGTTCGGCATAACAGTGCTTGCAGGGTCAGCAATGTGAATCCAAAGGAAGTTGCCGTCCCATGCTACCGCATCGTCAGGGTCAGCAGACCATTCATTGTCAATTGCCCAGGACACGCCGCTCACTTCTGTGCGCTCTTCATCGGGCGGAGACGCCAGGCCTTCTGTTGCAGACTTCATGCTCAAGCCCCAGCGAATCGGAAACGGATTGCGCGTTATGCTCCACATGCCAGTATCGAGCAGCAGTTTGTGAGCCCGTTCTGGAGTCTCTTTGATATGAGCATCGTGCATGGTACGGCTTTTGTCAGTCTTCCCGAGTGCAAGGGCTTCAACATCGCCCATGAAAGAGAAATCTCCGGGTTCCAGCTTTAAAGTTTTCAAGCGCTCCAAGAAAGCAGCACGCAATTCGGCTTCTTTTCCCTTTGCATCGGCTTTCTTTACCAGTTCATCTATTTCCGACTGAGGACGGGGGACAAAACTGATGCCTCCATCCATAAAATCTTTTAAGTTCTGCTTGAAATACACAGTATTCTTAAGTGCCGTAAAAAGTCCCCAGCTTTCATCTGACGGAAAAGAACCGTGGAATAAAGAGGCAAGTTCCTCAAGAGAAACAGAGGCATTTGCGGTTTCTTCATCAGAAGCAAGAAGTTCGTAGCATTCCTTAATTTGGGCGGAAAGCGCATTCTCAGAAGCAAGGTTGTACATATCGTCTTCGGAAGGCGTTTGTTTGTCTGCAAAGGCAAGGACATTTTCAAGGGAAGAAGCAGGTCCCTCATGCAAAACGACGAAATCTTTCTGCCGTACACTTTGAGTTCCATACACCGCGGGTTTTGTCGCTGTAGCGGCAGCCGTTCTGAACTTTATAGGAAATTTACCGTTGACAGCATCCCCTGTTACGATGGCTGCCGCATTCTTATACAATACGACTGCATTGTTACTTACTGTTTTATTCTGCATAATCTGTTTAATTCTATCAAAAATAATGCATCCAGGCAATTAAGACAAAAAAAGACCGCCGGTTTACAACCAGCGGTCATCAAACTGCACTACATCATAAAGTTAATTATGAGTTGGCGGCTGCGTCGCCCTCAACCTTGTCATAACCAACCTTTCCAGTAAGCGGATTCTTGAGCCATGGAGCTTCAATCTTCTCACAGATGTTAAGCTCTGCATCCAAATCCTCCGGATTCTTTGCGAAGAATTTGCATCTTTCCATAGTCGGCTTGAAGTTTACAGTCTCTCCAAGCTTGAATCCTTCTTTTGCAGAAGCCTGAACACGAGCAATGATGTTCTGTCCCTTTGTTGCAAGGAAGAGGTGTGTTTCTGCTCCGAGAGGTTCTTTATTTGTAATCTTCATCTGCATGTTATTCTCCGGCACAGGAGAATCGCAGTACATAAGATCCTCTGGACGTACTCCAAAGTATACTTCCTTTCCAACGTAGGCCTTCAGAGCCTCCTGCTGGGCTGGGGTTGGTGTGAGCTCGAATGAGCCTTCATCGGCGACAATCTTGTCTCCAACCTTCTTGATTGTGACTGTGAGGAAGTTCATTGGCGGTGAACCGATGAATCCTGCCACAAATTTGTTAATCGGGTGATTGTACAAGTAGAGAGGTTCTCCAATCTGCTGTACATGTCCATCCTTCATGACGACAATCTTAGTACCCATTGTCATGGCCTCAATCTGGTCATGGGTAACGTAAATCATTGTTGCCTGAAGGCGCTGATGCAATGCAGCGATTTCTCCGCGCATTGTGACACGAAGCTTAGCATCAAGGTTTGAAAGCGGCTCGTCGAAAAGGAATACTTTCGGATTGCGCACTATTGCGCGGCCTACAGCAACACGCTGTCTCTGTCCACCGGAAAGTGCTTTCGGTTTGCGATCGAGATACTGTGTCAGACCAAGAATCTTAGCAGCTTCATCGACACGGCGCTGAATTTCAGCCTTATCCATTTTGCGGATTTTAAGACCGAACGCCATGTTGTCGTATACCGTCATGTGCGGATACAAAGCGTAATTCTGGAATACCATTGCGATGTTTCTGTCTTTCGGAGGAACGTCATTCATCAGTTCCCCGTCAATGTACAGCTCACCCTCAGTGATGTCTTCCAGACCTGCAATCATGCGGAGAGTCGTTGACTTACCGCATCCTGATGGACCTACGAATACACAAAATTCGCGGTCTTCGATGGTTATATTGGCATTCTGGACGGAACGGACGTTACCGTCGTAGATTTTACCAATACCCTTCAACTCTACTTTAGCCACGTTTGGCCTCCCTAGGGGTTATCTTATGTTTTTTATTATACGGCCCTTCCCCACAGTTGTCAAATTTTTTTTGCACTTTTTTACAAAATTCTAACAGAACATTATTTATAAAATAGGATAAGCCAAAAAATCAGTGAAAATTGTACTATATTGTTTCCGT
>CADBRT010000102.1 GCA_902797055.1 uncultured Spirochaetaceae bacterium
ACTGTTGAGAACATTGCGTCTGGCGATGCTGATTTGACGTACCGGCTCAAGACAGATATTCACACTCCGATTCGCTCGCTCCACGCTATTGTTGACGGCTTTAATGCTTTCATTTCAAAACTCTGCACAATTGTGCAGGATATAAAATCTTCCGATTCACAGCTTGATGTTGTGTCAGGTGCCATGAAGGCGAGTGTTTCCGCGGTGTCTGACTCCATGACAAGCATTCGTTTGAGCATCGGGGAAGTTCAGGAGCAGATTGACCACCAGTCGTCAGGTTTTGAAGAGACCTCATCAGTTGTAAAGGACGTTGCTGCTAGTATTGCCACTGTCAATGAGATGATTGACACGCAGGTGAAAAGTATTCAGGAATCTTCTGCTGCTGTCAACCGCTTGGTAAAAGGCATTGAAGACATCAGCCGTTCCATGGAACAGATGGCGGCTTCTTTTACCCAGCTCGACAGTGCAGCCCAAAGCGGTATGGAAAAACAGGAAAAAGTCAACGAACGCATTGCGCAGATTGAACAGCAGTCCCAGATGCTTCAGGAGGCGAACACTGCTATCGCTTCGATTGCAGAGCAGACAAACCTGCTTGCCATGAACGCAGCCATAGAGGCTGCCCATGCAGGTGAAGCGGGCAAGGGCTTTGCCGTCGTTGCTGATGAGATACGAAAACTCTCTGAGACGTCTTCCGGACAGTCAAAGACCATCGGTGATCAGCTAAAAAACATCAAAGACAGCATCGGAGAGATCGTCGCTGCATCGCATGAGTCAAGTGATGCGTTCTCCGGTGTTTCAAGCAGAATCCGAGAGACTGATACACTGGTTCACTCTGTCCGCACTTCGCTTGAAGAGCAGAATGCCAGTTCCCGGAGCGTCATTTCCTCTTTGTCCGATATGGACAGAAATACGACCGATGTCCGCACTGCTTCTGCAAAGATGTCCGAGGGCAGTTCTCATGTACTCAATGAAATGAACAGCTTGCGCAGCAGTGTAGACTCTGTTCGCGACAGCATGATTGCCATGTCGTTTAGTGCGCAGAACGTTGTAAAAAATGGTGCAAGACTGGATAAAAGTGTTGCTGAGATGGATAAGACCATCGTCCAGCTTGGTGATGAAATCAATAGGTTTAAGACGGAGGCCTGAAACATCCGTACATTATGAAGGCAAAAGGGATTTTTAAAACGGTACTTGTCGTCTCCCTGTGTATTTGTTTGAATTACATCGGCAAAAACATTGGGCTTGCCTTGAAGCTTCCTCTCTGGCTTGATTCTTTTGGTACTGTTATCGCAGCATACCTTATGGGACCGGTATGCGGTTCCATTGTAGGTGTTGCGGGCAATGTCATGCACGGCTTTGTGCGGATGGCATCCCTTTTATATGCTTTTACCAGTGTTGCGATTGGTGTCGTTGTCGGCATCGCGTCCCGCCGCAGAAAACTGGACACGCTGTTCGGCGCAAGTTCGGCAGCCGTTTTGGTTACGTTGGTTTCCGTTGCCGTCTCTGTCCCTGTAAACTGTATATTTTATGGCGGTATGACGGGAAATGTCTGGGGAGACGGTGTTATAGAATATTTTCGGGAACAGGGAGCGCCGGCAATAGTCTGTGTGATCGCAGGTCAGTTTTACCTTGATTTCCTTGATAAAATCACAACCGTTGTTTCGGTTTGTGCTGGTGCAAAACTGGTGCGGGTAGTTCGGGAAAGAAAAAAAGCGCTCAGGCAGAAGCACGAAAGCAAAGAGGGGATTCCCGCGTCTATCGCGCGGACATTGGTTCTTTTGTGCCTGTTCTTTCCTGTTTTATCCGTGCAACAGGCTTATGCAGGAGCATTCGATTCATATATACAGACTGTTTACAGCAGTGAAAACGGTCTTTCCTGCGGGGAAGCAAACGATGTTGTCCAGACTCCAGACGGCATTCTCTGGATTGCCACGTATGCCGGTTTGTACCGCTACAACGGCAGTTCATTCCGGTTGATGCAGGATTTCTCCTCGGTGCGGAATGCCAACTGTTTGTACGTTGATGTGGAAGGTCGTCTTTGGATTGGAACGAATGACTGCGGGCTTTCCATCTGCATAAACGAAAGAGTCGTAAACGTCGTGGACCATTCGTCAGGCTTGCCTTCCGACTCTGTGCGTTGCATAACTCGTGGCACTGACGGAATTTATTATGCAGGTACGACGGGCGGCATGATTGCTTTAGCGCTCGGCAGCGGGATGAAAATGCTTGGCCCTGTAGAGGGGGTCGGGCTTGCATGGGGGGTGTCTTCAGGCCCCGACGGATTCGTCTCTGCTGTTACCGACGATGGCGCTTTGTGCCTTATTAACAATGCTGTCCTTGTGGACAGAGTAACGCTCTCGAATGGAGGAGAGTATTTTTCCTGCTGTACTTTTTCACCTGACGGTTTAATCTATGCTGGCACTTCCAGTGGAAATATCTACTTATATCGTATAACGCAGGATGGCGGTCAACCTTGTTTGAAGCGGGTCGGTGCTGAAAATCTCCCGCTTTTGCACTGTCCGTCATTTTCAACGCTTCGAAGAATCCTTTTTGCCTCAGGTGATGTTGTCCTTGTGTGCTCTGACAATGGAATCGGCTATTTTGATGGAGCGTGGGATTTTCATAGGATAAACACCGGTTCATTTTCAAGCTTCATAGACAATGTGACCGTCGATTATCAGGGAAACTGCTGGTTTACTTCTTCCAGACGGGGCTTGTTGCGGCTGTCTGATTCACCCGTTGAGAATATCTATCGTACGACAGGCATGGTTCCCTCTGTTACGAATACGGTGACATGGTGGAACCATTCCCTGTATGTGGGAACTGATTCTGGACTCGATATCATTCGTAACGGCCACGGGATAAAAAACGGTCTGACAGAATTTTTTTCCGGTGTCAGAATACGCTGTCTGTTTACAGGTTCTGACGGAACACTGTGGGTTTGTACCTATGGCAAGGGGCTTTTTCCCGTGAAGTCGGCTGATGATAAATCGTTGGTTGCTGTTCCGGGTGCAGGTGAGTGGGTCAGAATGGCGGCAGCATTCCCTGACGGTACCATTGCGGCGTGTTCAGATGCCGGCATCGTCTATATTTCGGATGGAACGGTGCGCCACACCGTTCCCTATCATACAGCACTCGGTGGAACTTCTGTGTTATGTCTGCTTCCATTGGATTCTCATACATTGCTGGCAGGGACTGATGGTGACGGAATTGCGCTTTTGCGGGACGGCAACGTGACCCGCATCTTTTCTGCAGGTGACGGGCTCCCGTCTTCCGTTGTATTGCGTCTGGTTCGTGATGTCGACGGAACCGGTACCTTCGTCGTAACAAGTAACAGCCTTTGCTATCTCGACGGCGACTTCAATCTCAAACTTCTGGATAATTTTCCGTACTACAACAACTATGATTTGTGGCAGGAGGATTCCCGTTTATTCGTGTTGGGCAGCGCCGGCATTCATGTTGTAGAAAAAGACGACTTGCTTTCGGGAAAAACTCCGTTGCTGTATGAACTACTGGATGCAAAGACGGGGCTGACCAGTCCGCTTACCGCAAACGCATGGAATTGTTTTTGCAGGGATGGGGTTTCTTATCTGTCATGCAGTGCGGGTGTTTTTTCCCTTGATACAAGCAGATTCCGTGCGGGCAAAAAGTCGTACCGTATGATGGTTTCCTCCATCGCTCTGGATGGCACCCCTTATAAAGTGTACCGGTCGTTGCCGTTCAGTATTCCCCGGGCGACGGAAAAGATTGAGATTTTTCCAGAAGTTGTCAATTATACGACTGTTGATCCTACGGTTCGGTACTGGCTTGAGGGCTTTGATTCCAAACCTACAGAGATTTTGCAGAGTTCCCTTTCGAGTATAACCTATTCTAATCTGCCGAGTGGAAACTATACATTTCGCATTGCAGTACTTGACGGGCCGCAGGGGGCAGTCCTTGAACAGAGCAACTATCAGCTTATCAAAGAAAAGCGGATTCATGACAATAAATACTTCATCGTATATTTCGTGGCTGTCGGCATGCTGGCAGTAGCTTGGTTTACTTGGTGCATTGTCCGTACGCAGATACAGAACACCCTTGCTATGCAGAAAAAAGAGCTTGAGTTTGCAC
>CADBRT010000103.1 GCA_902797055.1 uncultured Spirochaetaceae bacterium
ATTTTTGAAAGAAGCGGAAAAAGCCCCAGAATATTGATTCCCGCAATCAGCATAAAAATACCTGCGATGATTTTCAACAACACCTGCAGGACAAGCGGGAACCCCACCGCAGATTTTCCACCGCCAATGACAAAGCCCGCAAGTCCCAGAATAAAACCGATGGCTGTATACGAAACCACGCGGCCTGCATTGTACAGAAGCGCCGATTTCATGGACGTTGAGTTTTTTTTAATGCTCTGTGAAAGATTGATACCCCCGCACATCGCCACGCAGTGAACGGAAGTGATGAGCCCAAGCACAAAAAGCATTCCCAAGCTCATGGTGCTGTCCCCCAGTTTTGCAGGCACCAAGTAATTCAGCAGATTGCTTTTTTGCAGGACGAGAAAAGCAAGAATTATTATGGCTAAAAATCCAGCGGTGTTCATTGCCACAGATGACTGGGCTGGCGTCTGGTCAGAACTGACATTCCGTTTTTCCTTCATGATTTCCTCCACAAAAGTCAGGATTGAGTCTATGACCTGACTGTAGCAAATAAATGTGTGAAAATTATGTAGAAAATGGCTAAGGCCTTTTCCGTCGTACAGGACGTTTCCGTCTGGGAAAGGTTGTTCGACAAGGATTTTATAAACCTCTCTGAAGGACAGATAAAATCTTCCGGCTATGTTGTAGACACTATGGAAGCAGCCCTCTGGTGCTTTTACAACTGAGCCCAGCCATCCACAAAAACTCGCGAGGCGAGGGGGAGCCACCATCCCCCTCATCCTGCTTTTTACTTCCGGCTTTCCACGTTCAGTCTGAGTGAATTCATCACGACGCAGAAACTGGAAAGGCTCATCGCAGCGGCACCAAACATTGGGTTCATTGTGATTCCGAAGAGATGGATGTAGGCACCTGCGGCGGCAGGAATCAACAGGGTGTTGTAAATCAGCGCCCAGAAAAGATTCTGTTTGATGTTCCGCAGCGTTCTGCGGCTCAAGCGGATCGTAGAACTCACATCAGCGAGACTGTTTTTCATGAGGACTACATCCGCCGCATCGAGGGCAACGTCAGAACCGGCACCGATTGCAAGTCCGATGTCAGCCCGGGTAAGAGCAGGAGCGTCATTTATGCCGTCGCCAACCATCGCCACCTTTCCTTCTTTTTTAAGCGACTGAATGACTTGGTCTTTTCCTTCGGGAAGGACACCAGCAATCACTCTGTCCACACCTGCTTCTTTTGCGATTGCGTTTGCAGTCTTTTCATTGTCGCCGGTAAGCATGACAACATGAAGTCCCATATGTTTGAGTTCGGAAATTGCCTTCGCGCTGTCATCTTTAATTGTGTCGGCAAGAGCGATTATCCCCAGAACTTCCGTTTCGTCAGCCAAGAGAACCGGTGTCTTTCCGCTTTCTGCAAGCGCATCAATTTTTTCTCGAACTTCAGCACCGAGTGCAGCTTTGAGGTTTTCTTCTATATAGTTGCGGTTTCCTGCAAAATACTTTTTTCCTGCAACAGCCGCACTGATTCCGTTTCCTGCAACAGCCGTAAAATCCTGAGTTTCCACAACTTCAATCTGTTTTGCTGAAGCGCACGCCACAATCGCCTTTGCAAGCGGATGTTCGCTTTTTGCTTCGAGGCTCACCGCAAGACGCAGCACTTCATTTTCAGAAGCCGCTCCAAGAGGAATGATGTCTGTTACGACAGGTTCTCCCTTTGTAATTGTTCCGGTTTTATCGAGCGCAACGATTTTTACGCTTCCACTTTCCTGAAGGCTTTCCGCACTCTTAAAGAGGATTCCTTTTTTCGCCCCCACGCCGTTACCGACCATAATCGCGACAGGTGTAGCAAGTCCGAGGGCACAGGGGCAGCTTACGACAAGGACGGTGATTGCCCGTGAAAGGGCAAAGCCGATAGAGCTGCCCGCAATCATCCACACGGCAAAAATCACGACGCTCAAAGCAATGACAGCCGGAACAAAAATACCCGAGATTGTATCTGCAAGGGCGGCAATCGGAGCCTTTGAAGTGGAAGCGTCGCTCACCATCTGAATGATTTGGGAAAGCGTTGTGTCTTTACCGACCCTTGTGGCGCGGCATTTCATGAAGCCCGATAAATTCGTAGTAGCGCTTTTTACAGTGTCCCCTTCCTTTTTATCTACAGGAATACTTTCGCCGGTAAGGGCGGCTTCGTTGACTGCAGCAGTTCCTTCAAGAACAAAACCGTCAACCGGGATATTTTCACCGGAGCGCACGACAAAAATGTCCCCGACGTTTACGTCTTCAATTCCGACTTCACTTTCTTTGCCGTCGCTGATAACTGTCGCAGTCTTTGGAGCAAGTTTCATCAGCGCCTTGAGCGCGTTCGTCGTCTTTCCCTTTGAATAAGACTCAAGCATTTTTCCAAGCGTAATCAGAGAAAGAATCATTGCAGAAGACTCAAAGTAGAATTCCATCATGTAGGATTTTGTCAGCACCTCATCACCCTGAACAACAGAGCGCGTCATCAAAAACAAAATCACGACGGAATAGACAAAGCCCGCCATTGACCCGAGGGCAATAAGGGAATCCATGTTCGGAGCAAGGCGGAACAGAGCCTTGAATCCGCTTATAAAGAATTTCTGGCAGATTACCATAATAATTGCGCAGAGCAAAAGCTGAGCCAAGCCCATTGCGACATGGTTGTTATCAAAGAATGGCGGAAGCGGCCATTTCAAAAGCATATGCCCCATGGAAAAATACATCAGCACAAGCAGAAACCCAAGAGATGTAAAGAACTGTTTTTTAAGACGCGGTGTCTCCGAGTTTTGCAGAGCCTCTTCTTCCGCAGCGTACGTGCCCTGCCCCACACGTTCTGCATGCTGAGTGGAAGACTCACTCATCAGCTTTGCGCCATACCCTGCATCGCTTACAGCCTTGATGATTTTAGATTCTTCAGCAGAACCTTCCACCTTCATCGAATTGGTCAAAAGGCTCACTTCGCATTTTACAACTCCATGAACAGCGCGGACAGCCTTTTCCACACGGGATTGGCATGCCGCACAGCTCATTCCGCTGACAATATATCTTTCCATAGATTCCTCCACGTTATTTTCTTTATGCAGAGGATACCAAAGGTTTGTGTGAAAATTATGTGTTTGGTTCTTCCGGTGGCTGAAGCCCCGCAGCGGGGAGACAAAAAAAGAAATAGCTTTTTGCATGTACCTGTATTATACTATTCAAAGCAAAAGACCATAGAGAGTATACCAAGGAGGCATACATGAAAGTATTATTTGTCGGCGGAACAGGACAGATCAGTGCAGCTATTGTACGGAAACTTGTTAAAGAAGGAACGGAGGTGTGGCTCATAAACCGTGGCAACCACACCCCCCAGGAAGGTGTCCACCAAATCATTGCGGATATCAACGATGAAGCAAAAATTTCAGAAGCCATAAAGCACCTGTACTTTGACGCGGTCTGCGAGTTCATCGGATTTACCGTCAAGGATATGGAACGGGACTACAGGCTGTTCAAGGGGAAGACCAGGCAGTATATTTTTACAAGCTCTGCATCTGCCTACCATAAGCCGGCGGCAAGTTATATTATCACCGAAGGCACAACGCTTGCCAACCCACACTGGCAGTATTCAAAAGATAAAATCGCCTGTGAAGAATACTTGATGAAACAATACAGGGAAGAAGGGTTTCCTGTCACAATCGTCCGCCCGAGCCATACGTATGATGAAAAAAATATTCCACTTGGCGTACATGGAAAGAACGGATTCTATCAAGTGATAAAGAGAATGCAGGAGGGAAAGCCTGTCATCATCCAAGGTGACGGCACATCGCTTTGGCACCTTACCTTCAACGAAGACTTTGCCATCGGCTATGCAGGACTTATCGGCAACCGGCATGCAATCGGGGAGGCATTCCATATCACCGGTGACGAAGTGCTTACCTGGAACCAGATTTATCAGACCATCGCAGACGCGCTGGGAGTCGAACTCAAGGCGTATCATGTCGCTGCAGATTTTTTGTCCGCCGTAGGAGATAAATACGGCTTCGATTTAAAAGGAAGTCTCACTGGTGATAAGTCAGTGTCAGTTGTATTTGACAACAGCAAAATAAAACGTCTGGTGCCGGAAATGACGACGTATATTCCCTACCACAAAGGCGTAAGGCTCGCACTTGATTACATCAAATCTCATCCTGCAGAATACAAGGAAGACCCCGAGTTTGATGCATGGTGCGACAGAGTCATCAGTGCACTCGAAAAAGCAAAAACAGAAATATAAGAAGGTGGTAAGCAGTGTAGCGTTTCTAACGAGCTGTTTTTATAGGAGAATACCAATTGAGCAAAGTATTACTGATAAACGGAAGCCCCAATGAGCATGGCTGTACGGATGTGGCGCTGCAGGAAGTCGCACAGACCTTACAGAAAAACAATGTGGAGACGGAGTCTCTTTGGCTTGGGAAACAGCCGATGCAAGACTGCATAGCCTGTTCCCAGTGCAGACGGACAGGAAAGTGTGTCTTCGACGACCAGGTAAATGAAGTGTCGGCAAAGCTGGAAGAATTTGACGGAATAGTCGTAGGTTCCCCTGTCTATTTCGGAGGTCCGAGCGGCAGGCTGACATCTTTTTTGGACAGGCTTTTCTACAGTACGGATAAAAAGAAATTCGCCGGAAAACTGGCGGCTTCCGTTGTGGCATGCCGGAGAGGCGGAGCAACCGCCAGCTTTGAAAGACTGAACCAGTTTTTTCTTATGACCAACATGCATGTGGTTTCATCCCTGTACTGGAATCAGATCCATGGATGTAATGCGGATGAGGCAAGACAGGATGCAGAAGGACTTCAGACCATGAGGACACTGGCGCAGAACATGGCATATCTTTTTAAAGCTCAGGACGCGGCAAAGCAGGCAGGCATTGAAAAGCCAACCTATGAGGCTAAGGTGTTTACAAACTTTATCAGATAAAAACCGCTGTAAACGCTGACGAAGGCATTTTCTAGAGAGAGAGTTTATGCCCGTCAGCATACAAACAGCCACTGGATATTCCAACTGCAGTTCGGGCAGTGATGATTCCAGCAATTCTGGTACAGAAACCGCACCCGATTACACAATAAACACAGTACGTTCCTTATGGAACATCAGACAGCCTGATTAGTCCCGTTATTTTCTCCAGCCTTTTTATACTGCCGGCGCACCAGCAGGACACAGAGAACAAGCACCACTGGAAATCCTATTCCTCCAAGAACACCTGCACAGAGATTCTCTCCGAACCGCTGTGAAACATATCCCACGATTGAAGGTCCCACAGACCCCCCTAAATCCCCTGCCAGCGCAAGAAGCGCAAACATAGCAGTTCCTCCGCGCGGAAGGACTTTTGAAGAGATGCTGATTGAACCCGGCCACATAATTGCGACGGAAAAACCACACAGGGCACAAGCGATCAACCCCAGTATCGGCAGAGTTGCAAGCCCCGCAAGCAGATAGCATATCAGACACAGTATACCGGAAGCCATCATAAAAACAGTCAGATCTATTTTGTCGCCATACTTACCGTACAGTGTACGGCTTATTCCCATCAAAATTGCAAAACCACAGGGGCCTGCCAAGTCACCGACCGTCTTTGACACTCCCAGTGCAGACTCCGCAAAAGCTGACGCCCACTGCGCCATTGCAAGCTCAGAAGAACCGGCACACACCATAAGCATAATGAAAATCCAGAAGAACTTATTCTTAAAAAACTCACTCATCTTCATACTTTGGCCGTCGTCAACAAGCTTTTCTATCGGACAGATTGCAAAATTAAATATGTTGTAAATAGGAATAATTGCCCACAGCAAAGACAGAATACGCCAGTGTTCAATCCCCACAAAAACAAAAAATGCAGTGGAAAGCAAAATAACAGCAGTGACACCCCAGCAGTAAAAGGAATGAGTCAGACTCATGACAGCTTCTTTGTTTTCAAAAGGGCAGGCTTCAATAATCGGGCTCACCAGCACTTCCGCAAGGCCGCTGCCAATCGCATAAATCATAACACAGATTAAAATGCCTGCAAAATGAGATGGCAATAAGTCCGGCAGAAACGCAAGCCCAATCAAACCAAGTGCTGAAGTAATTGCCGAAAACACCACGCTGATTCTGTAGCCGAGCCTGTCTGAAAACTTTGCACAGATAGCATCGGTTACAAGCTGTGTAAAGAAAAACACCGTGGAAATAATTGCCAGCTGGCTGAACGAAATTTCATAAATCTTGTGAAACGTGATAAACAAAAGAGGTACAAAGTTTGCGCAGATGGCTTGGGTAATAAATCCCAAATAGCAGGCAAGGGACGTCTTACGGTATTTTTTTAAGTCTACAGTCGTAGCGTTCATCTTTAGTTCTCCTAACATTCCGGCAAAGTAAAAGCCCGCAGTAGAATACGAGCATTTGGAATGTTTGCAATAAAATAATTAATATAACTATATCATCAAAATGATTTATGAGTTATGTTGTAATTTGTAAACTCCTGAAGATTTTCTATCGCAGCAGGATTTTCTAAAAAAATCACCTTTTTGAGCAAAAGAAAGCATTTCATTATAACATTTCGCTTATATAGTATATCATATAAATCATGTATCAATAAATCAAGTAGTAACAATTTCTGTACAGTCACGAAGGTGAGATTGGAGCGAAAAGCCCCTTTGTGCCTCCGGTCCACATTATTGCGCTTTCCGCGCGAATTCCGCTCCCTTCCGTTTCCTCATAAACACCGCCAGATAGACCAGACACAGCAAAATCTGCACAAACGTCGAGGAAGGTGTCGCAAGGGCGATTCTGAAGATGGAGACAGGCTCAATCGAACTGAACAGCATG
>CADBRT010000104.1 GCA_902797055.1 uncultured Spirochaetaceae bacterium
ACTGAACGGAGAATTGAATCTGTGCTCCGTGTTGAGCGCGACTGGCTTATGCGTGGCCCCTGTGCCCGCGGGACGAAGGCAAAGGCTCGAATTCAGCACGACATGGCGTTGATCAACCGTGAGAAATTCCAGGAAGACAAAGGCTTTTCATTTGAAGTTGCGGGACGCAGGCTGGGAGGAAAGATTCTTGAGCTGCATAAAATAACCAAGCGGTATCCTAAGGGCTATGCTTCCGTTTCTGAGGCCGACACCGTTCCCGTTTTGAAGCAATTCAGCTATACCTTCAACAAAGGTGAGAAAATCGGTGTGTTCGGCGACAATGGTTCCGGTAAATCGACGCTTTTGAATATTATAACAGGAGAAGTGCAGCCGGATGAAGGTTCTGTCGTAAAAGGAGAAAACACGTCAATCGCATATTATAAGCAGAACCCTGTATTTCCTGATCTGGATATCTCTGTGCTGGAGTATGTAAAGGAAAGCGCGGAAGTCATGAAGATGAATGACGGTACCGTTTTAAGCGCATCACAGTTTTTGGAAGAATTCGGCTTTTCCGGTAAAATCCAGTATTCTCCCGTCAGCACGCTTTCCGGTGGTGAACGGAAAAGGCTGTTTTTGGTTCGGCTGCTGCTTTCCAACCCGAATTTCCTGATACTTGATGAACCGACCAATGATTTCGACATCTTTACGATGAATATCCTGGAGCAGTTTCTGACTGCGTTCAAAGGTTGCATTCTGATAGTCAGCCACGACCGCTACTTCATGGACAAGGTTGCTGACACCCTTTTAATTCTTGAAGAAGACGGTTCTGTTTCCGGTTATGTGGGCAAGTGTTCTGAATACATTCAGTACCGGGCCATGCTTGATGCGGAAAGGCAGAAGGAAAACAAGCCTGAAGTTCAGAGTGTCCGACAGGAAAAGAACGAAGAACCGGTACCTAAGTCTGACAAACCCCGCAAAATGACATACCGGGAAAAGCAGGAGTTTGAAAAAATAGAAGCAGAGATAGAGGCTCTGGAGACAAGAAAACCGCAGCTTGAGCAGGACATGCAGAGCAGCGATTACAGCGTTTCTGCACAGGCAGCCGCTGAATACGACATAGTGCTCAATCAACTGAAAGCTGATTACGCACGGTGGGATGAACTGTCTGAATTGGCGTAAAAAAGAATGGATTTTAATGACAGCCCTATTCTTTTTCCCTGTTTTTCTATACATTTTAAACCATAATGTCAGAAAACGCTAACAGCACAATGAGGAAACTTCTGAAGCCCTCTTCCATCATCGGGATACTCATTTCCGTTTTTATTGTAGGAGCCTTTTTATCTAGTCTGTTTGTCATCGATCAAACAGAACAGGCGGTAATCACACGGTTTGGCAGATATTATAAAACGGTGGGAGCTGGACTCCAGACGAAACTGCCGTTCGGCATCGACAGAAAATATATTGTACCGGGTGAACAGGCTGTACAGACTGAGCAGTTCGGATTCCGTACAACGGTAACTGGCGTTGTAAACCAGTACCAGAACAATATCACGACAGAATCAACGATGCTCACGGGAGATTTGAACATCGTCGATGTTGAATGGGTTATTCAGTACCGCATAAGCGATGCAAAGGACTGGCTGTTTTCTGTGCAGGACCGGACAAAGACCATCCGGGACATCAGTTACTCTGTCATCAACGAACTTGTCGGTGACCGCGCCATACTCGACATCATGAGTAATGAACGCACAAATATTCAGGAACTTGCGGTGGAAAAGATGAACGAGCAGTTCAAAAAATTAGAGCTCGGCATTACCGTCACCACCGTACAGTTCCAGAACATTGTTCCTCCGCAGGGGGTGCAGGATGCGTTTGAAGACGTCAATAAAGCAATTCAGGATATGAACCGCTTTATCAACGAAGGAAAGGAAAGCTACAAATCCCAAATTCCGAAGGCAAGGGGAGAAGCCGAACAGCAGCTTCAGATTGCCAAGGGATACGCGGCTGAACGCGTCAACAGGGCGAAGGGTGATGTCGCCCGCTTCAACTCAGTGTATGAAGAATACCGAAAATCTCCTGCCATAACGCGTGAACGTTTGTATTTAGAAACGATGAACGATGTGTTGACCAAATCAAAGCCAGTACTCGTTGACGGGGAAATCGATAATATGCTGCCCCTTAAAAACCTTGACAAGAAAACCAAGTAAGGAGAAGAGCCATGAAAGATACTAAAAAAAACTATCTGAGACTCAGTATTATTGCCTTTGTAGTGCTCTTCCTGATTATGTCGGGACCGTTCTATGTCATAAACGAAGGGGAGCAGGCTGTCGTGACGCGATTCGGGCAGTTCGTGGCGACGCGTTCTCAGGCAGGTCTGTATGTTCGTGTTCCGGTAATTGACACTGTGACTTTGTATCCCAGCAAGACGCTTTCCCTTGACGGAGACCCGGCGCGCATACCGACAAAGGAAAATCAGTTTATCATCGTCGATACAACCAGCCGCTGGAGAATATCAGACCCTGCAAAGTTCTATCAGTCGTTGCGGACAATCAGTGAAGCGAATAAAAAACTCAGCGATATAATCGATTCTTCAACGCGCACAATCATTACGCGCAATCGCCTGAGCGAGATTGTCAGAAGTTCCAACATCATCAACGAGCGCTCTTCATCGACCCAGACAGCTGACAACGATGAGATTGCCGCCATCCTCTCTTTGGTAAATGAAGACACGCAGAACGAAGTTGTTTTCAAAGGTAGAGCAAAACTGTGCGAAGAGATGCTCGCAGAAGCGCGCCAGAAGATAAGCGAGTACGGTATCGCTTTAATTGATATTGTACCGCGTCAGATTAAATATTCTGATGAGCTGACAGAAAGCGTATACAGCCGCATGATAAAGGAACGCAATCAGGTGGCACAGGCATACCGCTCGCTCGGCGAGGGGCAGAAAGCGGAGTGGCTTGGAAAACTGGAAAACGAAAAAAGAACGATTGAAAGCGAAGCGTACCGCATAAGCGAAGAGACGAAGGGAAAGGCTGATGCTGAAGCTGCCGCAATCTACAATGAGGCGTACAGTCAGGATCCTTCGTTCTATGCGTTCTGGAAAAGTCTGGAATCCTATAAACAGACGATGAACGGTCTCGATACGACACTCAGTACCAATATGGATTACTTCAAATATTTGTACAGCCCGGAGGGTAAAAGATAAAAAATGAAACAGCCTCTCGTTTTTTCGCAGGAGGGCAATCTGTGCCTTGATACCTCCATGACACAGGGGGCTTTTTCCAAGGCACGCTTTGCAGAACGGCTCTCTGAACGTGGCGTCATAGCCCAATACCATGCAAGCGGATGGACATTTTCCCGCTGGTCCTTTACCGGAAGTGCAGTGAGGGGGGAAGGTAAGGACAGCACTATTGTCGTCAAAGGACAGCTTTTTTCCGGTCTGACGCTCAAGACGTTTCTCGAAGACAAAGACAACGCGAAGCGGGTATTTGCGGGAGCTCGGGTATGTTCCGCGATGGAAGACTCCATGGAACAGGGACAGTCACTTCCTCGGGTCGGAGCTGGAGGTATTTTCATCTCCGCAGATTTTGAACAGATTCTGTTCCTTCCTCAGGCGATTTTTAAAACGGCAATGCTTTGTGCGGGGCCGGCTGTGTACAGTGAACAGCACGGCATGTATATAAACGAAAATTTGACGGGGGACGCTTCCGTCGGTTTTACCCAAGCGGTGATTGCATACAAACTTCTTTCCGGTGATTTGCCGTTTGCAGAGACAGACAGTGAAAAACGGGAAGAGGATTACCGTGATTCAAACTATATCCCTATCGTGCAAAAGATTTGGGCTTTGGACGATGAACTTGCATACTGCATTGATAATTCGCTTAAACGGCAGCCTTCGCTGAAAAAAGGCAGCAATACAGATGAAAAGGTTGCACGCATCGTAAAGGAGCAGCGCGAAACAACGAAGGACGCGAGAAGGGCCGGCATGAAGTTTCCTGTCGGCAAACTGTACCGGGAGACAGGTCTGACCTCTGATGGAGAAATTCCTTCAGACGGAACTTTGCAGAACGTCATACGGAAATCTTCTGTTTCGCAGGAACATTTTGAAGCAGACAGCAAAAAGAAGCTGGAGCATTTTGCCAAAACGCTAAACCGCAAACGATGGTTACGGAACCACCGTACCGGACTCACGGTGGTGGCTTCTGCTTTTGCTGGTGTTTTTATTTTTGCAGTTATTCTGGTGCAGGGAAGCATGTCTCACCCGACTTCGAAAGGATTGTCCGAATATGAAACTGCAGAAATGTTTTACAGCGCACTGAACACCATGGATGTGTCTGCTGCAGACGCCTGTTCCTCCGGCAAAAAGGCAAGCAATATGATTGATTCCATGAGCGCGTACTTTGTCACGATGAAGCAGCGTTCCGCGATGGATTTCAAATTCAAATCTGTTTCTCCGGGGGAATGGTTCAACTTCAACTACGACGGCAGCTACAGCATGTACGGCATATCGCAGTTTTACATCGGTTTCAGCAAGAAAGATGTTTATTTTTCCGCTCCGCTCAAAAAAGACTTCCCGAAGCCTGTCACGACATCGGGAGGCCTTCCCTTAAAGGAAGGTGACAAAAAGACGGTGACGGTGACGTATTTCTTTTTGTATAACATAACAACGAATACGACGGATGACACGCTTTCTGCGGTCTGGCGGGAAGATACGCTTACGCTTACATACCGCAACAAACGGTGGATAATAACGGATGTGGCTCAGGAAAACAAAGAGACGTTTGAAGTGCCGTATGCGGAATTTCTGAAAGACTATCAGGACGCTATGGAGGTATCCGGCGGGAATGCCGCGGATGCCTCCACGGCACTTGCTGCAAAGTATCCGTTCGTCCCGCTCGGCTCGGAAGTCATTGAGGCTGCGAACAGGACGAAAGAACTAGAGTAGTGACGGCGCTCTTACTGTACTGCGGCGCGGTACAGTTCCGCCACTTTGTTCCAGTCAACTACATTGAAGAATTCCGCAATATATGCGGCTCTCAGATTCTTGAATTTGAGGTAGTAGGCATGTTCCCAGACATCAATGCAGAAGATCGGCGTGCACCCGGTTCCCAGACTGATGGGGTTGTCCTGGTTCGCGCTCTGGCTCAGCACAAGGCTTTTGTCCGGTGCAACGGACAGCCATGCCCACCCGGAGCCGAACTGCGTGACGGCAAGACTGGAAATCTTTTCTTTGAATGAATCAAAACTGCCGAAGGTCTGCGTGATTTTGTCGGCGAGTTCGCCGGACGGCTGTCCTCCCGTGTTCGGTGTCATGACTGAAAAATACAGGTTGTGGTTGTAGAATCCCCCGCCGTTGTTTTTGATTCCGTTCCTCAGCGTGGCATCCCCGATGCTGTCCAAAGACGATAGCACATCCACGATGTCCCGGTCTGCGACCCCGGCTTTCTGTGCCAGTTCATTCAATGCCTTTGTGTATGCGGCATGGTGCTTGCCGTGGTGCGTTTCCATGGTGGACGCGTCGATGACAGGCTCCAGCGCATTGTAGTCGTAGGGAAGCTGATACTGTGTAAACATAGATTCCTCCGTTGTGATGTGGTTTGTCCCAGTGTAGCACAGGCAGGCGCAAAGTGCTATAGTCCGCCGCTCGCTCCCTGCTGTGCGGTGTGGGAGAGCGCGAAGGTGTTTTTTATTGCGAGAAAGTCATGCAGTTGATTGAGCAACATGAAAAGATATGCGCGGTCTTCGAATTCTCCTCGTTCCACAGGCAGCTGCTGTTTTTTCATTTCAGTCCTGATGTCATCCAGCTCACGAAGCAGATCCTGCACATCGTTGTCGCGGTGGTATTGCACGGAAACCTTTGCAAAGAACTCCGCAATTATCTCTGCGGTAAACGGTACCGTTGTAATATTTTTGAGCGTGCCGAACATCTGCCGGAGTATTCTCGTCTGCTGTTCCCGCATCTGTATGTACTCGGTGTCATAGGTATCTTTTTTGCCGAACTGGTTGTTGAAATTACGCTCCGCTTGTTTTTTTGCCGTATACAGCGATTTTTCCAGCGTTGTGAAGCAGCTGCCGTCGTAGTCTGCGAGTTGGACGTTGAGAATCCGCTCGCTCATACGGAACAGCACTTGTTTTATCAGGTTATCGGATTCAGTTTTCAAGCGTTCAATGACATCGACTTCTTTGTGAAGAAATATGTTGGAGAAGCCACCGAAGCCGACACCAATGATAAACAGCAGGCATTCATTTCGTATTTCACCCAGACCGAACGCTTGGAGTGTCAGAAAATGGGAGATAAGCACTGAATCCGGAGCCATTGCGGAGTACCAGCCGAAAACCTGACAGAGGATGATAAAAGCCACAAGATAGACAAAAAAAGCCGTATAGGTAAAACCGAGGAACCGGTAGCACAGGAAGGAAATGATCATGGCGGATATGAATGCCAAGAATCGGACGGTGGCTGTCTTGACCGTCTCTTTTTTTGTCGGTTGAACGGAAAGAATTGCAACGATGCCGGCGGAGACAGAGAAATCAAGGCGAATGGCATTCGCGAGGATAATCGCCAGAATTGCTGCAAGAGAGATTTTGATGCAGGTAAGTGTTTTGGAAATGACTGCTTGTTTGCTCATGGTATGTTTGTCTCCATGGTGTTTTGCTGACGGGGTTTACAGCGAAGCTCCCCGCGTATATTACAGCGAAGCTCCCCGCGTATATTACAGCGAAGCTCCCCGCGTATATTATAGCCTTGTCGTTGGACTGATGGGCTTTGCGAAGGTCATAAAAATATTATTCTATAATCAAGAAGAAGTTTTATATTTTTTGCGCACTCATGCATTATGTAATCAGGAAGGACACAGACTTTTTCCACAAGGCGAGCCCTGTCGATAACGCTTATTTGCGGAGTTACGGCTACTGAATTCTGAGGAAGTCCTGTATCGTCAGCAGAAAGAAGCATGTTTCCCGGAAAATCGGCAAGCCGCAGATTTGTGGTATGCGGAATGACTATTGTTGTGTGCATTTCTGTCCGGTTGAACAAGTTGCTCTGAACTATGATTGATGGTCTCCTGCGTCCAGGTTCACTTCCAAAAGGAATTCCAAAATCAACCCACCAGACCTCACCACGTATCATTTTTTGTAAGCTCCCTTATTGCTTCAAGACCGGCTTTCCTGACCGGCTCAAATTCGTCAAACGCAGTCGGATTTTCTTTTAAAAATGCATTTACACGTTTCGTAACGCCCTCATTTTTCGGCTTTTCCATGTAAATAGAAAAAAGATATGCCACATAATGCGCGACCTCCTGCTGGGCAGCTTCGGGGAGAGCGCGAATTTGTTTTTCCAAAACTTCATACGGCATAGGCAAAAAACTCCTGCGTTTTATTATACCAGACTTTTATGCTTTGTTCGATAGTTTTTCGTGCGTCGGGCAAGATACAACGCACCCGCTTTCCGTCATTTTGAAGGGGAAGCCATTATTTACAGCGAAGCTCCCCGCGTATATTACAGC
>CADBRT010000105.1 GCA_902797055.1 uncultured Spirochaetaceae bacterium
AAAATCATCTTGGTAGTGACAGGAGAATATAAATGGCAGCTTCAGATCCAGTAGCAGATATGCTTGCAAAAGTCCAGAATGCGGCAAAGGCTCGTCACGAGAAGGTTGATGTTCCTGCATCCAAGATGAAACTTGAGATTGTAAAAATCTTGAAGACCGAAGGGTATATCAAGAATTTCAAGAAAGTTCAGGATGATAATGGACACAGCATTATCCGCATCTTTATGAAATATGATGACGCGAATGAATCAGTTATCCATGGAATGAAGAAGATTTCTACTCCAGGGCGCCGCGTTTATTCAGGATATAGAGAATTGCCCCGTGTTTTCAACGGATACGGTACATTGATAGTTTCAACGTCAACTGGTGTAACAACCGGTAGAAAAGCATCTGAAAAGATGGTTGGCGGCGAGCTTATCTGCAAGGTTTGGTAAGGAGAAAACTATGTCCAAAATAGGAAAGCTTCCTGTCACCATCCCGGCAGGTGTAACAGTAAATGTTGCAAACAATCTGGTGACTGTAAAAGGTCCAAAGGGTGAATTGAAGCAGGATTACAATAATCTTGTGAAGGTTGAAGTAAAAGGAACTGAGGTTCTTGTATCTCCAGCTGTGGAATCAAAAGATGCCAATGCTGCACATGGTCTGTACAGGAATCTTATTCATAATATGGTCGTTGGTGTGACTCAGGGGTTCTCTAAGACTCTCGTCATCACAGGTGTCGGTTACCGTGCAGAAGTGCAGGGAAAGATGCTTGTCATGAACCTTGGTTACTCCAATGATTTCATTGCGGTCATTCCCGATGGTCTTACCGTAACCGCTGATAAGGAAGGAAAAGTCACTATTTCCGGTATCGACAAGCAGAAAGTTGGTGAATTCAGCGCGGACATCAGAAAGCTCCGTGGTCCTGAGCCTTATAAGGGCAAGGGAATCCGTTATGAGACTGAGGTTATAAGACGCAAGGTCGGAAAGACTGGCGTTAAATAAGGGGACGCGTTATGTTTAAGAAGCTTAGTGATAAACAGAGAAGACGTCTGCATAGAAAGATTCATATTCGTAAGTCTGTGTATGGAACGGCAGAGCGCCCGCGCATGACTGTGTTCAGAAGTGGTCGTAACCTTTATGTGCAGGTCATAAATGATGATGAGGGCAGAACTCTTGCTGCCATCTCAACGCTGGAAAAGGAATTTGTTGAACTCAAGGCTAATGTTGAGAGCGCAACAAAGTTGGGTGAGGCTTTTGGTGCACGCCTGAAGGATAAAAACATTACAAAAGTAGTGTTTGACCGTAATGGATATCTGTATCATGGTGTCGTAAAGGCTCTCGCAGATGCTACCCGCAAAGCCGGGATTGAATTCTAGGAGAGGCTATGGAACGCCAGAACAATAGAGATAGAAAGCCTTCTGATGAGTACGTAGAGAAGTTGGTTAAGCTCAATCGTACATCAAAGACTGTAAAAGGTGGTCGCAGAGCTGCTTTTTCAGCATTGACTGTCGTTGGTGACCAGAAAGGCAAGATTGGATTCGGTTTCGGAAAGGCAAACGATGTCACTGAGGCTATCAGAAAGAGTCTCGAAAAGGCTCGTGCCAACATGACTTCTGTCCCTGTGAAGAATGGAACCATTCCTCATGAAGTTATTGGAAAATACAAGAGCTCTGAGGTTTTGCTGAAGCCTGCATGTCCAGGTACTGGAGTGAAGGCTGGCGGTCCTGTTAGAGCTGTTATGGATGCTGCAGGTGTTACTGATGTTATTTCAAAGTCTCAGGGCTCAAGGACATCTGTAAACGTTGTCAGAGCAACATTCGATGCTGTTACTCAGATGATGGATGCAAAGAAGGTTGCTGATAACCGCGGCAAGTCTCTCAACGAGATGTGGGGCTGATTATGGCAAAAAAATTGCGCATTGAGCTTGTGAAAAGCGTTATCGGTCAGAAGCCGGACAAGCGGCTGACTGTCAGAAGTCTTGGTCTTAAGAAAATTAATTCAGTTGTTGAGCATGATGATACTCCTGCTGTACGTGGAATGGTTAAGGCCGTAAGTCATTTGGTGAAGTGCGAGGAGATTGACTGATGTCAGATTTTACATTGCATGTTCCAGAAGGAGCACATAAGGCAAAACGCAGAGTAGGACGTGGTTCATCTTCCGGACGTGGTACGACTGCAGGTCGCGGAAACAAAGGACAGCAGTCTCGTTCCGGTGGAAAGACTTATGTCGGATTTGAAGGCGGACAGATGCCTTTATACCGCAGAATCGCTCAGAGAGGATTCTCTAACTATCCTTTTAAGAAGGAGTATGAGGTTATCAATCTCCGGGACATCGAAGCTAAATATGCTGATGGAGAAACTGTTGACCGCGTTTCTTTGGTCAAGAAGGGGCTTTTGAACAAAGCTTCCTCTCTTGTCAAGGTTTTGGGAGACGGTGATTTGACAAAGAAAGTCACTGTCAGTGTTGACAAAGTTTCCGCTTCTGCAAAAGAGAAGATTGAAAAGGCTGGCGGTTCAGTTTCTGTTCCTTCTACCGATTCTGATTCTCAGAAGAGTGAAAAAAAGGACTAAGGATCGTTGGAGTGACAAATGGCAAACAATCCTGTGGTAAACATGTTCAAGGTTAAAGAGCTCCGTGACAGGATGCTCTTCACTTTGCTCATTCTTGCAGTATTTCGTCTTGGTAGTGTTTTGACGATACCAGGCATCGATGCAACTTTGCTGTTGCAGTATTTCAATAATCTTGCAAGTGGTGCAGAGAGCGCGTTTGCCAGTTACATGGACTTTTTTGCGGGTGGTGCATTCGAGCGGTTTTCTGTGTTTATGTTGGGCGTAATGCCTTACATCTCAACACAGATTATCATGCAGCTTGCACTGGTCATATTCCCGTCACTCAAAAAGATTGCTCAGGAAGAAGGTGGGCAGCAGCGTGTGGCGTGGTGGACGAGAGTCGGTACCATTTTTGTGTGCTTGATTCAGTCCGTTGCGCTCACTGTTTACGCTGAGGCTATCAACCAACAGCAGCCTGGTGCAATTATTTTTGACAATAAGGTCTATTTCAATCTGTTGGCTGTCCTCACGGTTACAACTGGATCAATGATTACCGTGTGGTTGGGCGATCAGATTACTGCACATGGTATCGGTAATGGCATTTCAATGCTGATTTTTGCCGGTATCGTAGCGCGTATACCAAGTGCGGTCTATGAACTTGGGAAGAACGTCAGCAACGGGGATATTAACATTGTCCTTGTTGTGTTCTCTCTTTTTATGTATGTGGCTATCATCGCGCTTGTTGTGTATGAGCAGTCTGGAGAACGAAAGATTGCCGTGCACTATGCAAAGCGTGTTGTTGGACGCCGTATGTACAGCGGACAGAATACATACATTCCGTTCAAGATTAATCCGTCAGGAGTTATCCCTATTATTTTTGCATCTGCGTTCCTGACATTCCCGCTTCAGATTGCGACTAGCCTTTCCGGCCGTGCGACATGGCTTATGAAAGTTTCCGCTGCTCTGAATCCACTTGGTGTCTTGTATAATGTTATCGAAGTCTTGTTGATAATTTTCTTTGCATACTTCTACACTCAGGTAACCCTGAACCCCACCGAAATCGCAAAGAATATACGTGAGAACGGGGGCTCTATCCCTGGTATCAGAACAGACAAGACAGAGGAATATCTTCAGAGGGTTTTGAACCGTCTGATTCTTCCTGGTTCACTGTATCTTGCCGTTATTGCGGTATTGCCAACAATTGTTCAAATCATTTTCAAATTCCCCACATCAATTGCAATGTTGATGGGAGGTACCTCGCTTTTGATTTTGGTTGGTGTTGACCTTGATACAATGTCACAGGTTGAGGCTCTTCTTAAGATGCATCATCACGATGGATTTACAAAGAAGGGAATTAGACCGAGAAGTCTTTAATTTATAAGGATTTCTTATAAAAAGGTCTAGATTAAATTAGATAAAATATGCTATACTATCTCACCATATCACTGGAGGGAAGTGTCGGGTTGTAATTCATAGCGAATTGCCATGATTCGGCACTGTATATATATATACTAGTATACATATTTTGTCAGGGGGACTTTTTATGAAAGTACGAACCAGCGTAAAGCCTATTTGCGACAAGTGCAAGGTTATCAGACGTCACGGTGTTGTCCGTATCATCTGTTCTAATCCAAAACACAAGCAGAGACAGGGTTGAGGAGTAATAGATGGCTCGAATTGCAGGAGTTGATCTTCCTAATAAGCATGTCAATATTGCATTGACTTATATCTATGGCATTGGCCGTTCTGCAGCTAATAAAATCTGTGAGCGCACAAAGATTGATCCCAATAGGATGATTAACGATCTTTCAGAAGATGAGTTGGCAACAGTTCGCAAGGATATTGATGATAACTACAAGACAGAAGGACGCTTGCGTTCTGAAATCGGTTTGAATATCAAGCGCTTGATTGATATTGGAAGTTATCGTGGTTCTCGTCATGCCAAAGGGTTGCCTGTTCGTGGACAGCGTACTCGTACAAATTCTCGTACTCGCAAAGGTAAAAAGAAGACTGTTGCGAATAAGAAGAAGGCGTAAGGCGGAGGTATTTGATGGCAACCGTAAAGAAAAGAAAAGAAAAGAAGAGTGTTTACGAAGGAAATGTCTACATTCAGGCAAGCTTCAACAACACTATTGTTACTATAACAGATTTGAGGGGGAACGCCATTGCTTGGGCTTCCTCAGGTGGACTTGGCTTCCGTGGCGCGAAGAAATCAACTCCGTTTGCTGCTCAGTCAGTTTGTGAATCTGCAGTTCAGAAAGCTTCCAGTTATGGACTTCGTGAAGTTCATGTGTTTGTGAAGGGACCAGGTATCGGAAGAGAGAATGCAATTCGCGTTCTTGGAACCTTGGGATTGAAAGTTAAGTCTATTTCAGATGTAACTCCGATTCCTCATAATGGCTGTCGTCCTCGCAAGACACGCAGAATGTAAGGAGAAGATTTCGATATGGCAAGATATACTGGTCCAGTCTGCAGACTTTGCAGAACAGAACAGAAAAAATTGTTTCTTAAGGGTGATCGCTGCAAGAGTGATAAATGCCCAATAAATAAAAAGAGAGCTGCTCCTGGAAAAGATCCTAAGGGAAGAACAGGAAAGAGAAGTGAGTATGGGACTCAGCTCCGTGAAAAGCAGAAGATTAAGCGTATGTACGGAATGGCTGAAAAGCAGTTCCATCTTACATTTGAACATGCTCTTCGTATGCCTGGGGTAACTGGTGAAAATCTTATTCGCCTTCTCGAAAGTCGCCTTGACAATGTTGCATTTAGATTGCACTTCGCTGTCAGCAGGAGTCAGGCTCGTCAGCTCGTTCTTCACAGGCATGTAACTGTCAATGGCAAAATTGTCAATATCCCTAGCTATCAGATTAAGCCGGGGGATGTTGTAGAAGTGAAGGAAAGAAGCAAGAAGCTTGCACTTGTTCAGGATGGACTGAAAGAAGTTTCCAAGTCAGGTGTATCTCCATGGCTTACTGTAGATGAGGATGCCGTAAAAGGTACTTTCGTTCAGTATCCGCGCCGTGAGGAAGTAACTGATCTCGCTGATGTGAAGGAACAGCTCGTAGTCGAGCTCTATTCCAAATAATAAGGAGTTCTGATGGCTCGCAAAAATCTGCTTAAAGGTTTCAAAAAACCGAAGGGAATTACATTTGAGCATCTCGAGACAAATCCGAATTACGGAAAGTTTACCGCTTATCCGTTTGAACCGGGGTTTGGAACTACTGTAGGTAATACACTTCGCAGAGTTCTCCTCTCTTCAATTCAGGGATACGCGATTGCGTCTGTACGGATTACGTCATATGATGCAGATGGTGTTCCTCATGTTATTTCCAGTGAGTTTGAGGCTATTCCAAATATCTCTGAGGATACGTTGGAAGTCTTGAATAGCTTGAAACAGATTCGTTTGCGTTTGCCGCGGGATGTTGAACAGGATACAATACTCTTTGAATTCAAAGGTCCTGGAACTGTAAAAAGTGATGACTTTGAGAAACCTGGTCAGCTTGAAATCATGACAAAAGGGATGGACATCTTTACTATGATGGAAGGTGCCCGTCTTGAGTTTGAGGTTCAGGTTGATTTGGGTAGAGGATATGTTCCTGCGGAGGTAAATGAACACTACATCGAAGTGGTTGGTACCCTTCCGATGGACTGTATCTTTACACCTGTACCTAAGGTTAAATATTCAATTGAACCTTGCCGTGTAGGTCAGCGAAACGACTACGACAAACTGATTCTTGAGATCTGGACCGATGGCACAATAAAACCGGAAGATGCTCTCGCTGAGGCGGCAAAGATTGCTAAAGATTATTTCGCAATCTTTGTTAATTTCAATGAGGACGAATATTCCGGTGCTGAGGACTTGGATGAAGGTGATGAATTTATACATAAATTGCTCAACACTCCTGTTGAAGAGTTGGAGCTTTCTGTAAGAAGTTCAAATTGCCTCAAGAATGCTAATATTCATACAATTGGTGAATTGACCAAGAAGACGGAAGAAGACATCACTAAGACTCGTAACTTCGGTAAGAAAAGTCTTGAAGAAATTAAGACAAAACTGGAAGAACACGGTCTGACTTTGGGAATGACAGATTATAGTCACCTCAAGGATGTAAACTTACGTAAAGATAAGGATGAGAACGAATGAACCACATGAAAGGATTTAATCCACTTTCACGTACATCGGCCCATCGTCGCGCTATGTCACGTAATATGGTGACCTCTCTTTTGAGATATGAGCGTGTAACGACTACAAAAGCAAAAGCTCTTGAAGTACGGAAGGCTGCAGAGAAATTCATTACCCGTGCGAAAGTGGACAGTGTGCACAATAGAAGAATTGTTGCAAAGTTTATCGCTGATGAAAAAGTTCTGAATAAACTTTTCACCGATATTGGACCTCGCATGAAGGAGCGCAAAGGTGGATACACACGTATCCTCAAGATGGGCTTCCGTCAGGGCGATGCTGCTGATGTCGTGATTTTGGAACTGGTTGATTATAAACTTCCTGAAAATGAGGATGCTGTTTCTGCTAAGGCTGATAAAAAGGCAGAGTCTGTGAAGGAGTAAGGTATGTCAAAATCACATCGCGGTACAGGAATACGCAAAGAACCTAATCATGGTCGTGGAAAATGCGCAATTTGCGGAAAAGATCAGGTTAAGATTCTTTATGAGCAGGATGTCGACGGAAAGAAGGTTAAGATTTGTAAGGTTTGCAAAGCACATTTAAAAAATGTTGCTAGAAAAGATGCAAAACTTGCAAAGAAGGCAACTGCCGAGACACAGCCAGCTCAGGAACAGGCATAATATTTTTTTATGCTAGAATAAACCGCCCTTTTTTAAGAGGTCACTGAAAAACCTCACGTTTTTACGAGCGGGTTATTATAGACTAAAAAAGGCAAGTTTGTAATATGTCGCAAGCTTGCCTTTTTTTCTTTATTCTTTAGTCCATCTTTTGTTCTTTTTGAACCTTAATATTTATAAGAAGCGTAGTCTGCTTAAAATTCGTGACAAAAATTGCACATGCTCCCTGAGTTTTGGTTCTGTAAAGTCCATTGCCGACAGAAATGTCGTAGCCGTGTACATTATTTATTGACGTCAAAGTAATAGCACATAACCTGATTTTCGTTTTGCTTCTTTCTTCCCTGTACAGTTTTTCTTTCTGTAAGTTCTCTTGCCTTACACTACATCACATCAGCGCTTGTAACGGTCGCGACGCAGATTTTTCTTTCGGGAGTCATCGCAATATGTGTCTTATAGCCGAAGAATGACGTGTCTTTTGTTTTGTATTCGACTTTAGTGTCTTCCATCGTCTCTTTTAGCAAATTCAGTTTTTCTTTTGCAGTTGGAAGATTTGGCATGACAAGCATTTCTTCAACAATTTTTACCAGTTTTTCACAATACCCGACTTCTTTTTCAATTGAGTCTTCCTTGTTTTGGGAAGGCATCAGCTTTTAAGCAGAAGGTGTTTGAACATTCGTTCTGGATCTTCTGCAGGTCTTCCGTTTTTTTCAACATATTTCAATTTTAATTTTTTCCGAATAAACGAGAAGTCAACAAGTTCGTTTATTTTTCTGAAAGGATGATTCCTAGGTATCAGTTTGTCATACAGAATTGTATGCGGACTAAAGTTAAGTTTCTGCTGCGTATTTAACATAAAAAACACCATCCAAAAGAATTTTATATCTTTTGAAAGGTGTTTGTAAATTTCTAACTTCTTAGGACTTTTTCAGTGGCCTCTTTTTCCAGGGCAGTTTTCTTTTACATTTCGAAATCTTTTCCTAGATAAATATTTCTGGCGATTTCCGATGAAAGGATTTCTTCTCGTTTTCCCTGTATCATTATCTGACCTGAAGAGATTATAATCGCCCGGTCTGTTATTTCCAAAGTATCCCTGACATTGTGGTCTGTTATGAGGACACCGATACCTCTTTTTGCCAACTGAGAAACAAGGTGCTTTATGTCTGCAACCGCTATCGGATCAATGCCTGCAAACGGTTCGTCGAGTAAAAGGAATTTTGGCTGGATGGCGAGAGAACGTGCGATTTCTGTTCTGCGCCGTTCTCCTCCAGACAGAGTATATGCCTGCTGTTTTCTGATTCGCTCGATACTGAAATCTTCGATAAGCTGTTCAAGTTGTTCCTTCTTTTGTGCGTTTGTCAAATCCTTCCTTGTTTCCAATATTGACCAGATATTTTCTTCTACGGTAAGTTTGCGAAAGACTGAAGGCTCTTGTGGTAAATAGGAAATGCCCATTGATGCGCGTTTGTACATTGGCAGTTTTGTTATTCTTTCATTATCAAGCAGGATTTCTCCGCTGCTTGGTTTGTAGAATCCTACAATCATATAGAAAGTGGTTGTCTTTCCTGCTCCGTTAGGGCCGAGTAGTCCAAGTACCTCCCCTGTCTGCATGGAAAAATCAACACCTCTGACAACCTGTTTTTTACCAAATTGTTTGAATAAAGAAGAAACTTGCAGCAAATGTTTTTTATTGCTTTCTGGATTCATGGTGACTCGTCCCCTTTTAGTTGTCCTTTGAAGAAACTGTTCCTCTGACTCTGCCGTCCAGCGTTACTTCGTTTGTATCAAGATTTAATGTTATATCCTGTGCACGGAACGTATCCTTTCCTTGTGTCAACTGAGGGTTTCCGCTGAGAAAGAGCAAACGGGATTCCGTATTGTATATGGCATACGAACTTGAACATATATTGTCCTTTTGTTGCATGGCAACACTTATCTGCATTACTACGGTGTCATGGTTCTCATCATAATCCATGAGTTCTGCGTTTGCTACTGTTTCATTTTTTTTATCAACCAAATGCACTGATTCCTGCATTGTTGCATACTTGTTCTTTCTGTCATAGAGAAGTTCACCGCATGTGAAATCAATTTTTTTTTCATTATTAGAACCGCTGACATTTCCTGTCGCCTTTACATATCGGTAGTTGTCGCCGGAAAGTTCTATTTTATCAGCAAAGATCTCCATGGTTTCTGTTGTTATATTAGCATTTCCCAAAAGTGTCGCTTTACTCGTAGCGTCACCAGTGTTTCCCGTCATACTGTCCGCCCTGAACAGGATTTTTTCAGCGGAAATGCTTTGAATAAGGAAGATGGTAATAACCAACCGGCAGAAAATGTGCTGTAGTATGTGTATTTTATTCATGATTGCCTTCTGGAAATGATTCTGTTTCAATTTTTCCATTGACCATACTTGTAAATTTGTATTCGTTAGTTGTGCTGTCAGCCGAAAAACCTGTCCCTGAAACTTCCATACCGTTATTTTGGACAGTTGTAAATACATTACAGTCTGAGACAATCTGTGCTGTTACGGTGTTCCATTTCAGAGACTTTGTCTCAATTCCTAGATTGTCAGACTGATTTTGAATGATGGTGTCATCAAGAAAATAAAGAATATCTCCCTCTGCTTGGATTCCTAGCAATTTGCATGTTCCTGATAAGTCCTGTTTCGCGTCATGGGATTTAAAATCTGCATTTGCCGCGTATGTTATATCATCGGAGGGATATTGTTCGATGCAAGAAGATTCTAATTCAAATGAAACATCATTATCCTCATATCGTTTGAATAATGCTGCGTTGAAGGTAAATTCTGGTATTCTCGTCTGTCCGCTGGAAGTATCTGTGTATCGGAGGGAACATGATGTGCATATAAGTACTAATACAGAAACGAGCAGTTTCCAGAATTTACACAGCATCCTCATTCGTTCTCTGACTGCCTATAAGAAATAGCTGCCTGTATGAAAGCGTTGAAAAGAGGGTGGGGCTTTGTAGGCCTGCTGACGAATTCTGGATGATACTGGACTCCGATTCCCCAGGGGTGATTTCTCCATTCAAAGGCTTCTACTTGATCGTCTTCTGCAGAGCGGGCACTGATGCTCAGTCCATGTTCAATCATGTCCTTCGTATAGCGTCTATCGAATGTATATTTTGACCGGTGTCGTTCAACTATATCGGAAGAATTGTATACCGAGTACAATTTTGTATTTTCCTCGATATTTATCCGGCTGGCACCCAACTTCATCACTCCTGCCGACGGTCCGGTCTGCTCTTCCGGCAGACTGATAACCGGATGCTTTGAATTCTGCATGAACTCCGTTGTATCGGCATCTTCCCAGTTGCATAGAAAGCGTGATGTATCGATTGCCATCAACTGCATGCCGAGGTCAATTCCAAGATACGGAATTTGGTGTTCCCTCGCATATTTTACAGTGTCCAATAGACCAAGGAATCCTCTTTGCCCGTAGTTTCCTGGAACAACAATTCCGTCAACGTCTTTAAAAGCTTTTCCCAGGTCTTCCGTATTTTCAAGAGTTTCAGCATCTATTTTTTTAATTTTTAAGGTGGCATTGTTCCCTGTAACAGCTGCATGGAACAAAGACTCTTGTACTGATTTGTAGCAGTTGTCAAGATAGTCCTTCTTTCCAACCATGCCGATTGTCACGGTTCCCTGAGGACTGTTCAGCTTGCTCGTAAAGTCTGTCCACTGCCGTATGTCTGTCGTTCTATTTCCAAGAGACAAACGTTCTAATATCGCTTTATCGATTCCCTGTTTGTGGAACAATTCCGGCAGTTCGTAAATCGTTTTTTCGATGTCAGGCGAAACAAATACGGCTCCTGGATTCACATTACAGAACAGTCCTATTTTGCTCTTGAGAGAGTCTTCTACAGGCGCCTCACATCTGCACAACAGTATATCCGGCTGGATTCCAACTTCTTGCAGCTGTTTTACAGAATGCTGTGTTGGTTTTGATTTCAATTCCCCGCCGGTAATGACAGGAATCAGCGTAAGATGCAAACTGATTGCGTTGTGCTTTCCCATCTCCCGTATAAGCTGTCTTGCAGCTTCAAGATAGGGGACAGCTTCAATATCACCAACGGTACCGCCAATCTCTACGATTACAACATCGGCTTTTGTCGTGTCTCCCAAATGCCGTATACATCGTTTGATTTCATCAGTAATATGAGGAATCACCTGTACTGTTCGCCCGTTGTAGCGGCCGGCACGTTCATTCTTTATAACATTCTCATATACACGTCCAATAGATATACAGTTTTTGTCTGTGATATTTATGCTGGTGAAACGGCTGAAATTCCCTAAATCAAGGTCTGTTTCTGCTCCATCTTCTGTGACGTATACTTCCCCATGCTGGTAAGGGCTTATAGTTCCTGCATCAACATTAATATACGGGTCACATTTCATCATTGAAATGGTCAAACCGCTGCATTCAAGGAGACTTCCGATAGCGCTTGAAGCCACTCCTTTTCCCAGACTTGAACAAACTCCACTTGTGACAAGAATGTATTTACTCATAACGAACTATTTTCCCATGATAATCAGTTTTGGTCAATAACATGGTCGATTTCTATCCCTTTCGGAATACTGTGCTTTTTGTGAGTAAAGAAAATTATGATTGACGATGAAAGAGCCAGTGCTCCGAGGACAGCCATTGCACTGACTGCATCTGTATTTCTATTGTTAGGGGTAAAACAATTTGCAATCACATATCCCGCAATCGCACTGAGAAAAGGAATGAATAAAGAAATCATACCTTCAAATGTGCGTCTGTTTTGAGATGCTGTGATGGCAACCATCATACCTTTTTTTAAAGTAAAGCCTTTTGGATTTGCAACAGGAAAACTGTTTCCCCGTTTGGCACACCCGGCCGTGCACGTAGCACAAGCGGCTTTTATAACCGGAATGACCTCGGCATAACCGTCATTAACCGCAATAACAACAGCCTTCGTATTCATACAGATCCAGTGTACCTATGCACACCCATCATCTGCATTTTTTTCGAGCATTCATTGGCACCAATGGAATTACCTGTTTCAATGTAGGCATCCCTGAGATTATATAGTGCATCGAAATAGTACGGATTTATGGAAAGAGCCTGCTCAAAAGCCTCGCTTGCACTTTCATAATCCATCTGATGAAAATAAAGCACGCCCAATAGATTCCAAAGCCTGTAGCTGTCTTCAAAGAGACTTAAGCCCGTCGAAACATATTCGAAAGCCTCGGTTATGTCATTCATCGAGTAGCAGATATTTGCGAGTGTCTCAATGACTTCTTCATCTTCAGAATTTATATAATGAGCTTTTTTCAGGCAATTTTTTGCGTCCTGTAAGTCTCCAGCGTCCCGGTAGGTGATAGCCAAGTTAAACCAAAGAAGATAGTTCTCCCTTTCTACCGTAATGGCACGCTTGAAACATGCTATCGCTTCAGTATATTCACCTTTAGCTGCGAGTTCGATTGCTTGGTTATTGAGTACTTCACTGTTTTCGAGCATACGCATTACCTCCTATCTATAGTATAGCAGGAATCATGGAAGAAAACAATGATGAAATTTTATCGGCACCATTATTCCCGTTTCCAAAGAGTTCCTTAAAAAGAGAACATCCATCATCAATAAAGGTTATGCCTTGTTCGCGGGATTTTTTGATGACATTACTTTCTGATAGTATTCCGATAGCCCTTTCTACCGCAGGACTGTCTATACCATCGTTGTGAGCATCGGTAAAACACTGCCTCAAGATTTTTGCTTCCTTCGAGTCAGTGCCGTATTTTTGCATGAACATTAGGACGGGAAGTGATTTCTTCCCTTCAACTATATCGTCACCCCGTTTTTTCCCCGGATTTCCCGATGTCAGGTTTATAACATCATCTATAATCTGAAAACCTGCACCGATTTCTGCTGCAATATTCCCTGCTCGCTCTACAACTGCATTATCTGCTCCTGCGATGAGCGTCCCGGTTTTTGCGGAAAGAGAAGCCAATGTTCCCGTTTTGTTTTTTACCATTGCGATGTATTCATCTACAGAAGGGCAGAAGTCAGCATTCTTGTGCCACGTTATGTCCATAGCCTGTCCTAAATGCAATCGTCTTAGTTCCCTTGCATAAGAGGCGTACAGTTTCTCTTTTGTCGTTGTATCTGCATCCAACGTATCGATGCAGGCTGCTGCTTCAAAATACAGCCATGACGCTGCGTTGATGGCTGTGTCCATGCCGTATGTTATGTATGCAGCAGGTTTCCCACGCCTCATGTCAGAAGAATCTTCTATGTCATCGTGTATAAGGCTGGCTGTATGGACAAATTCAACAAGCGGTGTCAAATGATACGCACGATCCATTTTTTGAGGGCAAATGCTTTCAGCACACAAGACGAGAAGCAATGGCCGCCATCGTTTTCCGCCCAAATCAATCAAGTTTTTTGTCGGTTCAACAAGAGCATTCCAGTGGGAATCGTTGATACAACCGCTCTCTTTGCCAAAAGAAATCATCGCCCAGTCTTTCGAACTTTGACTAGGCAACGCAATAGCAATTTCCTTTTCAATGCGGGTGAGATAAGAAGTAAATTGTGCGTTCATTAAGGAAACTATCCGTTTGCGTGTTCACGGACAATCTGGCTTATTTCATCTGCCATTTTATCTAGGCTTACCTGTTTCTGAACACCGCCCATTTCCCATGCGACTCTCGGCATTCCATATACTATGGAAGAATTCTCATCCTGCCCAAGTGTCCATGCTCCCTGTTTTCGCATCTCAGCAAGTTGAGCAGCACCGTCTCTTCCCATGCCCGTCATAATGACACCGAGAGCTCTGTTCTGGTAGACTTTTGCAACGGATTCAAAGAGTACATCAGCAGACGGCCTATGTCCATTTCTGAGTTCCGCTTTTGAGAGCCGGATGACATTGCACAGCGTTGATTTTTCAACAACTATGTGACTGTCGCCCGGAGCGATGTAAATTTGCCCCGGATGTATGAGGTCGCCGTCTTCGGCTTCTTTTACATTGAGCGGGCAGATTCTGTCCAAACTTGCGGCGAATTCCTTAGTGAAGCCTGCTGGCATATGCTGGACGACCAGTATCGGTCTTGACAGTTTCGGGTCAATCTTAGCAAAGACTTCTCGCAGAGCATTCGGTCCCCCTGTTGAAATGCCCAAGGCAACTATATCAATGGGACCAGATTTTCGTACAGGAGTAATGATTACCGGCTCTTTTTTCTTTTGAGTGAAAAGAGTAGGGGTATAAGCAGGCCTATTTGAAGCTGATGCAGAAGGATGGGGAGAAGAAATATTGGCTGAATCCAGCTTTTTCGTCACACCCTCTTTTTTGGTAACGGTTTCGACTTCTTTGACCTTTGCCTGTTGCATAAAGAAGTCTACAGGATACACTTCTTTATGTTTTTTTATCGCGTATCGTCTTCCGAATGATGCTATTCGTTCAATGAGACCGCTTTCTACCGATGTTATATTACTGGAAATGGATCCCGAAGGTTTTGTGATAAAATCGCTTGCACCGAGTTCCAGACATTCCATGGTGACTGATGCACCTTTTGTCGCTATGGATGAAAGTACAACAACGGGTATGTCTATTCCCTGCTGTTTGCGTGCCTTCAGGAATTCAACACCGTTCATTTCCGGCATTTCTATGTCCAGAATAATTATGTCTGGTTGCAGAGTTGGAATCTTCTGTAAGCAGAACTTACCATTCATTGCAGTGCCGACAGTATGCATCCCTTCTGTCGAATCAACCATGCGAGATATAAGATTTCTCATCAATGCAGAATCATCGCATACCAATACTTGAATGTCTTCCATGCTTAATACCTTTGTTTTGTTATCTTTCTATTCTTCTTTTTCGTATAAACATGCCCATTGGGTTTTCAGGAACTTAAACTTTGTATCCATGCCGAACAAGCTTTCTGAATGCCCAATAAACAGATATGCGTGTCTTGCCATTGCTTTCCAGAAACGGTCGATTGTAGCTTTCTGAGCAGCCTCGTCAAAGTATATCAATACATTTCTGCAGAAAACAATATCTAAATCTTTTTTTCCGGAATCGTTTGCAAGATTATTGTAGTCAAAACTTATTGTAGACCTGATTTCCGGCTTAACTTGATACCCATCCGGTGATTTAATGAAAAATCTGTCCAGATAGTTTTGCGGAATACCCGTTATCTTAGTGTTTCCGTAAAATCCTTGTCTGCCGACCATGAGGGATTTCAATGAAATATCTGATGCAACAATATCAAATGAATATGGAGAAGGCAGTTTATCTTTTAACAGCATTGCAATGGTGTACGGCTCTTCTCCTGTAGAGCACCCAGCACTCCATATATGGATTTTCGTACTTCCTGTTTTTTTCTTTTCCTCTATAACATGAGGAATGACATAGTTGATAAGCGCATCAAAATGGGGTTGGTTCCTAAAGAATCTTGTCAGGTTCGTTGTTATACTGTCAAGAAAATTCTTAAATTCATCTTGATTGGTTGTTACTAATTTGTAGTACTGATCTACATCAGTAATCTGCTTTTCTCTCAGCTTTTCCTTGAGTCTGCTGTCAAGAATTGAGCGGTTTGTGTCGGAAAAAGTAATGCCACTTGTCCTATAAATTAGGTCGCGGAAAGCGTTGAACTGTGAATCGGAAAGCAAGTCTGCCATATTGCATATATTATATACTGCAAATGGGAAATTGTAAACTGAAATTCCCTGTGAAACAATATAAGAAACGGATTTTATTTTGAACCGAGAACTGTGTTCGGGTTTACCCCGCGTCCGTTCTTATATACTCCGAAATGCAGGTGAGGGCCTGTGCTCTTTCCTGTGCTTCCGACCTTTCCTATTTTTTCGCCGGTGACGACATTTTGACCCGCAGT
>CADBRT010000106.1 GCA_902797055.1 uncultured Spirochaetaceae bacterium
ATGGTGAAGTCGTTCGGAGATTCAGGCACAAAGAAATCAAGCCCCTGACCAATCATTACATCTTCTATGACGTCAACCTCATGCAGGAAGTCGTTGCGGTACGGAGCCGGATGGACGGTAAAGACAACGTCAGAGCCTTCATCACGGCAGGTGACAGTGTTGCCCATGCGCTTGAGGTCGTCCAAAACCTGCTCTTTAGAGAGGGAAGAACCGAGTTTCTTGTTTATGGCAGAAAGATGAGCGTCTGTCGTTGGCTGGAAGTAGTACGGAGTGACGACTTCGCGTCCAAACGGTGTGTCGTAGTCATATTTGACCTTCACCGGAAGAATTGTGTAGCCGGCATCAAAGAAGTCACATGCTACAATATTTGCGCTCAGCATGAGATTTTCAACGTCATCCCCGGTAAGCTCTACGAGGATGTCGCTGTCGCCGACCTGCACCTGTCCGAGCGTTGCGCTGTTGATGATAGGAGCCATGGAAAGCACTTCGCCCCTGTTATCAGTGAGAAGCGGATATTTGTCGAAGTCTTTGAGAATCCAACCGTATTCTTTTCCCTTCGGGTGTTTTTGGACAATCTCCCGCAAAGTCTGTCTGCCGTCACCCTGCAACGGTTCAAAGCTGTCTTTGTCCGGGTCACCGGCTTTCTGGTGCACCGGCCACTGAATATCTGCATTGCGGTAGATGCCCATGGAAATGGACTTCCGTTTGCGTCCGAAGTTCCAACAGAGTTTTTCCTGTGTCTGTATGATGTCGAGGAACATCGGCTCGTCAATCGGTTTGCCGGAAATGACGAAAGCAACGAGATACGGGCGGATGTTTTTAAGGGCGGGATCAACAAGGACTTCCCTGCCGCCATTGTCCTGAGTCTTGTCCTTTGTAGAAAGGAATCCGCTGTAATCACTCTGAGGAGCCCCCTCATGCTCACGCAGACAACGGGCAACACCGCCGGTCGACCACAAATCCGGGCGGTTCGTGTCGTTCAGTTCAATCTTTATAACCCGCTTGTCTTCCGGGTCTGCAAGGTTCGGCTTTTCATCAAGCTCGGCCTTTCCAAAGGTCAGCTTTTTTTCCAATGTATCGTAATCGTATTTTGTTCCTAATAAGTGAAAGAAAAGATTCTCGTTGACTTCAATCTTTGGCATGGGTTCCCTCTATACTAAAACGTTTGTGCCACATTGTACCGAAATTAACCCTTGTTTGTCTACGATATATATCAAGCACAGACTTATTGTATCAACCCCATATCAAATGATATACTGAGCAGTGCCGGAGAAACTTCATTTAGATATAGAATCTATCAGAAAGGAATGCCATAATGTCCAGAAGATTTTCACGATGGGAAAAGGAGTGCGATGAAACGCTCGCATCGCTCACATCAAAGCCAGCCCTTCTGCTGCATGCCTGCTGCGGACCGTGTTCATCCTATGTTGTGGAATACCTTGCAAACTTCTTTGTCATCACCATCTATTACTATAATCCGAACATCCACCCGCAAAAAGAATACGAACGCCGGCTTCACGAATTGAAAGATTTCATGCCACGCTTTCCTCCTGCAACCCAAGCAAAACTACACATCGTAGAAGCGCCGTACGATACAGAAGACTTTTTTTCCGCCACAAAAGCACGAGAAACTCCAGAACTTCAGTCAGAATCCGAAAAAGGAGAACGGTGCAGACGGTGCTACGCATTCAGACTTGCAAAAAGCTATGCCTACGCAGCGGAGAACGGGTTCGACTTCATAACGACAACGCTGTCCATCAGTCCGTACAAGGATGCCGAAAAACTCAACACCATAGGACATGCCCTTGAACAGGAAGACGGACCGCACTGGCTTGCTTCCGACTTCAAAAAAAAGGGGGGCTATCTGCGGAGTCTGGAACTCTCTAAGGAATACGGATTGTACCGGCAGGACTACTGTGGCTGCATCTATTCAAAAATAAACATCGAGAGGGAGCGCGCGTCAAATGAAAAATAAACTCTTGGCTGTTTTATTTTTTCTCGCTTTACCTTTTTTTGCTCAAGCAAAGGGAAAATCTGTTGCAGACCGGTTAGCAGAAAACATTTCTCTAAAGAACGCAAAATGTACAGCAGTCCTCTATGACAATATGAACGGACTTCCCACTTCTGAAGCAAATACCATTGCCGAAGTCTCGGACAACTTTATATGGATAGGCAGTTACAACGGACTCATCCGTTACGACGGCAGTTCGTTTGAGAGAATCAATCCAACAACAGGAATTTCCAATGTCGTCAGCCTGTATGTGGACTCCAAAAAACGATTGTGGGTTGGAACCAACGACAGCGGAGTCGCCCTGCTGGAAAAAGGCGACATCAGGATGTTCAACAGGAAGGACGGTCTGCTTTCATTGTCTGCCCGGTCAATAGCAGAAAACCAAAACGGAGACATCTACATAGCGACGACATATGGGCTGGCCGTCATAAACTCCCAATTGAAACTGAAAATGATAGAAGACCCGAGGATAACCGACGAATATATCCACAAAATCCAGGCGGGACGGGGGAATGAAATAATCGGCACCACGAGAAACGGAGACATCTTTATAGTCAGGGGACTGCAAATATCGGGCTATTACAGCGCAAAATCGTTAGGCATACCCGATGTCCATTATATTCTCCCCGATCCGCAAGATCCCCAATTTATATACATAGGAACATCGGGTTCAAAACTGCTTTACGGTACATTCGGGCAGACTTTTGAAGTAAAGAAGGAACTGTCCATAGCACCGTTTCACAATATCAATTCCATGAAAATAATAAACGGCGTTCTCTGGTTGTGCACAGACAGCGGCATTGGTATCATAAAAAATGACACGTTCTTTCCTATAAAAGATATTCCGCTGAACACTTCCATTGAAGAAATGACCGTTGACTATATAGGCAACATGTGGTTTGCATCTTCCCAGCAGGGTGTCATGAAAATTACCCCTACACCGTTCACAGACATATACGATAAAGCTGGACTTGCAAAAGAAGTCGTCAACGCGACCTGTCTGTATGACGGCAAACTATTTATTGGAACCAACAACAACGGGCTCAAAGTCTTGAAAGGTGACACGCTCGTACAGGCAATTCCAATAAAAAAATCGATGTCTCCCTCAGGCATTCTATTCAAGGACACAGATCTCATCAAACTGTTTGAAGGCGACCGCATACGGTGCCTGATGAAGGACAGCTACGACAGATTGTGGATATGTACGTTCGGAGACAACGGTCTTGTCTGTTACGCCAACGGAATCATCACAAAATACACGACAGCAGACGGCATGCCTTCAAACCGTATACGCTCAGTCAGCGAACGTGGAGACGGAGCGGTGATGGCATGCTGCACAGGTGGTGTCGCCATCATAAAAGGCGGCAAGGTGACGGCGGTCTACGGAGAAAACATCCTCACACAATGCAGGGAAGCGCTTTCCGCAGCTCCAATGAACAATGGGGACATGGTTGTGGGGACTGACGGCGGCGGACTATACGTAATACAGGCGGACAAAGTCATCCACCAGCAATCAGGAAACGGTCTTTCCTCTGATGTCATACTGCGGGTAAAAAAATCTCCCTCAAAGAATATACTCTGGCTGGTAACAAGCAACTCACTCGCCTATATGACCAGCGATTACCGGGTGACAACAATAAAAGGGTTTCCCCACCCGAATAATTTCGATGTATACGAAAACAAAAACGGAGATTTGTGGATCCTAAGCAGTGACGGCGTTTACATTGCAAGCATTGACAATCTTCTTGAAAACAAGGAAATTGTAACAGTCCATTACGGTATAAAAAATGGGCTTCCAGGACTTGCAACTTCAAACTCCTACAGCCATCACTGCAACAGCGGGGATTTATATATAGCGACTTCCACTGGAGTTGTCAAATGTAACATTGAAGAACCGTACGAACGCGTTGAAGACTTCAAAATGGAAGTTCCATTTATAATTGCAGATAATCTGCTCATATGCCCTCAAAAACTTTCCGGTCCCATAGAACTACCATCTGATATTAAGAAACTTACCATTCACGGTCACGTATTCAACTATTCCATGATGTCGCCTCTGATTTCGTACAAACTGGAAGGCAGTGAAAACAAAGCACATACCGTTCACTTCAGCAAACTGGAGCCAGTCGTGTACACCAACCTCAAGGGCGGCGAATACCACTTCACAATGCAGATATTGGATCCTCACGGCAGGCACAGCACAGTCCTTGATGTACCGATTATCAAACAGAAAGCCCCGAAGGAAATCCGCTGGGTGCAGATTCTCTGCATTCTCTTTGTTTTTGCCACAATCAGCTTTATCGCAAAGCTGAAGATAGACCACAGAACCAGACAGTTCGAAAAAAAAGAGCACGAGCAGCGACAGCTCATTCGTGAAATTGTCGAAGCGTTCGCAAAAATCATCGATATGAAGGACAAGTACACGAACGGACACTCTTCCCGTGTCGCAGAATACACCGCCATGCTCGCACGTGAAATGGGCTATGACAATGACAGTGTAGAAAAATACTACAATGCAGCCCTGCTGCACGACATCGGCAAAGTCGGCATACCGCCGGAAGTCCTGAACAAACCTGGAAAGCTCACCACTTCCGAGTACAACATAATCAAATCCCATTCTGCCATGGGGTATGAGACACTCAAGAACATCAGCATTCTGCCGGAACTCGCAGTCGGAGCGGGTGCCCATCACGAACGTCCAGACGGGAAAGGATACCCCAAAGGGTTGAAAGGAGAAGAGATACCTACGGTTGCAAAGATTATCGCGGTTGCTGACACCTTTGACGCTATGTACTCCGACCGTCCCTACCGTAAGCGCATGAATTTTGAACGGGCAGTTTCCATAATAAAAGGAGTGGACGGCTCACAACTTTCAAGTGATGTCGTGGCTGCCTTCCTGCGGTTGGTGGACAAAGGTTACTTCAAAGCCCCTGACGACCAGGGTGGCGGAACCACCGAAGATATTAACAATATCCGAAAGAAATTTGACAACGAATAAATTTGAATTCCGGCACCATCAATACGCCGACTTCGATTTCTTTGACTACAAAATCAGCACGCCAGAAGCAAAAGAAATGAAAAAGCAAGCATAATTGCACCGACAATCAGGAAGTCAACAAAGCCCTTGCGGTTCTTGCGCTCTTCGGACTTTCGGCGGGTGTAGTCAAAATAGGACTCCCCGCCGGCTGCTCCCAAAGCCTCAGCTTCGTCAACCTGTCTGCCGTGCGTAAAGCGGGAAAACAAACGACCTGCGGAATATGACAAACTGTCAAACCCTCCCCACCGTTCAACAAGAAGAATCATGCCGACGGACAAAAACACGATGGCAGAGACAAAGCAACCGTCACACCACAGTCTAAAAATAGTAAACGCTGCACCTGATGCGGTAAAGGAAGCCCGTTCCCATAGCACAACAGCAACAGCGACAACCAGAGCAATAATACAGAGCACATACTTACGCATTTGAGCCTCCATACTGTACAAGGAAGGATTCCATTTCCGGCTTGTTGCAGCGCACAAAATGACCGGGAACTACTTCACGCATGACGGGCAGTTCCTTCGAATAGTTGTGGTCTTTCTCGGGATCATACACAAACCGCTTGCGCCGTCGTTCGTATGCGGGGTCAGGAAGCGGGATGGCAGACAACAGAGCACGGGTATACGGGTGCATGGGATGTGCAAAGAGCTCATCAGACGGAGCCATTTCCACAATCTTGCCATAGTACATGACAGCAATTCTGTCGGAAAAATATTTCACCACGGACAGGTCGTGCGCAATGAACAGAATCGTCAAATTCATCTGCCGTCGCAACTCATTGAGCAAATTTATTACCTGTGCTTTAATTGAAACATCAAGCGCACTCACAATTTCGTCTGCAATAATCAACGATGGGCGCATTATGATGGCACGGGCAATACCGATTCTCTGCCGTTGCCCGCCAGAGAACTCATGCGGATACCGGTCAGCGTATTCAGGCAAAAGGCCGACGCGGACAAGCGCCTCACCTACTTTCTGACCAATAACCGTTTCGTCAGTTTCCCCCTGTATGCGGAGTCCCTCCGCAATGATTTCACGCACCGTCATACGCGGGTCCAAAGAGGACACCGGATCCTGATATATCATCTGCATTCTAGTGTCAAACCCGCCGCGCTTCTTAAAGCGTTTTACTTCGGCAAGCCCGTCTTTGTTCTTTGCAATACGCGCTGCAAAATCTTCTTTTGAAATTCCGCCATTCTTTGCAAGGGCACGGGCAATCTTTATATCGTTTTCAAACTCCAAGGGACCTGCGTTCACCAGCGTTCCGTCAAACCATATTTTGCCGCCGGTAATCTGATTCAGCCCTATTATGGAACGCCCCGTCGTCGTTTTTCCGCAGCCAGACTCCCCTACCAGTCCGAACACTTCACCCTTTTTTATATCAAAGCTGATTCCGTCCACAGCCCGGTACGCGTTTTTGCCGAAGTACTGTTTTAAGTGCTCAACTTTCAAAAGCACATCATTTTCCATAAGACGCCTCCCGTTCCTTCATCCGGTCAATCCGCTCCTGAACAGCTGCCGGCACATCGACATGAGGCGCATTGGGGTGCAGAAGCCATGTGGCGGCATAGTGTGTGTCAGAAATACGGAACAACGGTGGTTCCCGCTCAAAGTCGATTGCAAGCGCATACTTGTTGCGCGGCGCGAATGCATCTCCAACAGGAGGATTAAGCATATTAGGCGGAGTGCCCGCAATGGCGTCCAGCGTATCGCGGGTATCCAAATCAGGCATGGAAGAAAGTAGTGCCCACGTATACGGATGCGCAGGACGATAAAAGATGTCATCGGCTGTTCCTGTCTCCACAATCTTTCCCGCATACATGACGGCAATGCGGTCGGCGACATTCGCAACAACACCTAAGTCGTGCGTGATGAATATGACACTCATGCCATGCCGTTCCTTTAGCGTGTTGATGAGCTCCAGAATCTGCGCCTGTATCGTAACATCAAGGGCGGTCGTCGGCTCGTCGCAAATCAGCAGGTCAGGATTTGCAGCAATGGCTATAGCGATGACAATCCGCTGCCTCATACCCCCAGAGAATTCAAACGGATACTGATCGAACCGCTTTTCAGCGTCGCGTATGCCGACTTCTTCCATAATATGTATGGCACGTGCTTTGGCAGAAGCCTTTGTAACGCTCTTGTCCTTCCGCTTGCGCGCAGTGGAAAGCATTGCCTCCGTCAGCTGAGGACCTATCTTCATGATGGGATCCAGCGAAGACATGGGGTCCTGAAACACCATCGTAATCTGCCTGCCCCGTACATCTTCCATCTGTTTTTCGCTGTAGGAAAGAAGGTCGTTACCTTTGTACAGAATCTCACCGGAGTCAATCACCGCGTTTGCTGCTTCAATGCCCAATATAGAGCGCGCAGTAACAGACTTACCGCTGCCCGACTCGCCTACAATAGCGAGCGTCTCGCCACGTTTGAGTGAAAAGGAAATATTCCGTACAGCCCGCACCATGCCCTTGTTCGTCCTGAACGAAACGGAAAGATTTTTTATCTCAAGCAGGTTGCCATTGTCCAGTTCACTCATTTTCGCTCCCCCTCAACTGCGGATTAAACGCATCGCGCAGTCCGTTACCGAATTCGTTGAAGCACACCAACAGCAGGGAAATAAACAGCGCAGGGAAAAAGACGGTATGCGGGTATGTGGCAAGAGCATCTTTTGCACTGTTGAGCATTGTACCGACGCTCGTCATTGTATCGCTGTCCAAATTCACAATGCCAAGATACGTAAGGTTCGCTTCGCTGAAAATCACCGCCGGAATTTTGAGCACCGAAGCCGTAATGATAAAGCCGATGGCGTTCGGCAGGATATGCTTGAAAATCAAACGAGAATCTTTTGCTCCCAGCGTCCTGCTTGCACTGATGTAATCCTGTCCTTTAAAACGGTAGAACTGCGCGCGCACGGTGCTGGACGTTCCAATCCACCCGTAGAAGATAAACGCAAAGAACAGTGCGACCAGCGGACCGAGTTTGTCAGCCAAATACAACTGGAACAATACCATAGTCACCTGCGAAGGAACTTGGCAGATAATGTCCTTTATCCGTTCCACGGTAAGGTCGAAGGAGCCGCCGTAATACCCTTCCAGCGCACCGATTACCGTTCCCAGCAACAGATTTATCGCAGAGACAATGATTGAAAGGAACAGGGAAAGGCGCGCTCCATGAGCAAGACGCGTAAAGATATCGTATCCCGCCATGTCTGCGCCGAACAGGAAAGACGCATACCGCCCGTGCAGATAGCGGTACCACTCTTTGTACAGCACCCGCACCTCATACTGACTTCCGTTCATGCGGGGAATATAATACGCAAAACCATCTGGAGATTTTTCATTGGAAACGTAAATTGGAGTGAGTTCCCCCGTAGCGGATTTCTTTGCAACTCCCTTGTCATCGGTCAGAAACCAAGCATTCACATCGCCTTTGTAGGCACTGTTTTTTACCTGTTTGTCATCGAGTACTGGGTAAAACAACTGTACACCGTTAGAGGCTTCCCATTCCTTCGCCTTTGCCCACTGTTCAGGAGTAAGCGTGAGCTTAACCCAGCCTACTTTTTCGTAGGTGTCCACGCGCAGTGCGTACCACGTTTGAGGACGTTTCGCTACCATGAGCTCACGAGTGCCGTAGAACTTTTTGATAGCACCGGGTATATTGCTCAGATACTGATAGGTCTGCAGATTGACCTCAAGGTCACGCCCGCCATCCCAAAAACTAGTACCGGAAAGAATGCCCAGCCGGGGTGTTGCATACGCATAATATCCGTCTTTGTCAGTGATACGGAACGGAGAAAAAAGTGGTGCAAAAACAGCATATAAAAAAAGCACGAAGATGATGAAAAAACAGATGACAGAACCGCGGTTCTTGGCAAATCGGGAAAGCGCGTCATGCAGATAACTCGCCGGAGGTACCGCAAGAACACTGTCATCTTTTGCGAATGTAGCGTCATCCCTCTGCACAAAGACGAATTTCTCTTTGGGGATATTGTCAATATCATCACAGTTCATTCTGTTTACCTCCCCCCATGCGGATGCGGGGGTCGATGAAGCCGTAGCTCAAATCACCCACAATGCCTGCAGCCAGCGAAATCACCACATAGAACATGCTGATAGCCATGAATACGCTGTAATCTTTTACTGCAATAGACTGAACATAAGTGCGTCCGATACCGGGTACCGCAAAAATCTGTTCTATTATCATGGAGCCACCCAGAATGCCGATGAACTCCCCCAAAAATGACGGCATGAGCGGTACGAGGGAATTGCGCAACGCATGGCGCACGGTCGCTTCACCGCGGGAAAGTCCCTTGGTACGAGCCAGCAGCATGTACTCGCTCGACAGCTGTTCTGTCAGCTCCGCGCGAATAAGACGCATATTGCCTGCCACCGGTCCGAAACTCAAGGCGAGAACTGGCAGAATGGCACTGTGGAACATGGGCCAGCTAAAGTAGTCGGTACCATCGCGAAAGACAAGCGGACACCAGCCCAGCCGGTACCCCACAAAATACTGGAGGATAAACGCGTATACAAAGGAAGGAACAGAAATGAACACCATGATGAAAACCTGTATCACATGGTCAGGCCATCGGTTCTTATACACAGCCGCCACAATGCCGAAGATAATCCCCAATGGCAGCGAAACAATGACGGAAATCACATTCACATAGATTGTGGCAGGCAGCTTGGAACCTATGTACTGTGTCACTGGCTGCAGGAACGTTCCCATCGTTGTACAAAAGCCCCAGTCCCAGAGAGTGAACACTTTGCGCAGGAAAACTCCGTACTGCACCATGATGGGCTTATTGTACCCCCAAGCCTCACGCATATCGCGCAAGGCTTGGTCAAAGCCACCGGCAACCGCTTCCACAGGATTCGGAAGCAGCCGCACCAAAACAAAGAGCATCGTCATAATGACGAACAGGCTCACAAACATGAGCGCAATTCTTTTAAGGACGTATTTCAACATGGTCAGTATGTCAGCTGATTGCCGTTCTCCTTGCAATATGCATCCCACTCAGCGTCGTCCATGGTGTAGGTGCGAAAACGGATTCCTCCGCGTTCCACAAGCGGATTAACGTAGAAATCTGCACCTTCTACGAGCCGCTGGGAAACAAGAGAATTCGTATTGAAGTTCCTTACTGGAATCATACAATAGGTCTCAAGCAGTGCAAGCTCCACATTTGCAAGGATTTTGTTGCGGACATCATAGGAAGCAGAGGAATACTCGCCGTTGCACAACGCCAGATACCACTCCTGGAAAGTCTTTTCTATATTTTTGCCGTCAAGATTGATGACAACGGTTTCCGTATCCGGATTAAAGCCGTACTCATTCCGTACGTCCGGCATACAATAACACCACAAATGACCGTAAGGGTCGTAAGAACTGCCCCCCCAACTGGTCATAGCGACATCGGCGTTGCCCTTCTTGAGATTTTCATAGTAGTCCTGGTCAACCACCATGTTCACCGTTATTTTCCCTTCAAACGGAGTCCCCTTTACCCCCTCATCGATGCAGGACTGTAAAAAAGACGATGTGCGCGCATAGGACTCAGCGCTTGAATACACATGAAAATCCATGGCGAACGTATCGCTTGCGCTGATGTCCCCCGCATCCAGCAGCTCCTTCCACGCCAAAGCAAAACACTTGCGGGCGGCGGCAATGTCCAACCCTGTTATATCGTCAATGTCAGGTATGCCGTACAACGAGGAAAGCACGAATTTTGCCTCGTCGGTATCGCGGTACAGTTCTCCGGTTTCAGGAACAGCGACATAGGAATAGTTCAAAAGCCCGTACATAGGGTCGCTGCCCGGTGTTATTGTGTCGCAGTATTTCTGCCGGTCAAGGGAAAGGGAAATGCCCTTGCGGAAATTTTTATTGGAAATTGCGACATGGTTCACACCGGGGGTGTTCTCCCTGCGGAGGGATTCTTTGTCGCTGTTGAAACTGAACTTCCAAGTGTATGGCTGAGGGTTCGTCATACGGAACTCGCTGTTGCCGTATTTTTCCATATCGGTGGCGGTGAGTCCCACACCGTCTACCTTTCCCTGCAAAAACAGGTTCAAGACGGTAGAGTGTTCCACAATGTACTGGATGTAGATATCCGTCGTCTGAAACTCTCCCCGTTCTTCTGCATCTTTCCAGCCATGCCATGAAGGATTGCGTGTCAGACGCATATATTTATCGCTCTGGAACTCTGTCACCTTGTACGCGCCGTAGGAGGCATAGGTTTCTACACTCGTTCCGTAAGAACTTTTTACAATATCTCCGCTTTTCTTTTTGTTCGCCTCATACAAATCTTCCCGCAACAGCATGATGCTGCTTGAGTTATACAAAATCATAAACGGGGAAAGAGAAGTCTTGAGGACAAGCGTAAACGTATAGTTGTCGTTTTTGATAAAACCAACTTTGTCCCAGCTGCACGTCCCGCTGTAGTAGTCCTCACCGTTCGCAAGGATGAGGGAATCCGCATAGAACAGAGAAGCGCGGTAATTCTTCATCTCCGGGTTCAAAAACTGCTGAATGGAGTATTCGACGGTGGACGTATCTATCGGGGTACCGTTGTCCCATTTGAGGTCGTCACGGAGCGTAATCCGCCACGCATAGCCTTTTGAAGCATCAGACGGAACACCCCACGGGTCTTTGCCAGCAAATTCTTTTGTAACGTCCACGGGAAGAGCGGTCGCCATGCCGCAGCGCACATCATACCCGTCACGGGTGTCATTGAGCACAAACTCATACAGCCCTTCGCATGTGTAGTCCAAAACAAGCGTTTCGCTGCTGAGCTGGCAGTCGGTGGGACTCCACGTCGTCGGCTGGGAACCAGTGACGCGATACGTGTACGTCGCCTCTTTTGTCGCTGGAACTTCCTTCTTTTTACAGGAAGTAAACGAAACAGCAATTACAACAGACAAAAATACAGCAAGACAGACAGAAGAGCGCTTAACTGTATCACAATAAACTCTAGGCATACAGGCATCCTTTGAACTGGGCTACGGAGAAAAGAGAAAAGACCTTCCCTCTGTCTTACAATCGGCAACGGAGACCGCTTGTTTTAGCACAGAGGGGCATTGACAGCTGCTATATTGCCAATGCTGCAGCGCAGTCTGCCACACAGAAAATTCTAAACAGACAGAAATAACAAAAACAAGAAAAATCTCTATTATACTGTATTTTTCTCTTGACAAATATATGATACTTATTTTATAGTTAATTTGACTTGGGAACATCTCTAAAAACTTTACTTTTTTAAATGTTTCCTTCGAGGATGTAGAGAATTTCACTACTGGCAATCTTCGTTTCATCTGCATTGCCTTCACTTTTTCTGCTATCCCCGTCGGTCATTATACAATCACAGCCATCGCAAAGACAGCTGACGGCTTTCGGAGAGAGGAAGTTGCAGCTTTTATTTGAGCAATGAGCTAACACCATTTGCTCCCGCCCTCTTAGCCCTGTGTTCTGGGTTAAGAGGGTTTTCTTTTTTCCAAATCAGGGAAGGCGTTAAAGTGCATTGCAGTGGCTGTCGATAACTTTTAATTAGTACTATTGAAAAACATAAAACGGTAAGATAATATAAGTAAACAATTGTCTACGGAGGCATTTTATTATGAAAAAGATTATTGCCGTTGCAGCTGCGCTTCTGTGCTCCGCCGCGGTGTTTGCATTGGATGTGTCAATCGGAGCACGTGGTGTGTTTGATATTCCTGCAGGAACCAGCATAGCTGGTGAGTCCGATCCCACAGGAGATTTCAGCACGAAGCCGTTTGCAGCGTTCGGCGGAGGAGCTTTTGCCTTTGCTAACTTCGGACTGTACAGTTCAGGTACCGGTTCCGTCGGAATCCAGCCGGAAATCGGATTCCTCTACAACCAAACACGGTTTCAGAGAGAATCAAACAATATAACGTACAAAACTACCACTAAATACACATCTTTTGAAATGCCAGTACTGCTGACCTACCGTATCAACCTCGGAACCATCTCCATCACTCCGGAGATTGGACCGTATCTTTCTATCCCGATGGGAAAGTTGAATACAAGCTCCAAAGTTACTGGATGGGGAAGCCATTCCGACAGTTACAACATCAACTCAAAGGTTATCCTTGGCGGTATCATCGGAACAAGCGTTGGTGTCAAAATGAACGATCAGCTGGACTTTGTGTTTGACCTGCGCTTCATGACCGACTTCCAGAAACTGACGACAAAGGAAAATAGCAGAGAAACGGATATCCAGACACGCCGCGGACTGCTGTTTGGCGTCGGTGTCCAATACAACCTGTCAAAATAAACCGCTGCACGGCAATATAGCCTGCAATGAACACTATCCCGTCCTTTGTGGGCGGGATTTTTTTCTAGTGCAATATTGAACCGAAAAAAAACTACTTCACATTGTCTGCAAAACATGCTATAGTGTTTGAGTCAATGGGGACTGCATTAGTAATGCTGGCCCCATTTTTTTTGCAGGAGAACCCCTTATGCCTTTGCAGATATCAAACAGAACAGTCTCAAACCTATTTGCAAAGGTATTTTCCTGCATTTGTGTTGCGCTACACGCAGCTATAGCAAAGACAGACAGCCGAGACGCTGCAGATATCTCCGCACAAATGATAGTATGAACAAAAACGGGAGGAAGAAAGAATATGCCGTTGAACAAAGATATCCATAAAGTGATGGTTATCGGCTCCGGACCGATCGTCATTGGACAGGCTGCGGAATTTGACTACGCTGGAAGCCAAGCGTGCAAAGCGCTCAAAGAGCAGGGATTGGAAGTTGTCCTCGTCAACTCAAACCCTGCAACCCTCATGACCGACCATGCCATGGCGGATGAAATCTACATTGAACCGCTCATACCGGAGACGATACAGAGAATCATAGAAAAAGAAAAACCTGACAGTATCCTGTCCTCCCTCGGCGGACAGACAGGGCTCACCCTCTGTATGGAACTGGCAAAAAGCGGATTTTTACAAAGCCACAACGTCAGACTGCTTGGCGCAAAGCCGGAGACCATCGACAAAGCAGAAGACCGTCAGATGTTCAAGGACACCATGGAAGCCATCGGGGAACCCTGTATTCCGTCAAAAGTCGTCACAACCTTTGAGGATGCCGCTGACTTCGTACACAATGTCATCGGATTCCCTGCAATCATACGGCCGGCATTCACGCTCGGCGGAACCGGTGGCGGCATTGTCAGCAACGATGAAGAACTGGACGAGATTGCACACAACGGACTGCACCGCTCGCCGATTCACCAGATTCTCGTGGAAAAATGCATTTCCGGTTGGAAGGAGATAGAGTTTGAAGTCATGCGCGACCACTCTGGCAACGTGCTGACCGTCTGCTCCATGGAAAACTTCGATCCGGTCGGCGTGCACACCGGGGATTCCATCGTCATCGCCCCTGCCGTCACACTTTCAGACAAAGAATACCAAATGCTCCGAAGCGCAGCGCTCAACATCATCAGTTCGCTCGGAATGGAAGGCGGCTGCAACTGCCAGTTCGCGCTCAAACCCGACAGCTTCGAATACGCTGTCATCGAAGTAAACCCCCGCGTCTCCCGTTCATCAGCACTTGCTTCGAAAGCGACAGGCTATCCCATAGCAAAAGTCGCCACGCTGATAGCCATCGGCTACAATCTCGATGAAATACCGAATTTCGTCACCAAAAAGACAGCCGCATGCTTTGAACCGGTGCTGGACTATGTCGTCGTCAAAATGCCCAAGTTCCCGTTTGACAAATTCGTCTATGCCGCCCGCAAGTTGGGCACCCAGATGAAGGCAACCGGAGAAGTCATGGCTATTGGAAACAATTTTGAGATGGCAATCATGAAGGCGGCTCGCGGTGCGGAAATCGGCGTGAACTCGCTGAACCTCAAAGCCTTTATAGACGAGAGCGACAGCGACATAAAACGGCGCGTCGGAGAGTGCACCGACCAGCGGATTTTCGCCATCTTCCAAGCCATCAAGCGGGGTATTATGAGCATCGAAGAAATCAACAGCGTCACAAAGATTGACCTGTGGTTCCTAAACCACCTCAAAAACCTCGCCGACATGGAAAACCGGTTCGCCGAAATCAAGGCTGGCAAAGCAGAACTGACCCAGGACTACTACGAAGCAGCAAAGAACTACGGCTATCCGGACAATGCAATCGAAGCCTTTACCGGCGTAACAATAGAGCGCAGCGCATAATGTCCCTGCCGGCACACGCCAGCCGGCAAGAATTGCATTTTACGCAGTCACTGTATATAATGGCAGAATGCACAAAGTTCTCGTCTGTATACTGTCTTTCACGCTTGCGTTTCTTCCTTGTTTCCTTGGAGCAGAAGAAACAGAGCGGGTTTTGTACGACATCACGGCTTCCCAAGATGTCAGCGGAAAATTTCCGGATACCGTATACATCAGGACGAGGACTCAGTCCTACTGCAAATACTTTGAGTTTGTCTTAAGCGACGGTAAAATCTACGCAAAAAGACCTGGCGAAAAGAAATGGGAACTCTTCCTAAAAACAGGAGTTCCTTTCACCGACATCCTCAAAGACAACGCCTGGTTCCCCACCGTAAAAGAAGTGTGCGAAATCTGTTGCGACGCAGACAACATTTACGCAATCGATGAACAGGGTATCATGTACTACTGCTTCATCGACAGCAGCGCTCCGGTAAAAACCTTTTTCTGGCAGCGACTCAGCGGTTTTCCCAAAAACAAATACATCAAACTCAATGACCTTGTGACGGACATGCGCGGCTGGAGCTCAGGAACACGCCGCAGGGATATCCTGTGGTATGAGGACATCTACGGCATACAGCACCACTGGGGCACGATGGGACTGGAAACCCACTACTTCCTCACCGGTGACGGACAGCACATCCGCTTTACGGACAGCGGACTGCCGACAGATTTCAGCCGCACCATACAGAACCCCGAAAACGGCACGTTCATTGCCGAAAACATCAGCGTCTCCGGCGACACAATCTTTCTCATTGGCAGCAAAGGCAACATGTACACCCGGCTCATCGACTTCGACACCATGGGCTGTGACCCCATGTGGTTCCAGTACACCTATGACAAGCTGACGAAAAGCTCCACCGGAAAAGATTATATCTCCAACTATACGCCCTGGGCACTGCCGTCGGAAGACTGGGCAAAACAGGTAAAAATTCCTCTCAAAGGAAAAGCGCGCCTCTCCAAGATGATAAGCATTGCCCAGACGGGACGGGGAAACTACGCCCGGGAGCTGCGGGTCGCAGGTACCGATGAACACGGCACCATTGGCTATTACCACAAAATGCTTTTCGATACGAAATGGGAGTTTCAGGAAGCCCCGCTTGTCATTCAAGACAACCAGTACTTGGACAGCACCCGCCCGGAACGGGGGGAAAGCTATGTCGCCGACTATCAAGGACTCGTGTACAGAAACAACAGCATCATTGACGGTGTCGTGTGCAGGATAACAAACGTCGGACTGGACAGCGAAGACCGCTGTACACTTTCGCTAGAAAACGGCAACGAAGTTTTTAAATGCAAAGTCTATCCTGTGGAAAAATGGACGTACATAAAACGATACAATCCAGGCAGAGACGGAACCCCACGCTACTATTTCATCACTGCAGAACTTGACGAAAATCAGCTGCTCTCCTACTCACCGGAGTTTAGGGGACTGCTGACAGATATATTCAAGGAAAAGCACCACAAACTGTTTGCCTTCTCAGTCGAAGCAACAGAAGTTTACTATCAGATACAGGTGGAAGGATACGAACCCCACCTGCTGATAGGCGGCAATGCAAAACATTCGTATACATTCTTTATGACACAAGACGGAAAGAACTGCACCAACCCGTTTCTGCTCAAACAAGGAAACTCCCTTGCACAGTTCGGCATCGCAGACCCGCTTTCCGACAATCTGGTACTGTTGGAGAACCACGCCTACACACGGGCGGATGCCGAAGAAATCAAAGCTAAGATAGAGGCGAACAAAACCTTTGCCGGACAACTGCGCGCCATTACAGAAGAGAACAGAAAATCCTTTAACAGCGTAAACATGTCCCGCTGGGGCTACCGGCTCGCAGACCTCATAACGCGCATAACGTTTCTGAACAAAATCAACTTCCCGAAAATCAAACAGATGACATCATTCGGAAATGATGTCATGACAACCTCGTTCGCTGTCTACAACGACATAGCCACATACACAGACTGGACATTTCCGTCGGTACTGGAATTGACGGAACTGAGGGAAACGTATTATACGAAACTGCTGGATGCAGTCAATGCCCCCGACTCCCAGACAGAGGGCGCGACACTGCCGCCGCACTTCCACAACAGTTTCACAGGGTTCTACAAAGATTTACAGTTAGGGACACATCTGACGGATTCAGAAAGCGGGGACACGCTTGAGATGTTCGATGTCGGCACTATGTTTCCCTGGTTCATACTGAAGAAAAAGGACGGGACGGTTCTTTTAGTGCGGTTGAAAAATTTTACGAAAACGGTGCTCAGTGGCAAGACTCCGTATCTCTTTGAGGCTTCGTTCCGCCTTATAAACCTGCCCGACAAGAACCTTTCAAAACGAGTGAACAACGATTTCATGAAGGATATCAACCTGTACACAGGTCAGTTTGAGTGGAACGGGAACACCGTCCGCCTCTACGTCAAGAATGCCGTATTCACCAAACGGCTTCTGTTCAAAGGAGGGAATGTTCCCGCATCAGAAGGAGATCTCTGAGCCTGCTTAGTTCCGGGTCGCAGCGTAAAGCGGATACACTTTTTCCGCGATGGTCTTCAAGTCTTTGATACGGCTTGAGTGTGACGGGTGCGTGCTCAGGATTTCAGGAATACTTGAACCGCTCACGTCTTCCATCTTTTTCCAAACGTTCACCGCTTCATACGGATCATATCCCGCACGTGCCATAAGCTCTGTACCAATGTGGTCAGCTTCAGTCTCGTGCTTGCGGGAGTTTGGAAGGGAATAAGTATACTGGGAAGCGAGATCCAGCACAGTCATACCAAGATCACCGAAGCCGGCAATGCTTGATACAATGGAAACACCGAGCAGACGCAGTCCGTCCTGACTCGCCTGTTCACGGCTGTGCTCGCGCAGTGCGTGGGAAATCTCGTGCCCCATGACAGCGGCAAGCTGAGCGTCAGTCAGATTCAAACTGTCGATGATACCTGTGTAGACGACGATTTTACCGCCAGGCATACACCATGCGTTGACGGTTTCATCAGTGATGACATTGACCTGCCAGTCCCAGCCGAGCGCATCCTGACGGAATGTGCCGGTCTGTGCAATCAGACGGCGGGCAATGTTGCGCACACGTTCTGTGGTGGCGGCATTTGTATTGAGAGTTCCAGCGGAACGGGCTTCCTGCAGCACCTGTGCATAAGACTGTCTCGCGCTCTCTTCCATCGTAGCCTCATCTATGAGAAGAAGCTGGTTTCTGTCGGCACCAACGGAACCGGCGGATGTCGTACTGGAGGTCGCACAACCGGCAAGCCCCAGAGACACAATTCCAACAAGGATAAATCGGATAAATTTCTTCATAGTACTTAAAAGTATACTCCCTTTATGGATTTAGTGCAATGAATCTTTTAGGGAGCTTATCGTGCATTTTTCGCCGCGGCATTGCCTGCTGCTGTGCCTCTTTAGTTTATTTCACCCCGGAGGATTGAGCGCACCAAAACACCTGACGGCTGCAAATCCTCCAAAGCCCAACCACCTTTGCCAAGTGGGTCTTTGTTGAGTTTTAACACACCGGAGTCTTCACCCTTGTTATTTACCGACCAGTTCGCCCAAGAAATACGGTTGTCGGCAAGAAAGTTCATCCACTCCAAGGTTTCTTTTTCAAAGACACCGCCGTCCCCGCTCGCTTGTGTTGTGCCCCACTCCGTCACAAAAACCGCCAGGCCGTTTTTGTTTGCGTTTACAATCTGCTGCATTTGTTCCTTGCCATGTGTTCCGGCATAGAAATGCAGCGAGTACATAATATTTGTCTGCGATTTAAGAGGGTCTGCAATGACCTCTGTCAAGTCCCCGCTCCACGTCGGACTTCCCACAACGATTATGTTGTTGCAGTTATTGCGTATGATTGGAATTATCTTTTCCGCATAGGGTTTGATGTTTTTTTCCCAGGAAACTTTGTCTCCGTTCGGTTCATTACAGATTTCGTAGATGATGTTCGGAACATCTGCATAGGTTGATGAAATCTTTTCAAAGAATTCGGCAGCCTGTTTTTGATATAAAAGCGGATCGCATTCTGTCAGAACATGCCAGTCTACAATCACATACATACCGAGTTCCACAGCAGCTTCAATGGAATCAATCACCTTGGAACCAAGCGAATTGTTTGTCACATAGGCACCGGTATAGAGAGCGGCACGCCATAAGTCGGCATTCCAATCATCGCGAAGCCATTTAATGACATCTTTATTAGCATACTTACCGTACCACTGCAACCCGTGGGAACTCATGCCGCATAGCTGTACCGGCCTGCCTTTCTGATCGCACAGTTGGGTTCCGACCACTTTCAAAGCACCGTAGCGCTCTACCGGCGTCAACTTATCGTTCAGAATCTTCCGTCCCTTCACTTTTGCACATGAAGAAAACAGAACCGTCAACGCACAGACAAAAATCAGACCTACACCTATTTTTTTCATAGCCTCACGCTCCCTGCTGTTGTATATCTTTTGTCAAATCCTTAACCCACTTATACTTTTTATAGTGAATGAACACCCATGGAATTTTACCGACTTCGTCAACACACGTACAGGCATAGACGATGAGCACCGGCCAGTGAAACACAAACGTTCCCAAAAAGGCGAGCGGAACGGCAAGACACCACATGGCGGCAAACAGACTGTACATATCAAACATGGTGTCTCCCCCTGCCGCGAAGATACCGTTTATGACGACGGAATTTATGGTGCGGCCAATCATATACACCGCCATAATCACCATCATGCCAAGCAGCAGGGAATACGCGGCGGGAGTGAGTTTGACAAAACTCATGACCAGCGGAGTAAGCACGAGCATGATTGCAGTAGATGCAACACCCAGCAGGATGGAAATCCACAGCAGCCTGTCGCCGTACAGCTTGCCACGCTCCAAACGCCCCGCACCGAGTTCATTACCGACGAGAATGCCTCCCCCGCTTGCAACGCCGTTGCAGAAACAGCACACCAAATCACGCACGACAGAAGCAACGGAATTGGAAGCGGCAGCATCCGCTCCCAAGTGCCCCATAAACGCTGTATATGACGTGAAGCCAACACCCCACAAAAGAGAAGCTCCCAAAAGCGGAAGCATGCATTTTGCAAAATCAATACTGAGTGCAGGATTTACTCTGAACAGCCGCCATATTTCCACGTGTATATACGTCTTTTTGAACGAATAGGCAATCGACCATACCAGTTCCACAACACGTGCAATAAGTGTTGCAATGGCAGCTCCTTGTATACCCATTGCAGGTACACCGAACAATCCATAGATGAACACCGCATTCAAAAAGATATTCAGCAGAACAGTAAACGTGCTGACGATTGCAGACTGCTTTGCGTGCTCACTCACCTTCATAATGGTAAGATAGCTCTGGGAAATCCCCGTAAAAAGGTATGACCATCCGGCAATCCGCAGGTAGTGTATGCCATGGGCGATGAGTTCTTCATCCTTCGTAAATAGCAGCATCAGAAGCCGCGGGGTAAAAAAACACAGTGCCCAGAAAATTAAATCGATTAGTATGGAAAGACGCAGGGAAATCGCAAAGATATCTTTGAGCGTCCGCTCATCTCCTTTGCCCCAGTACTGAGCGCCGAGGATAGAAGCCGCCGCTATAATAGACGAAAGAATCATGTTCTGAATGAACTGAATCTGCGTCGCCAGCGAAACCGCTGCCATGGAGTTCTGTTCAATGCTGCCGAGCATGAGCGCATCGGCGGCACCGACAGCGGCAAGCATGAGGCTTTGCAGTACGATTGGCATCGTAAGGCTCATCAGCCTGCCGTAAAATTCTTTGTCTTCGAAAAGCTTACACTTCATACATCCTCAGTGAGAGATATCAGCGCCCTCGCTTAACGTCAGATATTCTCATCGCAACGTTTACCGGGACTTGCGGCAGCTTTTCCTGCGTCGTCTTTCCAACGCTGAAAAACGCCATGACACCTTTTGTGCCTTTCTTCAAAGGCTGAATACCACTCTGTATCAGTTTACCGTTAACATACACGCTATAGGTATTTTTATCCTGCTGGATTTTGATAGTGTTGAGTGTATTGTATCCTTTCTTTATAGCATCACTTTTGTAGAAATAGGCAGTTCCCTTGTTGTTCTTTTCCACAAGGTCGGTGTATGTTTTACCGTCCCATGTATACAAGGCATACTCACCGTCGACATTGATTTCAAAGCGAATATAATCCTTCAGATAGCCGCGGGCATCGGGAGTAGAATATCCGAATACGAAGCCGTATGCGCTCTTATTGTAGCCAGACGTCTTTTTGAATTCGCCTTCTATCATGTCGAACTTACAGATTTCAGGTGTGGTGTAGAAATAGCCGCAGTTCTGAATCTGAGAGAGCGTCGGTGAATACCACTTGCTGAATCGCTCCACATTGTCCTTTACAGCAGCTTCTTTTACATCTTCTTTATCGTTTGAGTTCTGACTTATGCGGGCACCGCCGGCATTTGAACCGGACTTGTCGCCAGAGTTCGCATTGCCACCGTTTTTGTCA